>JBKPKI010000136.1:0-8214 GCA_046731055.1 Actinomycetota bacterium | reverse complement strand
CTGGTTCAGCTCGTGGTCACGAGTGGGGGGAGGCCGCGCAGGCGCAATCTCCACCAGATGGCGTATTCCAGGGCCGCTCGAGGTAACTGCCATCCGTAGACTTTGCGCCCGTGATCGAGGACGCGGGCGTGCGCGCGCACGCGCGCCGAGGGCCGTTCGGGGTGGGTGACCGGGTCCAGCTCACCGACCCCAAGGGTCGCCTCCACACCATCACCCTCGAGCCTGGTCGCGAGTTCCACACGCACGCGGGGCGACTGGCCCACGACGTCCTCATCGGAGCACCCGACGGCTCGGTCGTCACCAACTCCTCAGGCACCGAGTACCTCGCTCTGCGCCCGCTGCTGGCGGACTACGTCATGTCGATGCCGCGCGGCGCCGCGGTGGTCTATCCCAAGGACTCGGCGCAGATCGTCGCGATGGCCGACATCTTCCCCGGCGCCCGCGTGGTCGAGGCGGGAGTCGGCTCCGGGGCGCTCAGCATGTCGCTGCTGAGGGCCATCGGCGACGGCGGCGAGCTCCTCTCGTTCGAGCGGCGCGAGGACTTCGCCGACATCGCCCGCGGTAACGCGCGCGCCTTCTTCGGTCGGGAGCACCCGGCCTGGCGGGTCGTGGTCGGCGATCTCGTCGACGCGCTGCCCCGCGAGGTCCAGCCCGGGACCATCGACCGCGTCGTCCTCGACATGCTGGCCCCCTGGGAGTGTCTCGACGCGGTGGCCGACGCGATGCTGCCGGGCGGCGTCCTCATCTGCTACGTCGCGACGACCACCCAGCTGTCGCGCGTCGCCGAGGCGATCCGGAACCACGGCGGGTTCACGGAGCCGAGCGCCTGGGAGTCTCTCGTCCGCGGCTGGCACCTGGAGGGGCTGGCCGTCCGGCCTCAGCACCGGATGCACGGGCATACCGGCTTCCTCATCACCACCCGTCGGCTGGCTCCCGGAGTGTCTCCGCCCGAGCGCACCCGCCGCCCCGCGAAGGGTTCCACCGAGGCCGCAGCCGGCTTTGCGGCCGAGGAAGACTGGGACTTCGCCGACCTCGGCGAGCGTCCAGTATCTGAGAAGAAGGTCAGGCGCGTACGCAGGACTGTGACTCAAACCTCCGAGCACTAGGAGAAATGGCGAGTTAGGGTCGAAACAGGACACCGATCCCGAGAGCCGTCAGGAGGTGCCGAGATGTCAAACCTCACCCCCCGCGAGCCCGAGGACGTGCGCGCCCACCACGACCCGATAGACCCGTTCGAGAAGGCCGCGCCCGAGGAGCTGTCCCGGCAGCGCGACCTCCTGCGAGACGAGGTCCGTGACCTTCGTGAGCAGCTGCGGCACAGCCCTACCCGGGCTCGCGAGCTGGAGAACCGCGTGCTGCAGCTGCAGACGTCGCTCGCCACGTTGTCGACCCAGAACGAGCGGCTGGTGCGCACCCTCAAGGAGGCGCGCGAGCAGATCGTCACCCTGAAGTCCGAGGTGGACCGGCTCGCCCAGCCGCCCAGCGCATACGGGCTGATCCTCGAGTCCTACGACGACGCGACCGTCGACATCCTCACCAGCGGTCGGAAGATGCGGGTCGCCGTAAGCCCCACCGTCGACCCGGCCAGTCTCAGCGCCGGCCGCGAGGTCATGCTCAACGAGGCGCTCAACGTCGTCGCGACGTGCGGGTTCGAGCGCGTCGGCGAGGTCGTCATGGTCAAGGAGATCCTCGACGACGACCGCATCCTCGTCGTGGCGCACGCTGACGAGGAGCGCGTGTGCCGCCGGGCCGACTCGCTGGAGGGCCAGCTGGTCCGCGTGGGCGACGCCCTCATGCTCGACCCGCGCTCGGGCTTCGTCTACGAGCGGATTCCGAAGGCCGAGGTCCAGGACCTCGTCCTGGAAGAGGTCCCCGAGATCGACTACGAGGACATCGGCGGTCTGAGCAGCCAGATCGAGCAGATCCGCGATGCCGTGGAGCTGCCCTACCTGCACCCCGAGCTCTTCAAGGAGCACCAGCTGCGGCCGCCCAAGGGCGTCCTGCTCTACGGGCCGCCCGGCTGCGGCAAGACGCTCATCGCCAAGGCCGTCGCGGCATCGCTGGCCAAGAAGGTCGCTGAGCGCACCGGCGTCGCGACGGAGAAGAGCTACTTCCTCAACATCAAGGGCCCAGAGCTGCTCAACAAGTACGTCGGCGAGACCGAGCGGCACATCCGCGTCATCTTCCAGCGCGCGCGGGAGAAGGCGTCCGACGGCACGCCCGTGGTCGTCTTCTTCGACGAGATGGACTCGCTGTTCCGCACCCGCGGCTCGGGCGTCTCCAGCGACGTCGAGACGACGATCGTGCCGCAGCTGCTATCGGAGATCGACGGGGTGGAGCGCCTGGAGAACGTCATCGTCATCGGCGCCTCCAACCGCGAGGACATGATCGACCCCGCGATCCTGCGGCCCGGGCGGCTCGACGTGAAGATCAAGATCGAGCGACCCGACGCCGAGAGCGCCCGCGACATCTTCAGCAAGTACCTCGTCGAGGGTCTCCCGCTCCACGACCACGACCTATCGGAGAACGGCGGCAGCCGGTCGGCCACCGTCGAGGGGATGATCCAGGCCACCGTCGAGCGGATGTACTCCGAGATCGACGAGAACCGGTTCCTCGAGGTGACCTACGCCGGCGGCGACAAGGAGATCCTCTACTTCAAGGACTTCAACTCGGGCGCGATGATCGAGAACATCGTCGACCGGGCCAAGAAGATGGCGATCAAGGACTTCCTGACCATCGGCCAGAAGGGCATCCGGGTCGAGCACCTGCTCGCCTCGTGCGTGGACGAGTTCAAGGAGAACGAGGACCTGCCCAACACGACCAACCCGGACGACTGGGCTCGCATCTCGGGCAAGAAGGGCGAGCGGATCGTCTACATCCGAACGCTCATCAACGGCAAGGACGGCACCGAGCCGGGTCGCTCGATCCACAACGTCGCCAACACCGGCCAGTACCTCTAGTCAGTCTCGGGCCGAAGCGCATACGTGAGGTATGCGATGCCTCACCCGACCCTCGACGCGATGAACCGCCAGCCGAGCAGCAGGACTGCGAGGACCAGCGTCGCGACGAGGACGAAGGTCGGCGCGGTGCCCTGACCGGTCATGATGCGCAGCAGCATGCCGACGAGAACAGTGCAGACGACCACGGAGATTCCGGGACCGACGGCGACCGGCCAGCGGTGCGAGAGCGAGCGGACCAGGGCCCAGCCGATCACGAGACCGGCGAGGAACGGCCACGCCGTCAGCAGTACGCCACGCAGCGCGTCGCCGTCCCCCGCAAGCGAGAGGTACCCCGGCTCGTGGCTCGCTCGACCGACTGCGGCGAAGAGCCCGACGAGGGCAACGTCGAGCGCGGCGGCGAGGCCCATCGGCATACGGGACGAAGCCCGTGTCGACGGCACCGGTGACCGGCCGGTCAGAAGGGGAGCCGCGGCTGCGGCGGTGCGTGCGTGGGATCGACGCCCTCGAACAGCGATGACACGGACCGGCCGTGATGGATCCGCGCGATCGCCTCGGCGAACAACCCCGCGATCGAGCGCACCTGTAGCCCGTCCCAATCATCGCGCCCCGGCACGGTGTCGGTCGTCACGACCTCCGTGATCATCGGGTGCGTGCTGAGGCGATCGACCGCCGGTCCCGTGAACAAGCCGTGCGTGCAGGTGATCGATGCCTCGGTGCAGCCGACGTCCTTGAGCCGCTCCAGCAGCTCGACGATCGAGCCGCCCGTCGCGATCTCGTCGTCCAAGACGATGGCGCGCTTGCCGGCGACGTCGCCGACGATGGCGTCGATGATCACGGTGTCGTCGGAGAGCCGCTGCTTGCTGCCGGCGGCCACCGGCAGTCCCAGCAGCCGCGCGAACTGCGTGGCGGCCTTGGCGTTCCCGAGGTCCGGTGACACCACGACGGTGTCGGAGAGGTCGCGACCGTGGTAGTGGTCGGCCAGGACGCCGATCGCGGTGAGGTGGTCGACGGGCACCGAGAAGAAGCCATGGACCTGCGGCGCGTGGAGCGTCATGGTGAGGACCCGGTCGGCCCCAGCCGTCACCAGCATGTCGGCGACCAGCCGGCCACCTAAGGAGATCCGCGACGCGTCCTTCTTGTCCGAACGCGCGTAGGCGTAGTGCGGCATCACGACCGTGATCTGCGCGGCGGAGGCGCCGCGTGCGGCGTCGCACATGAGGAGCAGCTCCATGAGGTGCTCCTGCGTCGGCGGGACGAGCGGCTGGATGACGTAGACGTCCTGCTGCCGGCAGTTCTCCAGCAGCTGCACCTGGAGGCAGTCGTTGCTGAACCGCTTGACGTCCACGGGGGAGCGCCGGACGCCGAGGTGTCCGCAGATCCGGTCGGCGAGGCGAGGATGGGCAGTACCGGAGAACACCACGACGTCGTTCACGGGGCGGCCTTCCGAGGGCGGCGGCGGTTCCGTGTCAACTGTACGGGAGCAGTGCGGCCCGAATGCGCGTCGGATCGCGGCCGGATGTCGTCACCTCCGACGCCATCGTCACTCTCGCCACAACGGTCATCAGCCGCCGCGGTCACGGAGGCCACCGTCACCCCGCATAGGCTGGCGGTATGAGCGTCCGCCGCGTCATGGGCATCGAGACGGAGTACGGCATCTCCGTGCCCGGCGACCCCGCGGCGAATCCGATGATCCTCAGTGGGCACGTCGTCAACGCGTACGCGAGTGCCCACGGCGTGCGATCGGGGCGTGCCTCGTGGGA
This sequence comes from Actinomycetota bacterium, assembly GCA_046731055.1. GTDB lineage: Bacteria > Actinomycetota > Actinomycetes > Actinomycetales > Dermatophilaceae > Lapillicoccus. Next base: position 3,494 of record JBKPKI010000136.1, on the reverse strand, counting down.
CTACGCGGATGAGGCGCCCCTGCGGGACGCACGGGGGTTCGAGATCAGCCGCGCGCTCGCCGACCCGAGCCAGCTCACCGACGTGGAGGATCCCACCCTGGCCAACGTGGTTCTCACCAACGGCGCTCGGCTCTACGTCGACCACGCGCACCCGGAGTACTCCTCGCCGGAGGTGACGAACCCGCGCGACGCCGTGACGTGGGACCGGGCCGGAGAGCTGATCATGCTGGAGGCGGTGCGGCGGCTCCAGGACCGACCTGGGCTCCCAGGCGTGAACCTCTACAAGAACAACACCGACGGCAAGGGCGCCTCCTACGGCACGCACGAGAACTACCTCATGCGGCGGGAGACGCCGTTCGCCGACATCGTTCGGCATCTCGTCCCGTTCTTCGTCGTCCGGCAGGTGATCTGCGGGTCCGGACGCGTGGGCATCGGCCAGGACTCCCGGACGCCGGGCTTCCAGCTCAGCCAGCGGGCCGACTTCTTCGAGGTCGAGGTCGGCCTGGAGACGACCCTCAAGCGGCCGATCATCAACACCCGCGACGAGCCGCACGCGGTCGCCGACCTCTACCGTCGGCTGCACGTCATCATCGGCGACGCGAACCACTGTGACGTGGCCAACCTGCTGAAGCTCGGCATGACCAGCCTCGTGCTCGCCGTCATCGAGGACCGGGCCATGACCAAGGACCTCACCCTGGCCAAGCCGGTCGCGACGCTCCACCAGATCTCGCACGACCCGACCCTGCAGGCCAAGGTGACGCTTCGCGAGGGCGAACAGATGACCGCGCTGGAGCTGTTGTGGGAGTACCACGACGCGGTCGCCGCATACCTGGAGGTGCGCGGCCTCGGCGGAGACGACGACCCGCAAACCGCGCAGGTCATGGGGCTGTGGGGCGACGTCCTCCACCGGCTCGAGTCCGACCCCGCCCTGTGCGCCGCGGACCTCGACTGGGTAGCCAAGCTCCAGGTGCTGGAGGGCTACCGCGAGCGGGACGGCCTCGACTGGAGCGACTCTCGGCTGCGAGCAGTCGATATCCAGTGGAGCGATGTCCGGCCCGAGAAGGGGCTGTTCCACCGGCTCGCCGCACGGGGACGGATGACGACCCTCGTGGACCCGGCCGCGGTCGAGGCGGCGGTGACAACGCCACCCGAGGACACCCGTGCGTGGTTCCGCGGCACCTGTCTCGACCGGTTCCCGACCCAGATCGCCGCCGCGTCCTGGGACTCGGTGATCTTCGACGTCCCGGGGCGCCAGGCGCTGCAGCGGGTGCCGATGCTCGAGCCGGAGCGTGGCACGCGAGCCCACGTCGGCGCCATCCTCGACCGGAGCCCCGACGTCACGACCCTCCTGCGTGAACTCGACGCGGCTTCTGGTTAGGGTCGAGTAGGTCTGGTCACCACCACGAGCCGGCCGCTGGAGCGTTGGAGGTACGTCATGGCAGCTCAGGAGCACAGCCGTCCGCAACGGCGCGAGGGCGAACCGGACCCCGGTCCGGACGAGGCGCCCGTCGCCCCAGAAGCGAGCGCGCGCAAGGAAGCTCTCGACGACGACATCGACACCGTGCTCGACGAGATCGACGGCGTCCTCGAGGCCAATGCCGAGGAGTTCGTGCGCGGGTTCGTGCAGAAGGGCGGCCAGTGAGTCCGGACGCTTCCTCCCGCGGGAGATCGGGGCGGCTGCCCGACGCCTTCACCACGGCCGGGTCCTCGTCCTTCAGCGAGTTCGTGGGGCGGGTCGCCCCCGAGCTGCTGCCCGGTCGGCGGCCGCTCCCCGCCGGGACCAGCCTCGAGGCGCCGCACGGCACGACCGTCGTGGCGCTGGAGTTCGCCGCCGGCGTCGTCATGGCGGGGGACCGCCGGTCGACGATGGGCAACCTCATCGCCAACCGCGACATGGAGAAGGTGTTCGCCGCCGACGAGTACGCCGTGGTGGGCATCGCCGGCACGGCCGGGCTGGCCATCGAGCTGGTGAAGCTCTACCAGGTGGAGCTCGAGCACTACGAGAAGATCGAAGGCACGCTGATGTCCGTCGAGGGCAAGGCGAACCGGCTCGCGAGCATGATCCGCGGGCAGCTGGGCCTGGCCATGCAGGGACTGGCCGTCGTGCCCCTGTTCGCCGGCTACGACGTCGACGACCGCGGCGGGCGCATCTACTCGTACGACGTCACCGGCGGCTGCTACCGCGAGCACGACCACCACGGTGTCGGGTCCGGTTCGCTCTTCGCCCGTGGTTCGATGAAGAAGCTGTGGCGCCCTGGCCTCGACGCCGACGTCGCCGTCCGCGTCGCGCTCGAGGCGCTCTACGACGCCGCCGACGACGACTCGGCCACGGGCGGTCCCGACCTCGGACGCCGGATCTGGCCCACCGTCGCCGTCGTCGACGTGGAGGGCGTTCGGTTCGTCTCGGAGGACAGCCTGTCCGAGCTGGTCGAACGGATCGTCGCTGACCGCCAAGGCAATCCCGGCGGGAACCCGGGAGGTGCGCGATGAGCATGCCCTTCTACGTCTCGCCCGAGCAGCTGATGAAGGACAAGGCGGACTATGCCCGTAAAGGCATCGCCCGCGGTCGCTCGGTCGTCGTCCTCGCCTACGACAAGGGCATCGCGTTCGTGGCCGAGAACCCACAGAGCCTGCGCAAGATCTCCGAGATCTACGACCGCATCGCCTTCGCCGCCGTGGGCATGTACTACGAGTTCGAGAACCTTCGGGTCGCCGGGATCCGGTATGCGGACCTGCGCGGCTACTCGTACGACCGCAGCGACGTCAGTGCGCGTGGGCTGGCCAACGCCTATGCCCAAACCCTCGGAACGGTGTTCACCCAGGAGCCGAAGCCCTACGAGATCGAGCTCGTGGTGGCGGAGGTCGGTGAGACGCCGGAGCAGGACCAGATCTACCGCCTGACCTACGACGGGTCGGTCGCCGACCAGCACGGGTTCGTCGTCATGGGCGGGGCGAGCGTCCAGGCCGAGTCGTCGCTTCGCGAGCGGTGGCAGGAGGGTCTGACGCTCGCCGAGGCGCTGCGACTGGCCGTCGACACCCTCGCTCAGGACCCCAACGGCGGGCCCGCGCGCACCCTCACGGCGACCCAGCTCGAGGTCGCCGTCCTCGACCGGCAGCGGCCTCGACGGACATTCCGCCGGATCGCCGGCCCCCTGCTCGATGATCTCCTCAGCACCGAGAGTCCGGTCTCGGACGCGCCGGTCGTCGACGACGGCCGACCTGGTCACCACGACGTCCTCACCGGCGGACTCCCGGTGCCGGAGACGCCGGGCACCGACCAGCCCCCGCCGGCGGACGCCGACCCGGGCACCGGCGAGTCGGCGCCGCTCGACCCCGGGCCCGGTGACCCGGAGGCCGAGGGTTCCTCGTGAGCACCGAGCTCTACGACGCCCCGGTCACCACGCTGGGCGGCGGCCCGGCCGACCTGCACGACTTCGAGGGGCAGGCGATCCTCGTCGTCAACACGGCGTCACAGTGCGGCCTCACCCCGCAGT
>JBKPKI010000135.1:0-9125 GCA_046731055.1 Actinomycetota bacterium | reverse complement strand
GGCTTCCGCCGCGGCCGCAGCGGCGGCCCGCTCCGCGGCCTCGCGCGCGGCCTTCTCGGCGGCGGCCTTTGCCGCCGCCTCGGCGGCCCGCCGGTTCGCCTCCTCGCGCTGCCGCTGCTGCTCGGCGGCGATCCCCGCCTGCCGTTGCTCCTCGAGCTGCACGGAGGTGTTCTGAAGCGCGGCGAGCTGGGTGGTCATCTGCTGCTGCTGTTGTTCGATTTGGGCCGTTTGTGTCTCCGCGTCCCGGGCCGCCTGACGGGCCCGGTCAGCCGCCGCCGTTGCGGCGGCTGCCGCGGTGGCACGGCGCGCCTCGGCCTCAGACGCGGCCTGCCGGAGGTTCGCCGCGAGGAGGCGAGCCGACTCGGCATCCTGCGCCATCCGGGCGCGTTCGGCTCCGACGGCCTGGACGCCCGAAGCCTTGTCCAGGACTTCCTGCGGCCCGCCGTCGCCGAAGAAGATGCTGAGCTGGTTCGTCTCTCCTCCGCCCTGATAGACCTCCGCCGCATACCGGGAGAGGGCCAGGGCCGCGTCATCGGCCGCCGCCTCGGCTTCGGCGGCCTTGGCCTGCGCGTCGGCACTCTCGGAGGCGGCGCGCTCGAGGGCAAGCTGCGCACCGTTGGCCTCCTCGGCGGCGTTACCGGCGGCCTGCTGCAGGTTGTCGAGGCGGTCCCGGGACGACGCGAGCTGTTGGTCCAGTGCGGCCACTTGGTCCGCGGCCGACGCAGCGGCTGCCTTGGCGCCGGCCACCTGGTCCGCAGACGGATACACGGGGTCGGCGTGCGCAGCGGAGAGGGGCAAACCGATGCCGGCGACCAGGCCGAGCCCGGCCAGAGCGGTGATTCCCGCACGCGCGACACGGTGAGCGGGCCGGGAAGCGTCAGGCACGGTGGTCCTCTCAGCACGAACGGCGTGTCGCCTTGACAGACCCGCATCCCGACGACACGACCGGGGCGGCGTGACGCACCCGACCCTAGGGCTCATTCGTCACACAAGGAACACCTCTCACACCAAACCCGTTGGCACCGCATCCGATTCGTTACCTGATCAGGCCCTCCGTGGAGTTACACCGGTGTTTTTATGCAGGTCAGGGAGCCAATCCCGAGACGCAAAGGCACACATCACAAAACCGTAACGATGTGCCGTATAGCCTCTTGCGCTCGGTGAGCTACGAACGGCGTCAGTCGCGTGCCGCGATGGCCGTGGCCACCGTCTTGACGATGTCGGGCGCGAACACGCTCGGGACGATGTAGTTCGCGTTGAGCTCCTCGTCGGTCACCACCGACGCCAAAGCGTCCGCCGCCCGGATCAACATGTCGGTCGTCACGTGCGCGGCGCGGGCGTCGAGGAGGCCGCGGAAGACTCCAGGGAAGGCCAGCACGTTGTTGATCTGGTTCGGGTAGTCCGAGCGTCCGGACGCGACGACCGCGGCGCGCCGGGTGGCCTCGGCGATGTCCACCTCGGGGTCGGGATTGGCCAGGGCGAAGACGATGGGTTGTGCTGCCATTTCGTCGATCCACTCGGGGGCAAGGACGTTCGGAGCGCTCACCCCGATGAAGACGTCCGCGCCGTCCACAGCGTCGCGCAACGTGCCGGTCAGGTCACGCGGATTGGTGCGTTCCGCCAGCGAGTGCTTCGCCGGCGAGAGGGCCGTGTCGTGCCGGTTCAGGATGCCCTCCCGGTCCCAGACGACGATGTCGCGCGCGCCGGCGGCGAGCAGCAACGAGACGATCGCTGAGCCGGCGGCGCCGCCGCCGCTCACGGCGATGTGGATGTCCTCGATGCGCTTTCCCACGCACCGCAAGGCATTTCGCAGCGCGGCGAGGACAACGATGGCGGTGCCGTGCTGGTCGTCGTGGAAGACCGGGATGTCCAGCAGCTCGCGCAGGCGCGCCTCCACCTCGAAGCACCGCGGTGCCGCGATGTCCTCGAGGTTGATTCCCCCGAACCCGGGCGCGATGAGCTGGACGGTCCGGACGATCTCGTCCACCTCCTGGGTGTCCAAACAGATGGGCCACGCGTCGATGTTGGCGAACCGCTTGAACAACGCCGCCTTGCCCTCCATGACCGGCATCGCCGCCCGTGGCCCGATGTTGCCGAGGCCGAGCACGGCGCTGCCGTCGGTCACCACGGCGACCGAGTTGCCCTTGACCGTCAGACGCGAGACGTCCTGCGGGTTCTCGGCGATCGCCATGCTCACCCGGCCGACCCCCGGCGTGTAGGCCATCGACAGGTCGTCGCGGTTGCGCAACGGCACCGTCGGCTCGACGCTGATCTTGCCGCCGAGGTGGATGAGGAAGACGCGGTCGGAGACCTTGTGGACGGTGACGCCTGGGACCGCGCGGATCGCGTCGACCACTTCACCGGCGTGGTCACCGTTGGCCGCGGAGCACGTCAGGTCGATGACCAGCCGGTCGTGCCGCGACTCGACGATGTCGAGGGCCGTGGTGATCCCACCGGCGTCGCTGACCGCGGTAGCGAGCTGGCCGACCACGGCGGGGTCGGTACCGGAGTGGATGCGCACGGTGATCGAGTACGACCCGGTGGTGGCCCGAGCCCGCTGGATCGTCTGATTCCGGACCTGCTGCTCCTCGGCCGCGGCGGTCGGCCCGCCGTCGTCCGTGGTGACCGCGTCGCCCCGCTGCGTCTGCATTGGCGCATCCTTCCACCCACTCCGCCATGGTCGACGGGCCGGCGACCGGCGGATCTGGTATCTGACCGGTCTTCGGGGAGTCTTTTCATGGCGTAGCCGGCCACGCCCGACGGGTCGCTCGCATCAGGAGACGCCATGACGATCACCGAGTCCGCTGCCGCTGCCGGCGTGGCCGCGGCGCCCCAGGCACCGCGTCCGGCTGCGCCGGACCTGCCTGTCACTCCCTTCCTCGAGCTGGAGACCACGATCGTGGCCGCGCGCCTGCAAGCGCTCGCCGACGCCCTCTCCGGCATGGCGATCCACTACGCGGTCAAGGCGAACCCCCACCCCGACGTCCTCGCGACCGTCGTCGCCGCCGGCGCGAACTTCGACGTCGCGAGCCCGGCCGAGGTCAGGGCCTGTCTCGCTGCGGGCGCCGCGCCGGAGGACCTCGTCTACTCGAACCCCGTCAAGCGGCGTGACCACATCGCCGAGGCGGCCGCGCTGGGCGTCCGTGTCTTCGTCGTGGACTCGGTCCCGGAGGTCCACAAGGTCGCCGAGACTGCCCCGGGGACCTCGGTGGTATGCCGGCTGGCCACGTCCGGCGTCGGGTCCGACTGGCCGCTGTCGCGCAAGTACGGCTGCTCGGTGGGCCAAGCCGTCGACATCCTCCGGCTGGGTGCCGACCTCGGTCTCGACGTGGCCGGCGTGAGCTTCCACGTCGGCTCGCAGCAACGCAATCCGAACGCATGGCGCCACCCGATCGCTGCTGCCGCAACGGTCTTCGAGACCCTTCGCCGGCACGGCATCGCTCCGTGGTTGCTGGACCTGGGTGGCGGGTTTCCCGCCCGGCACGAGGGAGAGGTCCCGGAGCTCGCCGCATACGCCGAGGTCATCGAGGACCAGCTCCGGCGGTCCTTCGGTGACCACCGTCCGCGCACCATCGTCGAACCCGGCCGGGCCGTCGTCGGCGACGCGGGCGCCCTGGTCAGCTCCGTGGTGGGAGTGACGCACCGAGGTAACACGCGGTGGGTCTACCTCGACGCCGGCGTCTTCACCGGATTGGTCGAGACCCTCGACGAGGCGATCCGGTACCGCATCGAGACCAGCGCGGACGGTGGACCGACCGGACCGTGCGTTCTCGCCGGGCCGACCTGCGACAGCGCCGACGTGCTGTACCAGGTGACACCGGTCGAGCTGCCGCTCGCCCTCGCGGAGGGGGATATCGTCCGGCTCCAGTCCGCCGGCGCCTACACGTCGTGCTACACGACAGCAGGGTTCAACGGGTTCGACCCGCTGCCGGTCGCCGTCGGCTGACGCCGCGGCTCGCCATCACGCGCGCGCCACTCGGCGGGGACGCCGAGGACCGAGTCCACCTCCGACTGGGCCATCCGGCCCGGCGACGCGGTGGCGGCGACGACGAGCTCACCCACGAGCTCGATCTCCTCACGGAGGGCCTCGTCTGTCAGGTCGCCCCGATCGCCTTCCATGCTTCCGACCCTAGGCAGTCGCGACTCCGGCCACCGCGGACCTCACCAGACTTGACCTGCGGCATACCGAAGATGACTCGATCGGGCTATATGACTGGTCATCCAGGGGTTCCATCGGACGGGGTCGGTCCGGGGTTAATCGGACCGTGCCGCAGACGCCCCTCGTCGCTCGGGTCCTGCGTGGCGGCATTGCGGTGCTCGTCTTGGCGGCTGTCGTGGCAACCCTCGTCGACGTCGGGTCACGGACCACTATCAACCCCGCCAACTTCTTCGGCTTCTTCACCATCCAGTCGAACCTGATCCTCACCTTGGTCTACCTGCTGTCCGCCTTGGCCCCGGCGGCCCTCGGTGAACCGACCCGCTCGCTGCTCCGAGCCGCCGCCACGACCTACATCGTCATTGTCGGGATCGTGTATGCGACGCTGCTCGCCCCGCTCGAGGAAGCCGGCGGCGTGCCGGTTCCGTGAACCAACGTCGTGCTGCACGTCGTCACGCCGGTCTACGGCATCGTCGACTGGCTCGTCTTCCGGGACCGCGTGCGGTTGCCGCTCGACCGGTTGTGGGTGGTGCTGCTTTACCCCGCGGTGTGGCTCGCCGTCGTTCTGCTCCGCGGCGCGACGGACGGTTGGGTGCCCTACCCGTTCCTCGACCCCGACAAGGGGTATGCGGCGGTCACCGGCTACTGCCTGGTGATCCTCGTCGCCTTCCTCATCGTCGGGGCCTTGGTGTTCTGGGGCAGCCGGATCGGGCGACTCGCCGTCAGTCCGGCGGCCAGCTGAGCTCGGTCACGGCGCCACCGTCGACGTCGACGATCAGCTCCGGCCCGTCGACCGGCAGGGTGAGGACATAGCGACCGGCGGTCAGCTCGGGGAGAACGGCGGTGTAGGCGATGTGGGCGCCGGCCGGGCGGCCCACGACGGCCACGTGTTGGTGATGGTGACGATGGTCGCGGTCGTGGCCGTGGTCATGGTGCGGGTCGACGCCCGCGTGGCGGTACTCGACCTCGGCCCCCTCCCAGGCCGCCGGCAGGTGGAGGACCACGGCGCCGACGTCCCCACCGATGTCGAGCAGGACCGGGCCCTGACCCGCATACGGGTTCTCGGCGAGGTTGGCGGCGCGCTCCGGGTTGAGCGTGCCGTCCTTGGTGGATCTCATGCCGGATCAGGCCGCCGGCGTGCCGGGCCTGGACTGGAATCCGCCCGCCGGGTCCGCCACGTACGGGAAGTGGGCGAGCAGCGGCAGGTTCGTGTTGGTGGTGCCGTCGCTGATCACCGACGTCGCCTGGTCCGGAGTGAACGAGGAGTCGACCAGAGGAATGGTCAACCCGGCCACCGCCCGCAGCTCGATGGTCACCACGTCGTCGATGAGCCGACGTCCGTTGGGGAAGCCGGCTGGGTCTCCGGCCACCAGGCCGAGCGGCTTGGGGTCGGCGCTGGGTGGGACCGCGACGTTCAGCCGCAGCAGGTCGGCCTGGGTCGGGCCGGTGAAGTTCTGGAACCCGGGAACGACGCCGGCCGGTATGCCGGTGAGGAGAATGGCGAGCAGGTCAGCCCGATCCTTCTGGTACGCGGCGAGCCGGGGAAACACACCGGGGTAGAGCACCGGCAGGAGTCGGGCCAGCTCGGGCTTGGCCACCAACGCGGCGAACTGGCTGTCCTTGTCGGGGTCGACGGCGTTCCACCGGTCCTTGCGGGACATCGGGACGATGACCTCGTTGAACAGCGGGTTGCCGAGGCGGGACACCTGCTGCCAGGGGCCGTGGCCGCCCATCCGGCCCCGCGAGTCGTCCCACACCTTCGTCTTCTGGCGGCTGGCCGACGCGTACACCCCGATCACCGAGCCGGCGTCCATGACGTCCGTGGGGTTCTTGCCGCCCCTGGTGAGGTCGGTCTTCGGTACCTGGATCGCGATGGTGTGGACGTTGAGGCCTTGGAGGCCGTTGACGCCGTTCGCCGCCGGCATCGGGATCAGGTGCAGGTTCTGGAAGGGCCGCAGCGCTGCCAGGTCGAAAACCGAGCCGAGGTCCACCCAGAACGGGTCCGACCGCTGGCCGGCAAAGACCTTCCGGCCACCCGGCAGCGCGTGCGTGGTCTGGTCCGTGAAGTGCGCGTAGTTCGGGGTGCTGCGCAGACCGACATTCACCGGCGGGACCGTGAGGCCCCTACCGAGGACCTGGGACTGCCCGCCCCTGGTGACCCGCGTGACCGAGTAGGTCTGCGGCCGGTTGAACGTCGCGTCGCCGACGTTGTTGATCGGGCCGGTGTTGTAGAGGAACGTGTTCGGGTTGCGGACCTTCGTCGTGAACCGGAACTGGTAGGTCACGTCGTCCTGGGCGTCGCCCCGGTTGGAGATGTGGATCTCGTACAGGACGTCGTCGCCGAACTCGTAGAAGTTCGGGCCGCCCCACGGGGTCTCACCCGGGATGAAGTTGGCGATGAGCGTGACCGTCGACGGACGGTCCGGGCTGACGAACGCATACACGTCGGTGTTGTCGGCGACGGGGTCCTTGGAGATCTCCGGCGCCTCGCGGTGCGATGACATGGGCAGTGCCTCTCGTGCTGAGTTGGTGCGGAGGTGAAGGCAGCGCGAGACCCCACGTCGCTGGACGCACAGGTTCGCAGGGCGTGCTCGGGGACACCGGCCGCCGCGCTGCGGCCGGTGCCGGCGCGGTCAGCCGCGCAGGTGACGGGAGATACTGGCGACGAGGGCCTGGTCGGTCACGACAACCTCGCGCTCGCCGGCCATGACGGCCACCGTGCCGGTGGCGGCGTCCTTGATGTACGCGACGACGGCGCCCTCGGGTGGGGGCGCAGCGGAGGCCGAGGTGGCTCCGACGACGGCGGGAGCGACCGCGATCGCCGCCACGCCCGTCCCGCTGGCGGCGAGAAACCCTCGCCGACTGGTCTGGTTCATGCCGCTGTCCTTTCGAGATGCGCCCCTGCGTGGGACTGTTCGTCGCCGTCCGCGCCGACGGATGGGCGTCGTCCCGACGAGTCGGTCAGCTCTCGAGGAAGCGGGTCAGCCGCTTGAGCCGGCGGACCAGCGCCTTCTCCTGTGCCGCACTGAGGTGCATGGCCACGCTGACGCGCTCCAGGACGCCGACCTCCTCACGGCGCAGCTCGAGTCCCTTCTCGGTGAGGTTCACGACGACCCGTCGCTCGTCGTGCGGGTCGCGGCGACGTTCCACCAACCCCCGCGCCTCCAGCCGCTTGAGCAGCGGCGAGATTGTACTGACGTCCAAGGCCAGTCGGTCGGCCAACGTGGTGACGACGTGCGACCCGTCCTCCCACAGCACGGACATGACCTGGAACTGCGGGTAGGTGAGCTTCAGGTGAGCAAGCGAACTCCGGTAGCGCGTTCCCATGGCCCTGGCGGCGGTGAGCAGGACGAGGCCGAGTCTGTCGTCGACCGGGACGACCTCGTATGCGTCGCTGCGGTGACGATCGGCGCGGTCACCCCGGCCTGGCATCGTCCGCCCCCCTACTGGCCCTGCTGCTTCATGGTTTGTGCCCAAAGTGATATCACTCCAAGCATTGATGGGCGAACTGCGTTGTGCTCTGCTGGCGATATCGGTTTCAGCCACGTGACCGGACGCCCTCCGATCGAGCAGGCAACTGCCCGAGAACGTGAGTATCCATGTCCCTTGCGCCGGCTCCCGAAACATGGGTCCGCCGTTTTCCGGCGTCAGAACGCCGAGAGCAGCTGACTCGCACGTTGCTCGCCGGCGCCCGCGGCGGTGCGGTGTCGGCGTGTGAGGCGGCCGATCTCCGCAGTCGGGCCGTGGTTCTCAACCGCGTTCTCGCCTTGGCGATCGCGCGCCGATACCACCACAAAGGCGTCGAGGACGAGGATGTCGACCAGGTCGCCATGGTCGGCCTGTGCCTGGCGATCGACCGCTGGGACCCGACCGTAGCGACCCCCTTCGTCGCCTTCGCGGCGCCGACGATCTCTGGGGAGATCAAGCGATACTTCCGCGACCGGGCGTGGCTGGTCCGCCCGCCGCGGTCGCTCCAGAATCGGGTTGCCGACGTCCGTGCCACCGGTGAGCAGCTGCGGGCGGAGCTGGGTCGCGAGCCGTCCCGAACCGAGGTCGCCTCGTGCCTCGACGTCGACGTCTGCCTCGTCGACGACGCCCGCCAGGCGGGGGACGCCTTCCACGGCAGTCCCTTGGATGGCGACGACGTGCCGCGACCGGCGGACGACATGTCCTTCGCGCACGAGGACACCGACCTGCTCGAGTCGCTCGCGGAGTCGATCGACCTGCGCCGAGCGATCGAGCGGTTGTCCACACGGGACCGTCGGCTCGTCAAGTTGCGGTTCGTCGACGAGCTCACACAGCAGGAAGTCGGTCGTGAGCTCGGCGTCTCTCAGATGCAGGTGTCTCGGCTCCTGGTCCGGCTGCTGGCGAACCTGCGCGAGTCGCTCGACCCGCCGACCGCCGCGTAGAACGGCGATGGAACCGATGACCAGGGCGACGCAACAGCTCGTCTTCCTGACCTGAGCCGGTCTTGCAGGCGAACCTCCACCGACGGAAGCGCGTTGGGTCGGCGGATCGCTACCTGGACGGCTAGGAAGGGGCCTCCGGCAGTATGCCCGTCAGTTCCACCTCCGCGGCCACGTCGCGCACTTTCCGGTTGAGGTGGTTGCTGGCGTCCGCAACGCCTCGAAGGCCTCGAGGGCGGTGAGCTTGTCGTGGGCCATCAGGATGCCGATGGCCGTCCCGATCTGGCGCTGCTGCTCAACGCCGCACTGAGACTCGCCACGTCCCGCGCATGGACGGTGGTCTCGACCGCCAAGCCGGCAAATGGTGCGAACATCGACGCCACCGCAACGACGAGATCGTCGAAGGTTCGCGGCTGGGTCGCGCAAAGATTCAACGCCGCTCGATCGGTGGATCCCATCGGCAGGCGGATGCACAACATGCTCCGAACCGGGGTCTCGGTGACACAGCGCGCTGCGCACTGCGGCCAGCGACCTTCGGTGGTCAGGTCGGGCGCCAGCACGAC
>JBKPKI010000134.1:0-1853 GCA_046731055.1 Actinomycetota bacterium | reverse complement strand
CCGTCAACCTCCACATCCCGGAGTGCGGTCCGCTGGACCCGGCCGCGGTTCGCGAGTCGCTGCGCGCGGGACGGACCGTCCTGCGCAAGCGGTTCCCGGAGCACCGGCTTCGGGTCCGCTACTGCATCTCATGGCTGCTTGATCCTCAGCTGCTCGAGTACCTGCCGTCGACGTCGAACATCGCCGCCTTCCAGCGCCGGTTCCGGATAGGGCCGGCGAAGGACGACGACGGCGACTCGTCGGTGCGCAAGTTCGTCTTCGGAAACGCGACGGGGCCGCTCGAGGACCTGCCGCAGCGCTCCGCGCTGGAACGGGCCGCAGTCGCGCACTGGCGGGCCGGCCGGAGTTGGCGGGTCCACGTCGGCCGGGTCGTCTGAGATGACGGCCGCACCGTTCAGCGAGGTCGTCTCGTCGGAGACCTGGCGCACCGAGGCGGAACGGTGGATCCGAGAGCGGGTGAATGACGCGGGCGCGGCAGTCGTCGGCGACGTCACGCAGCCGAGGGTGCGGCCGTGGTCGACCCAGCTGGTCGTGCCCACCGACGCGGGACTGCTCTGGTTCAAGGCGAACTGCCCGGCGCTCGCCTTCGAGCCAGCGCTTCACGCGACACTCGCCCGACTGGAACCGGACGAGGTCGACGAGCCGTTCGCCGTCAACGCCGAGCGCGGCTGGATCGTCACTCGCGACCGCGGCAGCACCCTCGCCGACTCTCGCGAGTCCACCCTCGCCGACTGGCAGGCCCTGCTCCGCACGGCGGCTCGGATGCAACGCCGGCTCGTGGATCACTCGGCCGACGTCCGGCGCACCGGCATCCCGGACTGCTCGCCGCATACCGTCGTCTCTCGGTACGACACGATGACCGAGCGACTGGCCGCCCTGCCCTCCGGCCATCCGTCACACCTCTCCGCCGACGCCGCCGACCGGCTGCGCGCGGGTCGTCAGATTGTCGTCGACGCCGTGGCCGTCCTCCTGGACAGCCGGGTGCCAGTCTCGCTGCAGCACGGAGACCTCCATCCCGGCAACGTCTTCGTGGTCGACGACGGCCTGCGGTTGTTCGACTTCGGGGACGCCCAGTGGGCACACGCGCTCGAGATCCTCGCCGTGCCGTGGGGCTGGATCAGCCAGCGCACCTCGCTCGCCTGGCCCGAGGTCGTCGCGGCGTATGCGTCGGTCTGGGCCGACGTGGTGAGTTCGGACGAGATCGAGCGAGAGCTCTCGTCGGCGATGGTCACCCAGGTGGTCAATCGGGCCTTCACCTGGTGGGGCGCGGTTGCCCGCGCCACCGCCGAGGAGCTCGTCGAGTGGGGGGACAGTCCCCGGTACTTCCTCGACCTGGTCCTCGAGGACTTCTCGCTCGACGAGTAGTGGTGGCGAACGAATCAGGACCGGTGGAGTGGACTGAAGTTGACGTGATAGCAGCAATCTCGCTCCGCTCGAACGATCCAAGGCGGGCGGACCATGACACCAGCGCTCGGGCAACGGAGCGCTGGAGCACCGCTGGGGCGAACAACGCCGGATAGGCTCTCGCGGTGCACACGAGAGGGGCCGTCACCCGATGACCGAGATCGAGATCGGCCGCGGGAAGCGGGGCCGGCGCGCATACTCCTTCGACGACATCGCGGTGGTGCCGTCGCGGCGAACCCGCGACCCCGAGGAGGTGTCGGTCTCCTGGCAGATCGACGCCTACCACTTCGCGATCCCGGTGATCGCCGCGCCGATGGACTCGGTCATGTCACCCCAGACGGCGATCGCCCTCGGCAAGCTCGGCGGCCTTCCGGTCCTCGACCTCGAGGGGCTGTGGACGCGGTACGAGGACCCGGAGCCCTACCTCGAGGAGATCGTCCGCCTCGAAC
>JBKPKI010000133.1:0-8318 GCA_046731055.1 Actinomycetota bacterium | reverse complement strand
CGACCTGGCCGGACATGGCTGGCGGCGATGCCGGCGCTCCGAGTGGAGCAAAGTTGACCTGATAGCAGCAACTTCGCTCCACTCGGGCGGCGATCACCGCGGGTTCAGCCGCTGATCGCCGCGCTGGCGACGGGAGCGAACCGGTCCCACACCCAGTGGAGGCTGAGCAGCTCCAGGAGCTCCTCACGACGGCGTCCGCGTCGCCCTGGACGACGCCCGCGCCGTCGGCTGCGACGTCGGACGGTTCGAGAGCTGTCCCGCCGTCGCCGACCACCCCGATCGGCTTGGCGTGGCGCCAAGCCTCGTTGAGCAGCTTGACCACGCGGGGGTCGGTTGCGCCGCCGGACGTGCCGGCCTTGGCGTCGACGGTCGGCAGCGCGCCGGGGGCGGGTGGCACCTCGCCGGCGACGAGAACGGCGTCCAGCTCCACCGAGGTCGCCGTCGCGAAGGTGCGCTGGGCGGTGAGCCCCCGACCTGACCGCCGTGCGGCGCCACGATCAGCGGGACGACACCGTCGGCCCGCAGCAGCTCCTGCAGGGTCTTAACTGTCTGCGCGTCGACGTCCTCGCCCACCACGATCCCGACCTGCCGGCCCAGGACCGGCCAGATCTCCCCCATCTGGCTCAGCGCGGCGCTGATGTCGGTGCCCGTCGGGGGTTCGGACGCCTTCGGTGCGGAGAGGCCGACGCCGGCCGCCACCCGCTCGGTGCCCTGCGCCTCGGGCCCAAACCGGAAACCGCCCTCACGCATACCCTTTCGTTCGTCATGGCGGGCGTCACATGAGGGCGAGCGGAGAATTATCGGCCCGTACACTCCGCGATCATGACCGTCCTGCAGATCGTCGCGCTCGTGGTCTGTGGAGCAGTGACGCTGACCGCGGTGGCCCTGTTCGTCCAGGCCATCAACCGGTTCGTGCGGACGTTCTCGCTGGGCCAGCCCGACTCCCGCACGGACCACCCGGCGGCCCGGTGGGGGACGCTGTTCCGGGAGTTCCTGGGCCATACCCGGATGGCGCGGCTTCCGGTGGTGGCGGTGGCGCACTGGTTCACGATGATCGCGTTCGGGGTGCTGTTCTTCACGCTGGTCAACGCCTTCGGGCAGCTGGTGGACCCCGAGTTCGCGCTGCCGTTGATCGGGGCGTGGCCTCCCTACGAATGGATCACCGACATCTTCGGCGTGGGCGGGTTCGTCGCGATCGTCGTGCTGATGGTGATCCGGCAGCTGCGGCACCCCCGGCGTTCCGACGGCGACGGCGGGCGGCGGTCGCGGTTCTTCGGGTCGACGTGGTGGCAGGCGTACTACGTCGAGCTGACCATCCTCGGCGTCACCGTGTGCATCGGCCTGCTGCGCGGGCTGGAGTATGCGTTGGCCGGCCGGTTGGGTACCGGCCAGGACACCTGGGTTCATTTCCCGCTGACGGCGTGGATCGGTTCGCTGTTCTCCGGGCTGTCGGTGGAGTCGCTGGAGACGTGGATCGTCGCCGTCGCGGCGGTGAAGATCCTCATCTCGTTCGCCTGGATGATCACCATCTCGCTGACCCCGACGATGGGGGTGGCGTGGCACCGGTTCCTGGCGTTCGTCAACATCTGGGCGAAGCGGCACGCCGACGGGCGGACTTCGCTGGGTGCGTTGCAGCCGATCAACGTGGGCGGCCAGCCGATCGACTTCGAGCAGATCGACGATCTCGACGAGGACGCTGCCCTCGGGGTCGGCAAGGTCGAGGACTTCACCTGGAAGGGCCTGCTCGACTTCAGCACGTGCACGGAATGTGGGCGCTGCCAGTCGCAGTGTCCGGCCTGGAACACCGACAAGCCGCTCTCCCCGAAGCTGCTCGTGATGGGTCTGCGCGACCACGCCTTCGCCAAGGCGCCGTGGCTGCTGGCGACCGACGAGAACCGCGACGAGGTCAGCGAGGAGTCCCGCGCGGCGGCCGAGGTCGGCTCCCTCGTCGGATCGACGGGGTATGCACCCGAGGCGCCGCTGAGCGCATACCGGCCGCTAGGCCCGGACGCGGTCATCGACGAAGACGTGCTGTGGTCGTGCGTCACCTGCGGCGCGTGCGTGGAGCAGTGCCCGGTCGACATCGAGCACGTCGACGAGATCGTCGACATGCGCCGCTATCAGGTGCTCATCGAGTCGGCCTTTCCGGCGGAGCTGAACGGGCTGTTCAAGAACCTGGAGAAGAACGCCAACCCGTGGGGCATGGTGCCGCGGATGCGGCTGGACTGGGCCAAGGACCTGCCCTTCGACGTGCCGGTCGTCGGGGTCGACGTGGAGTCCTTGAGCGAGGTCGACTACCTGTTCTGGGTCGGCTGCGCCGGAGCGCTGGAGGACCGAGCCAAGCGGACCACGCGCGCGGTGGCCGAGCTGCTGCACACCGCGGGCGTGTCGTTCGCCGTCCTCGGCGACGGCGAGTCCTGCACCGGCGACCCGGCCCGGCGGGCCGGGAACGAGTTCCTGTTCCAGATGCTCGCCCAGCAGAACGTCGAGGTCCTCAACGAGGCCGGCGCGACGAAGATCGTCGTCACCTGCGCGCATTGCTTCAACACGCTGCGCAACGAGTACCCGCAGGTCGGCGGCCGGTACGAGGTTGTCCACCACACCCAGCTGCTGAACCGGTTGGTCCGCGAGAAGCGGCTGATCCCGGTGTCACGCCCAGGTGACGCGTCGTCGAACGGCGCCGCGTCGACGGCTCCCACGGTGACCTACCACGACCCGTGCTACCTCGGCCGGCACAACGGCGTGTACGCGCCACCGCGCGAGCTGCTCGGATCCCTCCCCGGCGTCGAGCTCCGCGAGATGCCGCGCTCCCGGGAGAAGTCGTTCTGCTGCGGCGCCGGCGGCGCACGCATGTGGATGGAGGAGCAGCTCGGCACCCGAATCAACGCCAACCGCACAGAGGAGGCCGTCGCCACGGGTGCGGACCGGATCGCCATCGGGTGCCCGTTCTGCAAGGTCATGCTCTCCGACGGCCTGAACGCCGCGCAGGCCGACGGCACCGCCCGCGAGGACGTCCAGGTCGTCGACGTTGCCCAGATGCTCCTGGCGGCGGTGCGGCTGGAGACGCCGGGCACCCCGGCTCTCGCGCGGGGGTGAAACGGCCGCGTCTTTGCGCCTCATCTTGACCCCGAGGGTCAACGGAGATAACCGCCGTCGGGTGGCTCCATCTCGAGGCGCACGCCGAGTAGCCGGACCGACCGTCGCTCGTCGAACCGGCTGAGCAGCGCCACGGCGGCGTCAGCGATGACCGGCAGGTCGAAGGTCGGGGACGGCAGCGGAGCTGAGGCGGTATGCGTGGTGAACGGCGCGTACCGGACCTTGAGTCCCACCCGGATCGCCGGTCGGCCTTCGGCCACGATGTCGCCGAGGACCCGGCCCGCGAGTGCGCGGACCTCTTCGACGACGACGTCCCAGTCGCGCAGGTTGGCCTGGAACGTCGTCTCTCGCCCATGCCCTCGGGCAACCCACGGGGTCGCGGTCACCGCTGACCGGTCCCCGCCGCGGGCGATACGCCGGTACCACGGACCCATGGTCGGACCGAGCCGGGCGACGAGGGGTTCGGGGTCGGACAGAGCCAGCTGCGAGACCGTCTCGATGCCCAGCTCCCGGAGCTTGGCCGCAGTCTTCGTGCCCACGCCCCATAGCGCCTGAGTCGGGCGGGCACCCATGATCTCGTACCAGGAGTCGGTGGTGATCGTGAAGACGCCCTGTGGCTTGCCAAATCCCGTCGCCGTCTTGGCCATCACCTTGGTCGGGCCGATCCCGATGGAGCAGTGCAGCCGGGTCTGCTCTAGCACGGCGGCCTGGATCCTCCGCGCCAGCGCTTCGGGGTCGTCGGTCGTGACGCCGACGAACGCCTCGTCCCACCCGAGCACCTCGACCACGGCGCCGTCGGTCGGTCCGAACGAGCGCAGCACCGTCATGACGCCTTCGGACGCCTCGGTGTAGAGCGGGCCGTCGACCGGCAGGAAGATCGCGTCCGGCGCCTTGCGCGCGGCGGTGCGCAGTGGCATACCGGAGCCGACTCCGAAGGCGCGGGCCTCGTACGACGCGGTCGAGACGACCCCGCGCTGGGTCGGATCGCCTCGGCCGCCGACCACAACCGGTTTACCGGCGAGCGACGGATCCCGCAGCACCTCCACCGCGGCCACGAACTGGTCGAGGTCCACGTGCAGGACCCAGTCGCTCACGACGGTGAGACTCTCACCCGGCAGTGACGAGCTCGCTCAACCCCTGGCGCAGTGGACGCGAGGTCCACCCCAGCTCGCGGTATGCCTTGGCCGGGTTGCCGAGGTAGGTCGCCAGGCTGGCGCGCATGGCTTCGGACGAGTACCCGGCTGGCAGCCGGATGACCCGTTCGACGACCCCGACGGCCGCTCCGGCGACCCTGACCACACTCGCTGGAAGCACGATCGGACCCGGCTTTCCTGCGAGCTCGGCGAGCAGCCGCAGTCCATCGGCCAGCGCACAGGGTTCTCCGGCGAGGAAGTACGACTCGCCAGGGGTCCCCTGCTCCATGGCCAGCAGGTGCCCGCGGGCGATGTCGTCGACGTACCCCCAGCACACCGCACCGCCGGCCGGCACCGTTGGCCGGCGGCCGGCCAGTACCGCGGCGACCAGGGTTCCGGTCTGGGAGGTGTCGCCCGGCCCGTAGACCAGTCCGGGTTGCACGATCACCACGGGCACTCCGTCTCGGGCCGCTTCGGTGGCCACGTCGTGCGCCCGAGCCTTGGTCTCGTCGTAGACGGAGAGATGGCGCCCGGTGAACTGGTAGCTCTCGTCGACGACTCGGCCGTGGGTGTCGGAGTTGACGGCCAGGGTGCTGGTGTAGACCACCTTGGGCACGCCGCTGCGGCGGGCGGCGGCGAGGACGTTGGCCGTGCCGTCGACGTTGACCCGCCAGCCGTCCTCGGGACGGGCGTCGCCGAGCTTGTACCAGCCGGCGACGTGGAACAGACCGTCGGCGCCGGCGCCGAGCCGGTCGAGGGCGGTCGCGTCGTCGAGGTCGCCCTCGACCAGGGTCACTCCCGCAGCCGCGAGCGCCGTGGCGCGCGCCGGACTTCGCACGAGGGCGAGGACGTCGTGCCCGTTGGCCCGCAGCAGTCGCACCAGTGCGCCACCGACGAAACCGGTGGCACCGGTGACGGCGTACCGCATACCCGCGATTCAAGCACTGCAGGTATGCGGTACGTCACCTCTCGACGGTCAGCCGAGGCCGTTCTTGGACAGGAAGTCCTTGGCCACCGCCGACGCGTCCTTCTTGTCCACGTCGACCTGCTTGACCAGGTCGGTCAGCGTGGCCGTGTCGATCTTGGCCGAGACGGCGTTGAGGGCCGCGGTGATGGTGTCGTTGACCTTGTCCTTGCGCATCAGCGGGACGACGTTGTCGGAGCCGAACAGCAGCTTCGGGTCGTCTAGCGTGACAAACCCGTTTGACGAGATCGACGGGTCGGTGCTGAAGATGTTCGCCGCCTGGGCCTGGCCGTTCTTGAGCGCATTGACGATCGCGGCGCCCTTCAGCGGCAGGAAGTTGGCCGGCGTGAAGCTGTACTCCGACTTGAGCCCGACCAGCCCCTGTTGGCGGGTCTGGAACTCCGGCGGCGCAGCCACCGTGATGTCGGCCTGGTGGGCGGCCAGGTCGGCGATCGACTTCAGCGAGTACTTCGCCTGGGTGTCCTTGGTCACCACCATGGAGTTCTTGTCCTCGGCGGTCGACTTGTCGAGGACGACCAGGTCGGCCGGCAGAGTCGACTTCAGCGCGGTATAGACGGCGTCCGGTTCCTGCGATGGGGCGGTGCCCTTCAGGAAGGTCAACAGCGACCCGGTGTACTCCGGGACGATGTCGATGGAGCCGTCCTGGAGCGCCTTGATGTAGACGTCGCGGCTGCCGATGTTCGGCTTGGACGCGACCGAGACGCCCTTGGCCTTGATGGCACCGGCATAGATCTCGCCGAGCACCTGGGACTCAGAGAAGTCGGCCGAGCCGACCGTGATGCTGCCGCCACCACCAGCCGAGCCGGTGCTGCCGCCACCACCTCCTGCGGGTGGTGCGGTGGGGTTGTTGTTCGCGCCGCAGGCGGCGAGCGCGAGCGCGGCGACGGCGGTCGCCCCGGTCAGGAGGATCCTGCGCTTCATACGAGTGCTTCTCTCTGGTCGTCGGCACGGTCGGTGGGAGAGGCGGTTTCCGGAGCGTCGCCCCGGGCCGTGGTCGAGACAACCGGGCGATTGGCCCCGGTGTTCCTGAACTTCCCGGAGAGACCCGGGGAGACTGCGGTGCGCTGGACCAGCGCGAGGATGCCGTCCATCGCCATCGCGAGCAGGGCGACGAGGATCGCGCCGCTGGCCATCTCCGCGTAGTCACTGACGCTGAGGCCGTCGATGACGTACCGCCCGAGGCCCCCGAGGCTGATCGACGCCGCAATGGTCGCGGTAGCGATGACCTGGAGCGTCGCGCCGCGGATGCCGGACAGCAAGAGCGGCAGGGCGCAGGGCAACTCAACCTTGCGCAGCACCTCGCCGCCACGCATACCCATGCCCTGGGCCGCGTCGCGAGCAGCCGGGTCGACGCCCTGAATGCCGGCGTAGGTGCCGGACAGTATCGGAGGGACTGCGAGCAGGACGAGGACGATGACGCTCGGGATGACGTAGGCCAGGCTGCTTGTGATCTTCGGACCGAGCCACAGCGCCACGGCGAACAGCAGGCCGAGGCTCGGGACGGCACGGAGCGAGTTCGCGATCGAGATCGTCCACTTAGCCCGCCCGGAATGGCCCACCACGATGCCGAGCGGGATGGCGATGACCGCCGAGAAGAGCAGGCTTATCCCGGCGTAGAGAAGGTGCTCGAGAACCCGAGTCGGGATCCCGTTCGGGCCGGTCCAGTGGGTGGGGTCGGTCAGCCAGCCGCCGATGTTGATCAGCACGTGGTCACCTCGCCACCCGCTGCCACGGCGTGACGGCCCACGCTCCGGCCCGGATCACCGAGTCAAAGATGAGGGCGAGCAGGACGCAGCCAACGATGCCCACGGCTATCTCGGTCGGGAACGTCCGCTGGTAGCCGTCGGTGAGGTAGTAGCCGAGCTGCGGGAACCCGACCAGCGACGCGACGCTGACGATGCTGACGTTGCTGACCGCGGCCACCCGTAGCCCCGCGGCGATGACCGGGATGGCCAGCGGGAGGTCGACCCGCAGCAGCCGACGCATACCGGTGAACCCCATCGCCGTGGCGGCCTGCCGCGTCGAGTCGGGTACGGCACCGAGACCTTCGGCGACCGTGCGGACCAACAGGGCCAGCGTGTAGAGGGTCATTGCGACGTAGACGTTAAGGGTGTCAAGAATCCGGGTGCCGAGGATCAGCGGCATGAGGATGAACAGGGCCAGGCTGGGGATCGTGAAGAGCAGTCCGCTGCCGGCGATGATGACGCCGTGGAGCCGCGCATAGCGCCGGGCCAACCAGCCGAGCGGCAGAGCAAGCAGGAGCCCGACGATGAGGGGGATGCCAGCCAGGAGCGTGTGCTGACCGGCGTACCAGAGGATGTCGCCGAGATGGTCGGCGACCCAGCTCACGAGGCGTCCTGCCGGTCGTAGCGGGCCTCGTCGGCGTCGTCCGGGCGCTCGAGACGCTCGATGGCCGACAGGACCTGGTCGGCGAGGACGGTACCGGCCAGGGCACCGTCGTCGTCGACGAGAACACCGCGGCGCGACGGGGACGAGAGCGCGGCGTCGAGGACCCCCCGAAGCGGGCCGTGGAGTCGGGCGACGGTGCCGCCACGGTCGAGCATCCCGCGGTCGATGTTGCGGCCGAGACGGTGGGGCTCGACCCAGCCGAGCGGCTTTCGGTTGCCGTCGACGACGAGCAGCCAGCCGTCGCCGGTCGCGGTGCGGGCCTCGTCAGGAGTGGCGCCGAGGCCGACGGTGGGCTCGGTGGTGAGCTCAAGGTCCGGGGTCTCGTGGAAGCCCAGCGCGCGGTAGCCGCGGTCGCGGCCGACGAAGCCGGCCACGAAGTCATCGGTCGGGTGCGACAGCAGGTATGCCGGATCTGCCACCTGCGCGAGCTTGCCGCCCACGCGGAGGACCGCGACCTGGTCACCGAGCTTGATCGCCTCGTCGATGTCGTGGGTCACGAAGACGATGGTCTTGCCGAGCTCGCCCTGGAGGCGGAGGAACTCGTCCTGGAGCTGTTCGCGGACGATGGGGTCGACCGCGGAGAACGGCTCGTCCATGAGCATGACCGGCGGGTCGGCCGCGAGCGCGCGGGCGACGCCGACGCGCTGCTGCTGCCCGCCGGAGAGCTGGCTGGGGTAGCGCTTGGCGAAGGCAGT
>JBKPKI010000132.1:0-14525 GCA_046731055.1 Actinomycetota bacterium | reverse complement strand
CGTCTACTCCACCCCGGAGGCGAACCGGTTCTTCTCGGTGCCCGTGTCGATCATCCGGCGTGCGGCGCAGCTTCCCCCTCCGCTACCGGGTCAGCCCGGCCCGTTCAGCCTCGGCACGCCGGACGTGCTGAGGCACGAGCTCGAGGCAGCGGGCTTCGCCGATGTCGAGGTCCGCGCACTTCCGGCGCCATTGCAATTGGCGTCGGCGGCGGAATGCGTGCGCTTCGAGCGTGAGTCATTCGGGGCGCTGCACCAGATGCTTGCCGGGCTGGGCGCTGATGCCCAGGCCGCCGTGTGGCAGGAGATCACTGACGCTTTGACGGAGTTCGAAGGACCTGACGGCTTCGTCGCCCCCTGCGAGCTGCTCGTAGTAGCCGCAGCGAAGCCCGCTGCCGTATGAGGCAACGCCCAAGCCCCATGTCAACCCTGTTCAGGTGTTGCAACGACCAGTAGAGCCCCCCGGGCTAGTTGGCCACATGGAGAATGCGCTTGAGCAGCTCACTGCGAGGATAGGCGCGACGCCGTACGCGTCGATCCCGTGACGTGCGAGAACTATCGCTTCGATTGGTCACGCGACCCAACGGCAGGAATCCCTATTGCGGTTTGTCCGTCCGGGAGACGCTGCCGAGGTGCAGACCGCAATTCGGGGGGCGGCCGAGCACCACATACCGGTAGTGCCACGCGGCGCGGAAAGCGGGCTGCTGGCCGTTTCCGCAGGCATTTCTTGAGCCTGGAGCGAATGCGCTCGATCGAGAGATCGATATCGCCGCCAGAGTCGCCGTCGTCGAGCCCGGGGACCGTTGCCATGGCCCTGTCATGCAACAAGCGTGCAATAGGGAGGCTGGGGCTGCGCTCCGTACAGAAACGGTGCTCCGACCAGACGCATAGGTCTCGTGGCGCATCGTCCAACGTGCAGTGTGCCCGGGTGCATTCGAATTCTGCCGGGGCACCACACCGAGAGTCCCTGCCACGCATCCGCCGCGTCTCGCGTGGCGCCGCCGCCAGTGCCCGAGTGGAGCGAAGTCGACGCTATAGCGTCAATGTCGCTCCGCTTGACCAGGCGGCGTAGGTCGGGGCGCTCAGGACGTCCGACAAGCCGTCGACCTGACCAGGCAGTCGATCAGGACGGAGTCGAGCGGATGCCTGCTCCCGCCCCGGCGCCGCGATACCGGCGGGACACCGCCACCTGGATCGCCTTCGCCTGCCTGTTCGGTTTCGGGCTGCTCAATGCGGTGCTCGGGCCGGCGCTGCCCTATCTCCGGGCAGCCGAAGGTCTTTCCTACCTGGCGGCGTCGGCACACCAGGTGGCCTTCGCCGTCGGTGGCGGCATCGCCGGTCTGCTGGCGGCGGCGGTGAGCAGGGCGATGTCGCGGAGACGAGCCATCGCAACCGGTCTGGGAATGGCCGCCCTGGCCGGCCTCGGCATCGGCTACGGGCCTTCGGCCTACGTCACAATCCTCGCCGCCTTCGTTCTCAGCCTCTGCGGGACGACCGCTCTGATCCGGCTCTGGGCGCTCCTCGCCGACCTGCACCAGGAGCGCCGGACGGTGGCGATGAGCGAGGGCGAGGTCTGCGTCAGCCTGGCCGGGATCCTGACTCCCGTGCTCATCGGTGGGCTTGCCGCGACGGCCCTGTCGTGGCGCGCCGCCTTTGCCGTCACGTCGGTCGTCGTCGCCGCGACGGCCGTCCTCGTGCTCGTGGTTCCGTTCCCGGAGCAGCGCGAACGTGCCCCGGCGGCCGCCGTCACGAACGGCCGCTGGCGGCAACCGATGCTGGTCGTCGTCGTCGCGGTCGTCGCTCTGGAGTTCTGTCTGAGCTTCTGGCTGGCCAGCTTCCTGGACGACGAGGTCGGCCTCGGTCGCGACCTCGCCGTGGCGATGTCGAGCGTGCTCTACGCCGCCGCCCTGGCCGGCCGGCTTCTGCTCAGCCGGCTGGCTCGGCGGATAGCCGCGGAGCCGCTCCTGGTCTCCGCCCTCTTACTTGCTGTTGTCGGAGCGCCGCTGCTCCTCATCGCCCACGGGCCGGTGCTGGGGATCGCCGGCATCGTCGTCACGGGCATCGGGATGGGCGCGACCTTTCCGCTCACGTCGTCGCTGCACGTGCAGGCCAGCTCCATCTCCGCCGACGCCGCCATGGGACAGGTGCTCGCGGTTGCCGCCATCGGCCAGATCGCCGGGCCGCTCGCCACGGGGATCCTGGCGCAGGTGGCTGATCTGCGGGTTGGACTGCTGATGCTCCCCGCCCTCAGTGCTCTGGGCTTGGTCGCCCTCGCCCTGCACCATCGCAACGTCCAGCACCATCGCACCGTCGGGTTCTGACTTCGGGGGACCTTGGTCCAGGTGCTGATTGCCGACGGGGCGAACACTGGTGCTGAAGGAACCGTCCCCGGGGGTTCGAGGAGAGCCATGGACGCCGTCCCGCGAGTTCAGCCGACCGGCTCGATCGCGGCCGAGCCCGTTGCGCCAGCGGCTCAGCGGGTGAGCGCCGCTGACGCTGGGCAGCTGCGGTGCGAGAGCCCTGAGGCCCTGATGCACATCAGTGCGGTTCTCGAACTGGCCGGTGCGATCGACCCGGCCGACGTGGAGGAGGCGCTCGGCAGACGAATGTCGGCCGTGCCTCGTCTTCGACAGCGAGTCGTCCGCTCGTCACACCGCCCGAGGCGTCTGGTCTGGGCCGCGGACCCGCACTTCGCCACTTCCCGGCATCTGCAGCGGGCGACGTGTCCGGCGCCCGGGGACGAGGACGCCCTGCTCCATCTCGCGGCGACCGAGTCGACCCGGCCGCTACCCCGAGACCGGCCGCTCTGGCGGGCAATCCACGTGTCCGGTCTTGCCCGTGGTCGGGACGCCCTCGTCGTCGTCGTGCACCACGCCGTCGCCGACGGCATCGGCGGCCTCGCCGTCCTGGCTCAGATCGCCGACGACGCTCCCAGGCCTACCACGCGGGTTCTTCCAGCGATGGCTCCGAAGGCGAAGGGCCGAGCGCCCGTCCGATCACGGCGTCAGCTCGCCGCCAGCCCGGCGTGGCACCGGCCGGTGCACTGCTCGCTCAATCGGCCGATCGGTCCGCAGCGCCAGGTCGCCGTCGTGCGCGCCGATCTGAGCCGCCTGGCCACGAAGGCCCATCGGCACCACGCGACGGTCAACGACATCCTGCTGACCGCCGCGGCCGAGGCGCTCTGGACCGTACTGGCTGAGGACGGCGAGAACGTCAGCGCCCTCGTGGTGTCCGTGCCGGTCTCCCGCCGGGTCTCAACCACAGCCACGGCCCTCGGGAATGACGTCGGAGCCATGCCGGTACGGGTTCCCTGCACTGGACCCTTGCTGGAGCGGCTCGAGAGCACCGCGGCAACGACGCGGAAGGGACGCGGCCGTCATGTCCCCACGGCGTCGGTCGCTCCGGTACTTCGGCTGCTCATGCACCTGGGCCTCTTCCACCGATTCATCCGCCGTCAACGTCTCGTGAACACCTTCCTCACCAACGTGCACGGGCCGGCATACGAGCTGAGCCTCCTCAGTGTCCCGATCACCGACGTCGTGCCTCTCAGCCCGATCGCCGGCAACGTCACGGTTGCGTTCACCGCCTTCTCGTATGCGGGCAGGCTGTCCGTCACCGTCGTCGCGGACAATGATCGCTGGCCCGACGCCCGTCCGATCGCCGCCGTCTTTGACTCAGCGCTTCGGCAGCTCCAGGCGGCGGCAGAGGACCCGCCCCGAGGAGTCGCCGCGCTCGGCCGCGGCAGCTCACTGCCAGGTTCCGAGGATCTCCAGCTCGGGTGAATAGGCCACCTTGAGTGGCGTGCCGACGGGAACGTCGAACGGGACGGAGCCGGTGATCGCCTCCCCCGGGTTGACGTCGGCAGCGTCGAGGTCCGCAGGCGCGTCCTTGGGAAGGCCGGCGACGAAGGCCACGTCCAGGTGCTGGCCGTCCGGTAACAGGATCTCGAAGTCGAACGGATTGATCGACACCTTGTCCTTGCCGGTCGCCTTCAGCGTGACGGGAACGTAGACGAAGCGGCCTTTCTCCGCCTTGTCGAACTGGTTCGTCGACGTGAACTCTTTGGGAACTCCGACCGTGAGCTCCGCCGCGGGCGCCCCGTCGAGCGTGACCGATGCCGTGTCGCCGAACGCGAAGGTCTTTCCTTGCGCAGGCAGCGGATGTCGAGGCGCCCTTCGACGAGGGTGCCGCCGACGACGAGCGCGAGGGGCTCGCCGTCGTCGAGGTCACGATCGGTGCCGAGACACCGCCGCTGCGCCTCACGTTGGAGAGCACGAGCGCCAGCGAGCTGACGAGCCCCACGACGAGAACCGCGACCACGGCCAGGACGATCCACAGACCCTTCCGGCTTCTGGAA
Source organism: Actinomycetota bacterium (assembly GCA_046731055.1). Lineage (GTDB taxonomy): Bacteria > Actinomycetota > Actinomycetes > Actinomycetales > Dermatophilaceae > Lapillicoccus. Next base: position 10,171 of record JBKPKI010000132.1, on the reverse strand, counting down.
CCGGGCGCCGGCTGGTACGCAGGTTGCACCGGCCCGCTCCCGTGTGCCGGTCGGTTGACGTAAGCAGGTGCGCTCCCACCGGCGCCGAGCGGCTGCCAGCCCTGCTCGGTGAGGACGTATCCGTTGCCGACGTCACCGATCCGGTACGGCGGCGCTGAAGCGCGCCGTCAGGCGGTATCGGTTTACAGCCCTGCTCGGTGAGGACGTACCCGTTGGCGACGTCGCCGATCCGGTAGCCGCCGTTGCCGACCATGAGTCCCCTGTGGCTCTACGGGCGACTGGCACCCTCCCCGAGGATGATGTCACCGCTGGGTCGCGTCCGACACCTCGCCGACCAGCTCTTCGAGGACGTCCTCGAGAAAGACCACGCCGCTGACCGACCCGTCGCCGTCGACCACCCGGGCGAGATGGGCGCCGGTCCGCTGCATCGTCCCGAGGACGTCGTCGACGTCGTCGTTGCGGCTGACAGTGGCGAGCCGACGCACCCGCTTCAGCGGGACTGGCTGCATCTGCCGCTCGTCGTCCGCATACAGGATGTCCTTGAGGTGGAGATACCCCGTCACCTCGCCGTCGACGGTCCGCACCGGGTACCGGGAAAAGCCGTGCCGCGCCACGAGCTTCTCGATCTCCGCTGGCGTGGCGCCGACCGAAACCGTGACCAGGTCGTCCACGGGGACGGCCACCTGCGACGCGACCTTGTCGCTGAAGTCGAGGGCGGACCGGACCAGGCCCTCCCGCTCCTCTTCCAGGAGTCCCTCAGCGTGACTTTCGGCGACGATGTGGGCGACCTCGTCGGCAGTGAACGCGCTGGTGATCTCGTCCTTGGGCTCGATGCGAAACACCAGACGTACCAACCCCTTCGCGATCCACTCCATGACCCGGACCACCGCGCCCAAGGCGCGGGACACGAAGAGAAGTGGCGGAACGAGGACGAGGGCGGCCCGGTCCGGCCCGGCGATCGCGAGGTTCTTCGGGATCATCTCGCCCACGACGACGTGGAAGTAGACGACGATGTTGAGTGCGACGAAGAGCGAGATCGGTCCGAGCCAGGCGTCGCTGAGCCACTGGTCGAGATGCCAGGCGTGGAAAACGTCCTCGAGCATCTCGTGCAGCGCGGCCTCGGCCAGCGCGCCGAGCCCGACCGAGCAGACCGTGATCCCGAGCTGGGCCGTCGCGAGCATCGAGCCCAGGCGCTCCAGTGCGTCGAGAACCATGCGGGCGCGCGTGCTACCCGCGGCGGCCAACGGCTCCAGGGTGGAGCGCCGCGCCGCCATGGCCGCAAACTCGGCACCGACGAAGAAGGCGTTCCCCAGGAGGAGGAACACGGAGATCCAGAGGGCGAGCGTGTGGCTCACGCCTCGACCCCGGAGACTCCGTCGGAACCGTCGTCTGCGGTCGGTGACTCGTCGCGTACCGGGATGAAGCGCAGCCGGTCGACCCGGCGCCCGTCCATCCGCGCGACGCGGACGACCCAGCCGCGTAGGGAGATCTCATCACCGACGACGGGGATGCGGCCCAGCACCGCCATGACGAAGCCGCCGACCGTCTCGTACGTGGGACCGTCCGGGACAAGGGCGCCCAGGTGGTCGCGCACCTGGTCAGGCCGCCACAGCCCCGGCAGCAGCCAGGACCCGTCGGCCATCTGGTTCCAGTCCGCCTGCGACCGGTCGTGTTCGTCGCTGACCTCGCCGACGATCTCCTCGACGACGTCCTCCAGGGTCACCACTCCCGATGTGCCGCCGTACTCGTCCACGACGACCGCCATCTGCAGGCCGGCGGCGCGCAGCTGCAGGAGGAGCGGATCGAGCCGGATGGTCTCCGGGACCATGATCGACGCCACCATCAGCGCGCTGACCGGGACATCGGGGCGGCGGTCGTGCGGGACAGCGATGGCCTTCTTGACGTGCACCAGCCCGTCGATGTCGTCCCAGTCGTCGCCAATGACCGGGAAGCGGGAGTGCCCGGTCTGCCGCGCCAACCGGATCACGTCCTCGGCCCTGGCGGTCCGCTCGATGCCCGTGCATCGGACCCTGGGAGTCATGACGTCGGCAGCGGTCCGCTCGCCGAAGTCGAGCGACCGAGTGAGCATCCGCGCCGTGCCGGCCTCGATGGTCCCGATCTCGGCCGACCGCCGGACCAGGCTGGCCAGCTCCTGGGGAGTGCGCGCGCTGGACAGCTCCTCCTGGGGGGTGATGCCCATCGCGCGCAGTGCGGCGTTGGCCGACCCGTTGAGCACGGCGATGAGCGGCCGGGCGATGACGGCGAAGGCGCGGACCGGTCCGGCAACGACCTTCGCCGCGGCCAGCGGCGCGCTGATTCCGAGGAACTGCGACATCAGCTCGCCGAAGACCATCGAGAAGACCGTGATGAGGAACAACGCCAGGGTGGTAGCGACCGACGTGGCCATGGAGTCGGAGAGCCCCACGGCGGTGAGCGGCGCATACAGGAGCCGCCCGATCGACGGCTCGGCGAGGTAGCCCACGATGAGCGTCGTCAGCGTGATACCGACCTGAGCCGCCGACAGCTGGGTCGACAGCTGCCGCAGCGACCGGAGCACGGTCGCGGCCCGCTGGTCACCGTCGTCGACGGCCTGCTGCACCGTCGGGCGGTCCAGGGCGACGAGCGAGAACTCCGCGGTGACGAAGAGGGCGGTGCCGGCCGTGAGCGCGACTGCGGCGAGCACGAGTAGCCACTCGGTCATACCAGGCCTTCCATTAGGCCGACCATCCTAAGGACGGCCGGCGGACCGGCCGCTTCAGCGGCATACCCGCTCTCCGTCTGGGGTATGACCCTGACCGCACCCTGAACCGGGCCCCGAATCACCCTCCCGTCGGATCCGCCGGAGGACCGGCGCTGGTTTGATCGAGGCATGCACATCAACGGGGACATCTCATGACGCCCAGGCCGGCATCGGGCGCCCGCATCGAGGTACGCGACCTCACCAAGCGGTTCGGTGACTTCACGGCGGTGGAGGAGCTCGACTTCGCGGTCGAACCCGGACGCATCACCGGCTTTCTCGGGCCGAACGGGGCCGGCAAAACCACCACGCTGCGAATGCTGCTGGGCCTGATCCGCCCGACCGCGGGCACCGCGACGATCGGCGGCGTCGCCTACCACGACATCCCGAACCCCCTGCGCGAGGTCGGCTCCGCCCTCGAGTCGACGAACTTCCACCCGGGGCGCACCGGTCGCGACCACCTGCGCGTCCTCGCGTCGACGTCGGGGATCCCGGACCGTCGCGTCGACGAGATGCTCGAGCTGGTCGGCATCCCCGCGGCGGCCCGCAAGCGGGCCGGCGGCTACTCGATGGGTATGCGTCAGCGGCTCGGCCTCGCGGCCGCCCTCCTCGGCGACCCCAAGGCGGTCATCCTCGACGAGCCGTCGAACGGGCTGGATCCCGAGGGGATCCGCTGGCTGCGCGGGTTCCTCCGCTATCTGGCCGGAGACGGCAAGACCGTGCTCATCTCCAGCCACCTGCTGGCCGAGGTCTCGCAGACCGTCGACGACGTCGTCATCATCGCCAACGGCCGCAGCGTGGCCCAGGGCCCGATCAGCGAGCTTCAGGGAGAGCCGACGGTGCTCGTGCGGTCACCCGAGCACGACGAGTTGTCCAGTGCCCTGCTGGCCGCGGGGATCGTGTCGGAGCGGGACGGGAACGACGGACTGCGGGTCCGGACGCAGGACATGGCTCGGATCGGCGACGTGGCGCTGCGCGCCGGCGTGGCGGTCCACGAGCTGCGCACCCTGTCGACGGACCTGGAGTCGCTCTACTTCGAGCTCACCACGTCGCCGGAGAACCGCAACCGCAACCTCGAGGGCTCGCTTGGCCCCGAGGACGCCGAGCCTCCGGTTCGGCAAAGGCAGGAGGTCTCCTCATGATCCGGTCGATCAGGTCCGAGCTGCTGAAGTTCTTCACCACCCGGATGTGGTGGGGCATGGCCATCGCGATCGTGCTCGCAGGTGCCGGTTTCGCCCTGCTCTTCGGCTTCATCTTCACTAGCGACGCCGCCAACGGCACCAACGGCCCGCCGCCGATCACCAACGACCTCGACCTGGCCCGCCAGGTGTTCACCGGCGGCATCGGCGTCGGGTACCTCCTCACACTGGCGATCGGCGTCATGACCATCGGCGCCGAGTACCGGCACAAGACGGTGACGTCGACGTTCCTCGCCACCCCCAAGCGCGTTCAGGTGATGGCGGCCAAGGTCGTCTCGCTACTGATCATCGGCGCGATGTATGCGGTGCTGTCGCTCGTCGGGTCGGTCGTGACGGGCTGGATCCTGCTCACCGCCAAGGGTCACGCGCCCTTCGCCGACCCCCAGATCTGGCGGACCCTCGCGTTGGCGTTGCTGGTCCTCGGCCTCTGGGCGCTGATCGGCCTCGGCGCCGGGATCCTCATCCCGAACCAGGTGGCTGCCCTGCTCATCGCCATCGGGGTCGCGTGGATCGTCGAGCCGATCCTCGGAGCGGTCCTGGGGATCACCGAGTGGGGCAAGGACATCACGCCGTACCTGCCGAGCCAGGCGACCTCGGCCATGCTCAGCACCTCCGCCGGCGGCTTCAACGGTCAACCGGTCCAGACGCTGAGCTGGTGGGCTGGCGCGCTGGTGCTGGCGGCCTACGCGGCCGTGATGGCCGGCGTCGGGTCCTGGCTCACCGTGCGGCGCGACATCAGCTGAGCCGCGGAGCGACCGGACCAGTCAGGTACCCGGTCGGATATCCGATCACGTGTCGTGGGAACGACCGGTTTGGTTATTCGACCGGGTATCCGATTCTTGACGCGCAGACGGACGAACCGTGGCCATATGAGCCGGCGCCGGTTCGTCGCACGCGCTTCGGGGCCGTGGCGGCCGCCGATTGACGAGCTTCGGCCGGGTCTAGACTGGACACCTGTGTCTCGCGGGACGCCTGTGGCGAGCTGCTTCGGTGGGGCCTTTCCCAGGGTCCCGCGCGACGTCATCGATGACGTGATGAAAGAGGGGCTTAACCCGTGGCTGACCCCCAGACCACCCGGCCCGACGACCCCCTGACCGCCTTTGGCCCGAACGAGTGGCTGGTGGATGAGCTCTACCAGCAGTACCTCGAGGACAAGAACTCGGTCGACAAGGCCTGGTGGGAGTTCTTCGCGGACTACACGCCTGAGGGTGGGGCCGACGGGGCGAACGGCGGGAACGGCGCAGCGCCGGTCACCGAGCCGAAGCCCTCGGTCGACACCACGCCCGCACCCGAGCCGAAGGCTCCGGCGGACACCAAGCCGGCCGCCGCGACACCGGTGAGCGCCGGGCCGGCCGACCAGACCGAACCCGTTCACGTCCCACCACCCGCCGCGACGCATACCGCGGCACCGGTCACGAAGCCCACACCGGACCAGCCGGCGGCCGCCCGAGCCGAGCAGGCCGCGGCCTCGCAACGCAGGCCACGCGACGCTGCGACTCCGCCCACGGATGGAGAAGCCCGGATCACCGAGAAGGTGGTCCCGCTGCGCGGCCCAGCCGCCCGGGTCGTCTCCAACATGGAGTCCTCACTCCAAGTCCCCACGGCGACGAGCGTCCGAGCGGTACCGGCCAAGCTGCTCATCGACAACCGGGTCGTCATCAACAACAACCTGGCTCGCTCACGCGGCGGCAAGGTCAGCTTCACCCATCTCATCGGGTTCGCGCTCGTCAAGGCGCTCCGCGCCATGCCGGAGATGAACAACGGATTCGCGATTCGCGACGGCAAGCCAGTGCTCGTGACGCCGGCACACGTCAACCTCGGCCTGGCCATCGACATGTCCAAGCCGGACGGAACCCGCCAGCTCCTGGTGCCCAACATCAAGGGCGCGGAGTCGATGGACTTCGTCCACTTCTGGACCGCCTACGAGGACATCGTCCGCAAGGCTCGCGGCAGCAAGCTGACCGTCGAGGATTTCCAGGGCACGACGATCAGCCTGACCAACCCGGGGACCATCGGCACGAACCACTCGGTGCCGCGGCTCATGGAGGGCCAGGGCGCGATCATCGGCGTGGGTGCGCTCGAGTACCCCGCCGAGTGGCAGGGCGCCAGCAGCGAGACGATCAACCGCAACGCCGTGAGCAAGATCCTCACGCTGACCAGCACCTACGATCACCGGATCATCCAGGGCGCGCAGAGCGGCGACTTCCTCCGCATCGTGCACCAGCTGCTGCTCGGCGAGCAGGGCTTCTACGACGAGATCTTCGAGTCCTTGCGGATCCCCTACGAGCCGATCCGCTGGGTCCAGGACATCTCCGCCACCCACGACGACGACATCAACAAGGTGGCGCGGGTCCAGGAGCTCATCCACGCATACCGGGTTCGTGGCCACCTCATGGCGGACACCGACCCCCTCGAGTACCGACAGCGCAAGCACGCCGACCTCGACGTCACCACCCACGGACTGAGCCTGTGGGACCTCGACCGCTCGTTCGCCACGGGCGGCTTCGGGGGCGAGCCGTTCCTCAAGCTGCGCCGCATCCTCGGCATCCTGCGCGACTCGTACTGCCGCACCGTCGGCATCGAGTACATGCACATCCAGGATCCCGAGCAGCGGGCCTGGATCCAGGCCAAGGTCGAGGTTCCGTATGCGCGCCCGTCCCGCGACGAGCAGATGCGGATCCTGCGGCGGCTCAACGCCGCCGAGGCGTTCGAGACGTTCCTGCAGACCAAGTTCGTCGGGCAGAAGCGGTTCTCGCTCGAAGGCGGCGAGTCCGTCATCGCGCTGCTCGACCGGATCCTGTCGCACGCCGCCGGCGACCGGATGGACGAGGTGTGCATCGGGATGCCGCACCGCGGCCGGCTCAACGTGCTGGCCAACATCGCCGGCAAGTCCTACGGCCAGATCTTCCGGGAGTTCGAGGGGCAGCAGGATCCCAAGTCGGTCCAGGGATCAGGCGACGTGAAGTACCACCTCGGCACCGAGGGCGTCTTCACGTCCCAGGACGGTTCGACGACCAAGGTCTACCTCGCCGCCAACCCGTCCCATCTCGAGGCCGTCGACCCCGTCCTCGAGGGCATCGTCCGCGCCAAGCAGGACCGGCTCGACCTCGCCGGCGAGGCCTACACCGTCCTGCCGCTGCTGCTGCACGGCGACGCCGCGTTCGCCGGCCAGGGGGTCGTCGCGGAGACGCTCCACCTGTCACAGCTTCGCGGCTACCGCACCGGCGGCACCATCCATGTCGTCATCAACAACCAGGTCGGCTTCACGACCTCGCCGTCGGCGTCGCGCTCCTCGGTCTACTCCACTGACGTCGCCCGGATGATCCAGGCACCGATCTTCCATGTGAACGGGGACGATCCGGAAGCGTGCGTGCGGGTAGCCGAACTCGCCTACGAGTTTCGGCAGGCGTTCAACAAGGACGTCGTCATCGACATGGTCTGTTACCGCCGTCGCGGGCACAACGAGGGCGACGACCCGTCGATGACGCAGCCGTTGATGTACAACCTCATCGAGGCCAAGCGCTCCGTGCGCAAGCTCTACACCGAGGCGCTCATCGGGCGAGGCGACATCTCGCAGGAGGACGCCGAGGCGGCCCTGCGGGACTACCAGCAGCAGCTGGAGCGGGTCTTCCTCGAGACGAAGGAGGCCATGAAGGCGCCGGCGGCCGCGTCCACCGTCTCCGCCGACACCCGCGCCCGGGGACTGGAGAAGCCGGCCTCGCAGGCAGCCGACTACGCCGCGGCGCCGCGCTGGAAGAACAACACCGGCGTCTCCGCGGAGGTACTCCAGCAGATCGGCGACGCGTTCACCAACATTCCCGAGGGTTTCAGCGTCCACCCCAAGCTGCGTCAGCTCCTCGAGCGGCGCGCGGCGATGACCCGCGAGGGCGGCATCGACTGGGCCATGGGCGAGCTGCTCGCGTTCGGGTCCCTGTTGCTGGAGGGTACGCCCATCCGGCTGGCCGGTCAGGACAGTCGTCGCGGCACGTTCGTCCAGCGGCACGCGGTTCTCATCGACAAGACCACCGCCGCGGAGTGGACGCCGCTGCTCTACCTCGGCGAGGGGCAGGGCCGGCTCTGGGTGGTGGACTCGCTGCTCAGCGAGTTCGCGGCGATGGGCTTCGAGTACGGCTATTCGGTCGAGCGGCCGGACGCGCTCGTGCTCTGGGAGGCCCAGTTCGGCGACTTCGCCAACGGCGCCCAGACGATCATGGACGAGTTCATCTCCTCGTCCGAGCAGAAGTGGGGCCAGCGTTCGTCGGTCACCCTGCTGCTGCCGCACGGATACGAGGGCCAGGGTCCCGACCATTCGTCGGCCCGCATCGAGCGGTATCTCCAGCTCTGCGCCGAGGACAACATGATCGTCGCGTACCCCTCGACGCCGGCCTCGTACTTCCACCTGCTGCGGCGGCAGGCGTATGCCCGTCCGCGCCGTCCGCTCATCGTCTTCACCCCGAAGTCGATGCTGCGGCTCAAGGCTGCGGCAAGCAGCGTGGAGGACTTCACGCAGGGCGGCTTCCGGCCGGTCCTGCCTGACTCTGGGATCGAGGGCCGACAGCTCGACCCGGTCGCCGTCACCCGCGTTCTCCTCGCGTCCGGCAAGGTCGTCTACGACCTCGAGGCGGAGCGGACGAAGCGTGGTGACACGGCCACGGCGATCGTGCGGGTCGAGCGGCTGGCCCCGGTGCCGGGCGCCGAGGTTGCCGAGGCGTTGTCGGTCTATCCCGACGCCGAGGTGCTCTGGGTTCAGGACGAGCCGCGCAACCAAGGCGCATGGCCATACATGGCGCTCAACCTGCCCGAAGCGATGGCCGAGTTCGGTGAAACGCGTCCGCTGCGGTTGGTCTCGCGACGGGCGTCCGCGTCGCCGGCCACGGGTTCGCACCGCAAGCACGAGGTCGAGCAGGAGAACCTCGTCGCCGCGGCCCTCGACCGCTGAGCACCGCTGCGCCCTGGGGACGGTACTACTGCTGTGTATTTCACGGACCGCGGCATCGAAGAGCTCGCCGCCCGCCGCGGCGAGGAGGAGGTCTCCCTCGACTGGCTGGCTGAGCAGTTGCGGGCCTTCGTCGACCTTCACCCCGAGTTCGAGGTGCCGGTCGAGCGGCTGGCCACCTGGCTTGCGCGCCTGGACGACGAGGACTGACCGCGAGGCTTTCGTCCCACTTCTCCGCACGTGATGACGTTTCGGCGGACAATTCGGACATCGGCTGCCGAAACTCATCAGATGCGGAGTTGTCGGCGCCGGGGAGCCGCCCTGACAGCGACGCGCCGCGCCATAAGGTGACGACGTGAGTGAGCAGACTCCCGGCCCGTCCGACCATGTCGAGCCGGAGTTCATCCCCAGCGCGGAGTTCACCGTGGCGCAGGGTCGCCGGGACGTGGGTATCTGCTTCATCGGGAGCTCGATGACCGCGGGGTACGGCGACCCGAAGGGGCTCGGCTGGGTGGGCCGGGTCGTGAGCCGCACGCAGCACCCCGACCTCGACCTCACCGCATACAACCTCGGCGTCCGTGGCGACACGTCGGCCGGCGTGATGAGCCGCTGGCGCGATGAGACGACGCCCCGATGGGCGAACCGCACCGAGAAGCGGCTGGTCATCTCGGTCGGCGCCAACGACGTCGCCACGGGGGTGAGCCTGGCGAGGTCGCGGCTGAACCTCGCGAACATCCTCGACGAGGCGACGACCAACGGGGTCGCCGTTTTTTGCGTGGGTCTGGTCCCGAGCCTCGACGCGGACCTCAACGCGCGGATCCAGGCGTTGGCCGAGGCCCAGGCTGACGTCTGCGCCCGGCGCAGCGTCACGTACGTCGACTGCTTCCGCCCGTTGGTCGGTCACGAGCAGTGGCTCTCCGACGTTCACGCGTCGCCGGACCGGGTCCATCCCGGGCAGGCCGGCTACGGCCTGATCGCCTGGCTGGTCCTCCACAACGGATGGAACGACTGGATGCGGATCTCCTCCTAGTTCACGCAGCTCAGGGCTTGCGTTCGCCGCGCCTCGCGATATAACGTCTCCCCCAATACGCGATATAACGTGAGAGGAGAGATGCATGGCGCAGGAATGGCGCATCGACAGTCCCCGAGTCCTCGACGTCGGCGATGAGCACGAGCGCGTCGGAAAGCTCGAAGTCGGCATCGTGGGAGGCCGCGTCGACGTCGTCACCCATGACGACTCCCCTACCGCTCGGGTCGAGGTGACCTCCGTGGAGGGGCTGCCGGTGAAGGTCACATGGG
>JBKPKI010000131.1:0-12514 GCA_046731055.1 Actinomycetota bacterium | reverse complement strand
CCGACCCGGTACCCCCGGTCCTCGCCGGCGTTACCGGACCGAAGTCGCTGTCCCTCGCGGGCCGCGTTGCCGACGGGGTCCTCCTCGCCGGCCCGAGCACCGTCCCCCACGTCCGGGCCGCCCGGCGAGCTGCCGACGCCGAGAGCCCGTCGGTGTTCCAGATCGTCTCCTTCACCCATCTCGCAGTCGCCGCGAACCGCAAGGACGCCTACGCCGAACAGGCCTCGTTCGTCGCCGAGTCGCTCGACTCGCCGGGGTTTCGCCAGCTGCCGTTTCTCGGCGAGCTGCGGGATCGCCACGATCGCGATGGCCTGGATGGCATCGCGACCATGCCGCGCGACTGGTGGCTCCAGATCGGGGCGATCGGCACTCGCGACGACGCGCTCGAGCACGTTGCGCTCCTCGAGGCCGAAGGAGTGACCGGCCTGGCGTTCTTCCCGACACCGGAGCTCGGCGTCGCCCGCCGGCAGGTGGACGACGTCGTCGCGATCGCTGCGTCCCGCTGACCGGCCTGGGTCAGGACCGAGGGCCGTAGAGGAGCTCGCGTCGGTCGAGGAGGCGGTCGTTGTATGCCCCGAGCGACTTGTCGCCGGCCGCGGCCGGGTCGATGTCGGCCCAGAGCAGGGCTTCGCGCGCCGTCTCGCCCGGCGCGGTCGCCGGGCCGGCCAGCAGGTAGCCGCTCGGCGCGATGATCGAGGTGCCCCCGACCCACCGCGTTCCGCGCTCGTCGCCGCACCGGTCCGCCACCACGACGAACACCCCGTAGTAGGCCGCCACCGCCTGGGCCTTGACCACCTCGATGGCCGGCTGGTCCGGCGGATGGTCGATTACTGGCCAGTTGGCAGGGACGGTGACGATGTCAGCGCCAGCTTCGGCAGCGATGCGCACCAGCTCCGGGAACTCCAGGTCGTAACAGATGAGCACGGCGACGACGCCGCAGCGAGTGGTCACGAGGAGAGGACCTTCGTCTGCGGGATTGAAGAAGAGCTTTTCCTCGGCCCAGAGGTGCGTCTTGCGGTAGACGCCGAGGACATCGCCGTCCTGCAGGACGACGGCCGCGTTCGACAGCACGTCACCCTCCCGCAGCGCCAGTCCCGCGACGACCGTCACTGGCAGTTCCCGAGTGACGCGGCGGAGGGCGGACGCGCTCGGGCCGTCGAGAGGCTCGGCGGCGGCCCAAGCCTCGTCCCGGTCTCGGAAGCAGCAACCCGACGGTGCGAGCTCAGGGAGAACAACCAGGTCCGCCCCCTCCGCCGCGGCGGCGCGGACGGCCTCGACCAGTCGCTCGGCCGTTGGTGCCCGGGTGACGTCGGCTTCGACCTGGGCGGCCGCCACCCTGACCTGGGTCCGCGTCACTCGTCCTCGGTCGCGGTGTTGAGGACCGAGGTGGGTGCGAGATAGCCGTTGGCGTCAAGCACGTTCCCCGCCTGGCGAGCTGCTGCCCTGACCGCCGAGTCCCACTCGAGCGCGACCCGTCCGTCGCCGCCGTTGACGACGAGCAGCTCGCCCCATCCCGGTGTCGCCGACTGGCCCGCCTCTGGATCGACCATGGTGAACGAGCGCCACGCGCCCGCAGGAATGGAGAGGGTGTCCTGCGGTCCCAGCGCCACAGTCTGCTGGTCGCCATCGGTGTTAAGGCGGACCTCCCACCGCCCGGATTTGACGGTGACGACCTGGGTCGCCTCGTGTCGGTGCCGGAGCATCCCCTCGCCGGCGGTGGCGCGCAACCAGGCGAGGTTGAAGTTGTGCGGCTCGTGCAGTGGCGGGATGACGCGACGATCCTCGACCATGCCGTAGCCGATGACCGGCGCCAGCTGGGCGTTGCCCTCCGGCAGGCCCGAGCAGAGGAACGGCCGCTCAACCCAGCGGCGGTCGACGGGGGTGATCACCCGGGTCCGGAACTCTTCCACGGTGAAGCGGTCGAGCCGGTCGATCTCCTCCTGCGGCATCGGCGAGATGAGCTCGACGTCCGTCGGCACCTCGTCGCCGGCCGCGGTGTCGATGAGGCGGTTGTCAGCGGTCAGCCGCAGCCCGTAGCCCTCCGCCTCCTTTAGCACGGTCGGTCCCCAGATGATGCCGCCGGTGTCGTCGCGCCCGAGGACCGTGAGCAGGATGCCGTCGTCCGGGCCCTCGTTCGTGAAGCCGCGAAAGACCCAGGTGGGCACCGAGATCACGTCGCCATCAGTGGAGACGTACTCACCCTGGCGGCCATCCGCTCCCCAGCGGAGGCGGTACTCCCCACCGAAGTTGATGAACACCTCCGCCGTGAAGTGCATGTGCAGGCTGTTGGTCGTCCCGCGTGGCATCCCGGCGGCACCGAGGCTGAACCCATGAGGCTCAGTGAGGTTGACGAACTGCTGCACGCTTTGGGAGACGCCGGACCCGACGAAGGAGTAGTTGTCCTTCTGATCCGAGCCGGGCGTCCGGCAGTCGATGAACGCTGCCTTGCATGGCACCCAGTCGCTACGCAGGATGGTTCGGCGACGCACCTCGTCGCGGGTGACGGTGGTCTGGCTCATGGCTGGCCCGTAACGGGCTGTTCCTTTCAGCGGTAAGGGATCGAGGAATGGCGGTGGACCGGACGCTCAGTAGATGTTCGCGTTCACGTCAACCGACCCGTCGCCGCGCGTGCTGTTGATCTGCGCGCGGAGGGCGAGCTGGTCGTAGACGCGGACCTCACGGACGATGCGGCCGCCCTGGACGAGGAACTGCGAGATCCCCATGAGGTCCACCGGCTGGTACGTGAGCGGACCGAAGATCGCCCTGCCTCGATAGGTCGCCTTCATCTGCCAGAGAACGGCGATCCGCAGACCGGCGTAGCGCTCGGAGTAGTTGGTCTGCACGTCGCGGACGGCGAACGTGGCGTCCGGGAAAGGAGCGACGAGGTCCAGCAGATCACGCTGGTAGCCGTCGGGACGGATGACCGTGGTGTCACCGATGGTCTGCAGCACGAGGTCGCGAATCATGAAGTCCTGGACCCGGTTCAGGTGCCGGCGGTCCCAGACCTGCTCAATGAAATCAAGGACCATCTCGCACTCCGGGCGGTAGTCGTCCGGTCGGGGGCCGCTGTCACCCTCCGTCAGCACGTCGGTCGGTGCCGGGCTAGCCCAGGATCCCTGGTATCCCGCGAAACCCAGGTGCAGCGCGGCCTCATCGGGGTCGATGCCCGCCTGCAGGGACCCGGCCAGGGTGTCACGGGCGACCCACTCCTCAACCATCCGCCCCCGCCGGTAGAGACAGTTGGCGATGGTGCGGCTGCGGAAGAACGGGAAGGTCGCGGCGTTGACACCAGTGGTGTTGCGGTCGACGGACAGCACGAGGTGCGAGCTGAGGAAGGCGTCGTCGCCGCGCGCCTCCCAGACGACGTCTTCGGCCTGAGCCACCCGCTGCGGCGTCTGGGCGATGCGCACCAGGCTGCCGTCGATGACGCCCTGACGGCCGATCGTGGTCCCGAGGGCCCCGTGCACGACGGAGTCGGGTTCGTAGTTGTCCTCGATGAACGCGACATCCCGCTGCACCCAGATGAGGTCGGTGACCTCGCGGATGAAGTCGTCCGGATCTGCGTACGGCTTGTAGGCCACCGGGTTGAGCGCCATGGTTCCTCTCACTGAGCGCGGAAAAACGCTTGCGGCCAACTTAGTGTATACGTATGTATTCGCGGCGGTCTACACCCGGTCGGCGCCTCTGGATGGGGGGCCAAGCGTCCGTCGGCGCACCAGATGGCTGGGGAGGACGACGTGGTCGTATGCGGTCGTGGGGGAGTCGACCAGGCTCACCACCAGCCGGGCCGCGTCTCGCGACATGCCGGCGAGGTCGTAGGCGACCGTGGTGAGCTGCACCAGCGGCCAGCTCGAGGTGGGCAGGTCGTCGAAGCCGACGATCGAGAGGAACTCCGGTATCTCGACCCCGCGTTGCGCCGCGGCGTTCAACGCCCCGAGCGCCACGACGTCGTTCGCGCAGACCAGCACGGTTGGAGGCTCGTCGTTATCCAGCAGCTCCAGACACGCCCGGAACCCGGTGTCGAAGTCGAACGGCCCGTGCCGGACGTCCTGGCGCCGGAGATAGACGTCGTGCTCCTCGAGCAGGCTGCGCAGGACCGTCTCCCGGCTCTCACCGGTGCTCGTCGTGGGTGGACCGAATACCGCCCCGACGTGTCGGTGACCGAGACCGATGATCTCGTCGACGAGCTCCGCCATGCCTGGTTGGGGATCCACAGTGACGGAGCTCGAGTCGACCGACGGGGCGGTGCGGTTGAAGTAGACGAACGGCAGGTTGCGGTCACGGAGTCGGCCGGGAAGGGCCGAGTCCAGGGTGGTGGTGGCGAGCACCACCCCGGACAGGCCGGTGGCCACGATCTGTTCGGCGATGGGGGCACTCTCGGACGCCTCGGTCAAGAGGACGAGCTCGTACCCGTGCCGGATCAGCTCGTCGTGGAGATGCGGGATCACGTGGCTGTAGAACTGGTTCTGCAGGTCGGTCACCACCAGGCCGACCCGGGTGGAGTGGCCGAGCGCGAGCGCGCGGCCGATCGCGTTGGGGGCGTACCCGAGGGCGGCAGCGGCTCGGCGGACCCGCTCCTTGGTCTGCTCCGACACCTTGTCGCTGTCACGTAACGCCCGCGAGACCGTCGGCTGGGAGACGCCGGCCAACCGCGCCACGTCGAAGCTCGTGATCACCGGACCTCCTTGATGCGTAGGACCCGGACCGGCGCGGTTGACGTGACCGGTGCAGGTGGTCAGTATAGTTGACATACGCATGCCATCGACGGATTCATCTCGATGGTGACCCGACGCGTCCGGAGGTGGACGGTGCCAGCCCTGAAGGAGCGGCTCCGCTCCGGAGAGCGCCTGGTCGGTGCGCTCGTGCGAATGCCGTGCGACGAGGTGGTCGAGATGCTGGCCGTTGCCGGCATGGACTTCCTGGTCATTGACTGTGAGCACGGTCCGGCCGACGTCATGGCGTTGCGGGCGCACATCGCGCTGGCTGAGGTGCATGGGGTGCCGGTTCTGGTCCGTCCGGGCGAGCGCGAGCCGGGGCTCATCCTCCGTGCGCTCGACCAAGGGGCACAGGGCATCGTGGCGCCGCACATCGAGACGGCCAGAGAAGCTCAGGATCTGGTGGCCATGGTGCACTACCCGCCGCTGGGACGCCGTGGGTTCGCGACCTACCCGCGGGCCGGTCGGTTCGGCACGGTCTCGGCCGGCGACCACCGGCAGAACGCGGCTGACACGCTCGTCATCGCCATGCTCGAGTCGCCCAGCGCCGCCGCGGTGTCGGCCGAGATCCTCAGCACGTCCGGCGTCGACGGGTACCTCATCGGCACCGCGGACCTGTCCGCGTCCAGTGGGGAGGGCGACCCGCCCGTCGCGGAGTCGGTGGCCGCCATCCATCGTGGTGGCGCGGAAGCTGGATCCTGGCGGGCCGAGCTGGCCGGCGGTGCCGAGGACGCGGAACGCGTGCTGGAAGCAGGCACGCAGCTGGTGGTCTACAACGCGGCCCAGGCGATGATGCGGGTCTTCCGCGACCTCGCCGCGGTGTCCGGCCGGTCCGCCGCCGGCGGCTGACGGACGGTCACCGGTCGACCCGCCGCAGCCAGTCCGTCATCGCCGCGGCGACGGACGGGCCGTGCGACAGCGTCGCCAGGTGAGGTGCTGCGGGGAGGAGGACGAGCTCGGATCCCTTGACCAGAGAAGAAATCTCGGTATGCCGATCCAGCGGACAGAGCCGGTCTTCGGCGGCGGCGACGACCGTGCAGGGGACCGTCACCCCACGCAGCCCGGGACGCTCGTCGGTCCGCGTTCGCTGGAGCCGCAGCTGAGCGGCCAGCTCGTCCGACCCGACGTCATCGGACAGTCGAAGCGCGCGCTCCGTCAGGCCCGGCGGCGCGTGGGGACCGACCAACACAGCGAGCAGATCCTCCTGCAGCTCACGGGGGGTCCTCCCCGCCGCCAGCTGGGCGAGCTGCGCCTGCCAGGCCGCGTGCTGGGCTGCTGTGGGCGGACGCGCATTCGTCGCGAGGAGGAATAGCCCGGCTACCCGTTCCGGGGCCAGCCGGTGCAGGGCCATGGCGACGATGGCTCCAAGACTGAGGCCTCCGAGGGCGAACCGCTTCGGGAGCCGGTCGAGCAACGTTTCGACCTGGCCTTCGACGCTGGGCTGGTCCAGCCGCTCGACGGCCACCTCGCGCGGAGCGCGGTCGACCTCACTCACCCGCAACCCGGCGACCGGGTCCTCCCACAGGCCCGGCCCGCAGTTCATGCCCGGCAGGAGGACGAGCGGTACTGGCATACCGACCATGTGGCGGAGCGGGTCAGCCCTTCACGGAGCCTGCGTTGAGGCCGGCGACGATGTACTTCTGGGCGATGAAGGCGAACGCGATGGCGGGAATCGTGAACAGCACCGCCGCCGCTCCGGCCTGCTGCAGCATCGGCAGCGTCTGACCCAGCTGTGTCGCGATGAAGACCGGCACAGTCCGGGCGTTCACGTCGGTAAGGATGGTCGCCGTCAGGTACTCCTGGAAGGCGAAGAGGAAGACGAAGATGCCGGCGGTGAGAATGCCGGGACCCATCAACGGGATCATGACTCGCCGGAGTGCCTGGAACCGGCTGCAGCCGTCCATCATCGCCGCCTCGTCGAGCGTCTCGGGGATCTCGGCGAAGAAGTTCCGCAGCAACCAGATGGTGAACGGCTGGTTGATGGCGACCAGGGCGAGGGCCAGCGCGAACGTCGTGTCGTAGAGCCCCACCGACCGGGCGATGTCGTACATCGGCAGCACGACGGCGAACCGCGGCAGGGCGCGGAAGATCAGCGCCACGACGAGGAGAACCGTCGAGATCCAGCCCGGGGCGCGGGAGAGTGCGTACGCGGCGGGGAGGCCGAGCACCAGTGCGAGCACGGTGCTGATGACGGCGACCACCAGTGTGTTGATGACGTACTGGTAGAAGTTCGTGGTCTGCCAGAGGTCGACGAAGGTGTCGAGGGTCGGCTGCCACACGAACACCGGTGGGTTGAGGAACGCCACGTCGGTCGGCTTCGTGACCGAGGCCGCGGTCCAGATGATCGGGCTGAGCATGGCCAGGCAGGTGAGGACGAGGAAGCCGCCCACAAGGATCGAGGTGCCGCTCAGCCGTCGCCTCCGCGGCGCGTCCTCGACCGCCATGATTCGCTCGGCCGTGACCTGCGGTGTCGCCGCGCTCATCATCGGCTCCCTTCTCGGGCGGTGGCTCTGATCGACGGCACGAGCAGTATCCCGATGATGATGATGAGCAGGACGTTGATCGCGCTGCCCAGCCCGAGCTGCTGACCGCCGTCCTTGAAGGCGACGCTGTAGATGTAGAACATGATCGACTCGTTGCCGATGGCCGCCGCCTGTGGCGAGAGCGCGACCAGAGGGTCGAAGATGCGCACGACGTCCATCAGCGAAATGAGGATGACGAAGCCGATCACCCCGCGAACGCTGGGGATGATGACGTTCCAGTGCAGCCGGAAGGGGCCGGCGCCGTCGATCTTCGCGGCCTCCAGCACCTCGGGGTTGACCGACTGCAGGCCGGCCAGGATGACGAGCATCGCGAACGGCAGCAGGAACCAGACGATGTTGAGGACGAGCACCACGCGGTTGGGCCACGTGTCGGTGAACCACAGCAGATCCTGTCCGGTCAACTGGGCGATGAAGTAGTTGACCGGCCCCCCGAAGTTGGAGTCGAAGAGCCAGGAGAACATCGTCGCGCCGACCAGACCGGGGATGACATACGCCAGCAGGAGCAGCCCGAGCACGAGCGGGCGCATCCGATGGAGTCGGTTCACCGCGGTGGCCAGGAGGTAGCCGAGAACGAGCAGGATCGCGGTGACCACCAGGGTGAGCCCCACCGTGAAGACGACGGCCCGCTGGAACCGCGGGTCGCTGAGGGCGGTGGTGTAGTTCTGGAGGCCGATGAAAGTCCCCGGGTCGCCGTAGTTCACCTTCTGCAGGCTCCACTCAAGGGTGCGGTAGAGCGGGACGGCAAGCAGGCCGACCATTACCACCAGGCTCGGCGCGACCAGCGCCCAGTACTCGCGCTTCCTCATGCTCACCTCCGGTAGAGCGCCGGCCGTCTCCGCGAGGAAGTCGGGAGACGGCCGGCGCCGGGTGATCGGGCCCTTACTTGGCCGCCGCGATGGCCGCGGTAGCGGCCTGCTGCATCTGGGTGACGCCTTCGTCCGCCGACGTCTTGCCCAGCACGACGTTGGCGATGATCGGCGTGATCTTGTTGCTGACGTCGGCGGTCCACGGGTACGGTTCGGCCGGCGGAGCCGACGTGATCGAGACATTGGCGGCCGCCGCATACGGGCTGCTCGTGTCGCTGACCATGCCGGTCCGGGCCGGGTAGGCCGCGGGCAGCGAGGCCTTGGACGCGTCGACGCTGACCGACGACGCGATCATCTGGAACAGCGCGTCCTTGTCCAGGGCGGTGTTGTTCGGGATCGACCAGCCGTCCACCGAGAGCGTGTCGTAGAGCTTCGGGCTGTCGGCGGCCACCTTCGGCGGCGGCGCGAAGGCGAAGTTCTTGGAGAACTTGCTGTTCTTCTCGAGGGTGAGGTCGTTCATCCGGCCGGAGAACATGATCGCGATCGCTGCGGTGCCGTTGTACATCTGCTGCTGCACGGCCGGCTGTGCGAAGGTCGTCACCTGGGGGTCCATGTAGGGCTTGAGCGCCAGCATCTCCTCCAAGGCCTGCTTGGCCTGGGGCTTGTCGAAGTTGGCGGTCTTGGTGTCGAAGTTCGTCAGGTTCGTGCCCAGGCTGCCGAGGATGCAGTCGTATGACGTGACGATGTCAGCGGTTGCGAGCCAGGGGAGGGCGATCGGGTACTTGATGCCCGCCTTGTCCTGGAGGGTCTTGGCGGCCGACTTCAGCTCCTCGAAGGTGGTCGGCGGCTTGAGGCCGGCCTGGTCGAAGAGGTCCTTGCGGTAGGCCATGATGTACATCTGTGCCTGCATGGGCAGCGCGTACAGCTTCCCGTCGTAGGTCATCGCGGCGCGCATGTCCTTGCTGATGTCGTTCAGCTTGTAGGCGTCCGCGTGCTTGGCGTAGAGGTCGTCGAGCGGGGCGAGCTTGCTCTGGGAGCCGTACTGGGGGATGACGAACCCGTAGGTCTCGACGATGTCGTAGGTGCCGCTGGCCCCGGCAAGAGTCGCCGTCGTCTTCTGCACCTGGCCCGGGAAGTCGATGGGCTCGTGTTTGAGCGTGTAGTCGTTCTTCGAGCAGCTCGACACCATCGTGTTGGTGAACGGGTCGATCGCCGAGGAGTTGTAGGCCAGGACGTTGACCGTGGTCGGCGAGCTCGGCTTGGGGACGTCACACGTCACCTGGGTGGCGGTGGCGGACGTCGTCTTCGAACCGGCTCCGCAGGCGGAGAGGGCCAGCACGGCCACGGCGGTCAGGGCGACGGCCCCGTAAGTACGGAGAGAGGGTCTCATTACTGCTCCAGTCGGATCGGGGTCGGGGACGGGGTGGAGGTGGGTATTACTGCATGCGAATTCATGCGTGGAGGAACTCGAGGCGGAGCTGGGCGCTGTCGCGGTGGGCGTGGAGCTTCTCGAAGTCGGAGATGAGCACCACGGGCTCGGCCTGCGCGCGGGTGGAGTCCGCGGTCGCGCGCTGGTAGGTCACCAGCTTGAGGAACCCGGAAACCGACAGCCCACCGGTGAACCGGGCGTTCCGGCCTGTGGGCAGAACGTGGTTGGTACCGGACATGCCCTTGTCGGCATACGCCACGGTCGACCACGGGCCGAGGAAGAGGGACCCGTAGCTGGTGAGGTTGTCGAGGTACCACGGCAGGTCGTCCGCGAGCACCTCGAGGTGCTCCGGCGCCAAGGTGTCCATCAGGGCGACGGCGAGGTCCCGGCTCTCGACGAGGTAGATCGAGCCGAAGTCGCGCCAGGCAGCGCCGGCGATCTCGCGCGTGGAGAGGGAGGCGAGCTGCCGATCGATCTCGCCGGGGACCTCGCGCGCCAGTCGCTCCGACGTGGTCACCAGACAGGCGGGCGACGTCGGGCCGTGCTCGGCCTGGCCAAGCAGGTCGGCGGCGACCATCTCGGTGGTGGCGGTGTCGTCGGCGATCACGGCGACCTCCGAGGGGCCGGCCAGGACGTCGATCCCGACCCGCCCGAACAACTGCCGTTTCGCCTCGGCGACAAAGGCATTTCCTGCCCCCACAAGCATGTCGGCCGCTGGAGCGTCCAACAGCCCGAAGGCCATGGCCGCGAGCGCCTGCACCCCACCGAGGGCGAAGACTCGCTCGGCCCCGGAGGCGTATGCGGCGTAGAGGACCGCAGGGTGGGGCTCACCGTGGAGGCTGGGCGGCGTGCAGCTCAGGACGTTGGGCACTCCGGCCACGGAGGCCACGCCTACCGTCATGAAGGCGCTCGCGAGCAGCGGGAACCGGCCAGCCGGCAGGTAGGCGCCGACGGTCTGCACCGGGATGTAGCGCTGTCCGCAGACGACGCCGGGGAGGACCTCCTCCTCGAAGTCGACCAGATGGTCGCGCTGCATCCTCGCGAACCTCCGGGTGCGTTCGGCGCCGGCGTCCAGCGCCTCGCGCAGCTCTCGGGGCAGGCCGTCGCCGGCGCTGCGCAGCTGCTGGGCCGTCACCTCGAACGACGTTCCCGACCAGCCGTCGAGCCGCTCCGCGTACTCGCGCACGGCGACCAGACCGCGTGCTTCGATGTCTGACAGCATGCGCGACACGGTCGCGGCGACCGCGGGGTCGCGCTGCGCGGGGGTGTCCGGACCGGGTGGCTCTTTGACGATTGTGATGCCGTTGCCGAGGCGATCCTTGTCCTCGTCATTGAGATGCATACGCATACACTCCCAGTGCAAGGCCAACCGGGCAAGTGCGTGTCGAAATCGTTGTCGAGATGCTGCTCGGGCAGATGGTCCTGCGGGTCGCGCGGTCGGCTACGCGCCTCGAACGGTCGAGCGCCGGGCGTTAGGTGAGGCGGCCCAGCTCCCGGTCGACGTTCCGCCGCGCGGATCCGTCCCAGTGCCGGCGGCCGTACTCCGTGAGGTAGAGCGCCTCGCCGCCGGCCAGCTCACCCAGAATGTGGGCCCGAGCCGCCCGAAACAGCTCCTCGGGCACCGCTGCATACTCCTCGCGCACCTGCGCGCAGTACTCGTCGAACCGCTCCTCGGGCGAGGCGAGGATCCACAGGTCGGCGTCGTGGAACGCCCGGTGCAGGGGTGAATCGCGACGCACGGCGTGGTCCGCGGTCATCCGGACCAGCTCGACGACGGTGGTCACCGACGCCGAGTCCAGGCGGACTCTCGGAAGGAGCTGTTCGGCGAGCTCGGCACTCGCCGACTCGTTGGCCCCGACCACAGCGGACGGGTCGTAGACGGCATCGTGCAGCCAGGCGGCGATGCGGCCCAGCGCCGCGTCGTCTTCACTCAGCTCACCCGCGTCCGTGAGGTCCTCGAACGCCCAGAACATCTCGACCAGGTGCCGGGTCGAGTGGTACCGCCGGTGCGGCTCGGCCCAGCGGACCAGCAGCTCAGTGCCGGCGGCCGCCACCTGCGCTGGGTCGGCTCGCGGGCTCAGCGCGGTGACGTCCTGAGTCCACCACCTGATTAGCGCAGGCACGCGGGCAGTCTTCCAAAGCAGCTTAGGTGCACAGCAACGGGCATTGGCGCCCGAAACGCCGCCACCGGGGGCCGGAACGCAACCAACGCCCGTTGGTGTGCTCAGACTGGGTCGGCGAGCTCGGCCGGCAGGTCCGTCGAGTGCACGACCGTCAGCTCGGACACCGCCCGGGTGAGGACCACATAGAGCCGGCGCAACCCGGTCCGCTCGTCCGGCTCGTCGCCGGCGATCGTCGCGGGCTCCACGACGACCACCCGGTCGAACTCGAGCCCCTTGGCCACCGTGGCGGGGACGACGTCGACCTGGTGCTCGACGTCTCCGTGGTCGGCTCCGAGGACACCGTGCTCTATCCCCCGGCGACTCAGCGCCGTCGACACCGCCTTCACCAGTGAGGACGGCGCGATAACTCCGACCGACCCCGGCTCCGTCACCATCCCGGCCACGATCGTCGCCACCCGGGACGCCAGATCCGACGCCGGCACCCGCACCAGCTCCAGCCGACCCGGGTTCTCGCGCACGGACACGGGCGCGCCGAGCCCCGGTGCCATCGACGGCAACAGCCGGGCCGCGAAGTCGATGACCGACGCCGGCACCCGGAACCCGCGGTCCAGCACCTCCACGTGACCGTCGGGCTTTCCGAGGTGACCGAGCGACGCGGACCAGGAGGAAGTAGCCCACGGCGTCGTGCCCTGCGCGATGTCACCGAGCACCGTCGCCGAACCCGTCGAGCACCGCCGACCGACGGCGCGCAGCTGCATTGGCGACAGGTCCTGCGCCTCGTCCAGCACGACATGGCCGAGGCTCGGCGTCCGCTCGAGCAGGTCGGCCAGCTCGTCCAGCAACACGAAGTCGGCCGCCGACCACCGAGCGGCGCCCTTCGACCGCGGTGGGGACGACC
>JBKPKI010000130.1:0-1329 GCA_046731055.1 Actinomycetota bacterium | reverse complement strand
CGGTGAAAGAACGAGTCGGGGTGGGCGAACGCCGTCTCCCGCAGGCGAAGGAACCGCTCGACGTACCAGTGCTCGACGTCCTCGACCTCGGCGTCGACGTAGACGCTGAAGTCGAAGTAGTCGTTGACGGCGACGCCCACGCTGCCGTCGTAGCGGGCACTGGGCGGCTGGAGGACGTTGAGGCCCTCGACGATGAGCACATCCGGACTGCGGACCACGATGTGCTCGCCGGGGACGATGTCGTAGGTCAGGTGTGAGTACACCGGGGCGGTGACCTCCGGCATACCGGACTTCACCGCCGCGACGAACCGCATCAGTGCCCGGCGGTCGTACGACTCCGGAAAGCCCTTGCGCGTCATGATGTTCCGGCGCTCGAGCTCGGCGTTGGGGAACAGGAACCCGTCGGTGGTGACCAGCTGAACCCGTGGGGTGTCGGGCCAGTGGGAGAGCAGCTCGCGCAGGATGCGCGACGTCGTCGACTTGCCCACGGCGACCGACCCGGCCACGCCGATGACGAACGGCGTTCGCGGCGGTTGCTCCCCGAGGAACTCGCTGGTGACGTCGTGCAGGCTCCCGATGGCCCCGACGTAGTAGTTGAGCAGCCGCGAGATCGGCAGGTAGACGTCCTCGATCTCCTTCATGTCGAGCGGGTCGCCGAGGCCGCGCAGCCGCGCCACGTCGTCGGCGGTAAGGCTCATCGGGTGGTTCTCGCGCAGCCGGGCCCACGCCTCCCGGTCCAGCTCGACGTACGGCGAAAGGACGCCGCCGCGCTCGACCATCTGGTGGCCGACCTGCTGCTGACCCACCTGCTCGGCGCCCGCGTAGTGCGTCACGGGCCTCATTGTTCCGTACGGCCGCCCGAGGTCTTTGGCTCTGCCGGTATGCGTGTGCTCGCCGGGCTAGGCTGCCCGCCATGTGCGGCATCGTCGGCTACGTCGGCCCGAACGTCGACGGCACGGCCCTCGACGTCGTCATGGAGGGCCTGTCCCGCTTGGAGTACCGGGGGTACGACTCGGCCGGCGTGGCCCTCGTCGACGGCGGCTTTGTCGCCACTCAGAAGCGGTCCGGAAAGCTCGGCAACCTCCGCGAGGCGATCGCCGCGCAGCCGCTCCCGCCCTCGAGCACCGGCATCGGGCATACCCGCTGGGCCACCCACGGCGGTCCGACGGACAACAACGCCCACCCGCATCGGGGGGGCACCGACGGCAAGCTGGCCCTGATCCACAACGGGATTCTCGAGAACTTCCACAGCCTCAAGGCCAAGCTCGTCGACGACGGGGTCGAGTTCACCTCGGAGACCGACACGGAGGTCGCCGCACACCTGGTGGC
>JBKPKI010000129.1:0-3998 GCA_046731055.1 Actinomycetota bacterium | reverse complement strand
TTGACCAGCTCGTTGCGCGGGTCGTGGCCGATCGCGACGAAAAGGCCGGTGACGGCCAGCTCGCGCTCCTCGCCGGTATGCGTGTCGGTGAGCGTGATGCCGGTCACCCGGTCCTCGCCGTGGATGGCGGTGACCTTGGAGTTCCAGGCAAAGGAGATCTTGTCGTTGGCGAAGGCCCGCTCGGCCATGATCTTGCTGGCTCGCAGGGCGTTCCGGCGGTGGACGATGGTGACCGACCGGGCGAACTTGGTGAGGAAGGTGGCCTCCTCGATGGCAGAGTCGCCGCCACCGACGACTGCGATGTCCTGGTCGCGGAAGAAGAAGCCGTCGCACGTGGCGCACCACGAGACGCCGCGTCCAGAGAGCCGCTTCTCGTCGGGCAGGCCGAGCTCGCGGTAGGCCGAGCCCATGGCGAGGATCACGGCGTGCGCCGAGAAGGTGCCGTGGTCGCCTGTCGTCACGGTCTTGACCTCGCCGTGGAGCTCGACGCCGGTGACGTCGTCGGTGATGATCTCGGTGCCGAACCGCTCCGCCTGGGCGCGCATCTCGTCCATGAGGGCCGGGCCCATAATGCCGTCGCGGAAGCCGGGGAAGTTCTCCACCTCGGTGGTGTTCACCAGGGCGCCACCAGCGGTGACGCTGCCCTCGATGAGCAGCGGGTTGAGGTTCGCCCGGCTGGCGTAGATCGCGGCGGTGTATCCCGCCGGTCCCGAGCCGATGATGATGACGTTGCGAACGTCGGTCACGAAGTCAACCCCTTGTGGTCCGCAGGCCAGCGAACCGCTAGATGATGTGGCCCGGACAGCCGAGAGCCCAACATACCGGCCGATCGGGCAGATCTATGGGCGGCAACCGCCTCGCCGGTCGTGTTGTTCCCGACCGGCCGGCGGGCACGCTATGCGGCGGTCTACGGGACCGGAACGGCGTCCTGGATGACGCCGGCGTCGCCGTCGCCGCAGTCGCGCTGGACCGCATACACGACCGTCGAGTCGGACCGTCGGACGACGACGATGGCCGCCGGCTGTCCCTCGTAGCTGGCGAGGTCGATGCTGACCGCCCCGGCGTCGGACGCGCCCAGCGCGGCGACGCACGCGGCGGCGCCGGCCTGGGTGACCAACGGTCCGGAGGACGGTGCGTCACCGACGCTGGCGTCCGGCCCGGGGGAGTCCAGCAGCGTCTGCGCGCCGGTGACGATGCCGTCCTTGGTGTATGCGGTCGTGCTCACCTGGACGTGGACCGACCCCGCCGAACCCCCCGTGCCGTTCTGCGCGGGAATGGAGGCCAGCCCGGACCCGCTGCGGGTCTGGTTGACGGCGACCGCACCGGCGATCGCGAGCACGGCAACGCCGGCCGCCGCCACGCCGACCATTGGCCAGCGCCGGCGTACGAACGGCACGACGGTGCGCTCGCCGGGCGGCTGGTTCCCCTCGGCTCGGTGACCGTCGAAGACGATCACGTCGGTGGACTCGTCGACGGGGACGACGGCCTCGGGGTCGCCGAAGCCCAGCTCGTCGAATAGCTCGTCGTCGCCGGCCCGCCGCCCGGCGGCCTGGCTGATCGAGTCCTCGATGCGGCGGGTGACCTCAGCGGGCATCGGGCCGGGGTCGGGTGAGGTCCTCAGTAGGGTGCGGACGGCGGACTGCACAGGATCCGCGGCGGCGTCGACCTCGGGGTCGGCGCTGTGGCCCCAGGCGCGGCGGTCGGCGTCGTGGCCCGGGTTCATCGGGTACTGGGGATCCATGTGGTCTCCGATCGGCCCGGGTGTGGGCCGGGGGCGGTATGCGAGTACTACAGGTGGTCGTGGGGCGGGTCTTCCGGGTGGTCTCAGGGGAGGTCTCTGACGGTGGCGGCTCTTCGGACGCTAGCGGGTCGACGCAGCCGAGGCGGGGAGGCGGTGCCGATCCCCACCAGGGCAGGGCCGCCCGAGGTCAGACGTCGGGGGGCGCCGGACGGTTCCCGTTGGAACCCGATCGGTCGGATCGATCGTCCCCTGCGTCGAGGCGACCGGTGCGCGGGTCGAGGCCGAGCAGCTCGGCGAGGGCGGCGCGGCCGCGCGCGCACCGAGACTTGACCGTCCCCTCCGCGACACCCAGGACGTCGGCGGCCTCGGCAACGCCCATCCCGTGCATGTCGACGAGCACGAGGGCTACTCGCTGAGCCTCGGGGAGCCGGGCGAGCGCCGCGCGCACGTCAAGGGCCGCCTCGGTGCCGGCGTGGTCGTCGCGGCGGTCCGCCGTCTCGACCGAGTCGTGCTCCGGCAGCGGAGTCGTCGGGCGGCGACGCCGGAGCCGGTCGAGGCAGGCGTTGACGACGATCCGGTGCAACCACGTCGTCACGGCCGCGTCGCCGCGGAAGGAGTCGGCCCGCCGGAACGCGGCGAGGAACCCGTCCTGCACCGCGTCGGCGGCGATCTCCCGGTCGCCGCAGGTGCGAAGGGCCACGGCCCACATCCGGTCGCGATGCCGCCGGAACAGCTCACCGAACGCGTCCGGGTCGCCGGCACAGTGGGCGGCCAGGAGGCCGGCGTCGGACCGGTCGGCGAGGCCTGGGGCGTCGAACGTTGGCTCGGATGGCGCTTCGGTCCGCAGGTCGGGGGCGGGCGGCATACCGGTGGTGGACTCGCTCACCGGACGCTCGCCTCGGCGACCTGGGCACGGAAGCGCCCGTTGCCGTCGGGTCCGAGCGTGGTGAACCAGAGGATCACGTAGCGCCCCTTGACCGCGCCGCCGTTCGGCACGCTGACCGTCGCCTCGCCGTCCTGCTGCGTTACCGTGCCCATCGCCGTGGCGCCGGCGACCGTGGGCTTGTCGGTGACGTAGACCGTGACGTCCGCCGGGCCGCGGACCGTGAAGGCGACCTGGTGGACGTCCGCGGGCTGGCCGAGGTCGAGCAGCAGGCCGGTCGTGACGTCCGTGAAACTGCCGTACTGGGCCGACCGGTAGTACTTGTTGGCCCGCCAGACGGTGTCGCCCTTACCGTCGAAGGCCGCTGCCCCGGTCCGTGAGGCCTGGACGCCCTCGTCCTCGGAGATCTGGCTGGCGGCGACGATGGCGATCGGCCCGGCCGCCGCCGCGGTCGTGGGCGGAGCACTGCTGGAGGGCGCCGGCCCCGCGGTCTCGCTCGGCGTCGCCGTCACCGTCTGCGTGACGACCGGCGGCGTCGCGGCGGAGGTGTCACCGAACCAGAGCCGAGGCAGCCCCCAGATGCCGAGGACCGCCGCGAGCACGACGAACGCGGCGATGACGACGAGGGCGAGCCGGGACTGGTTCTTGTCGAGTGGCTCCTGCGCGCTTCCCGGCAGCAGCGGCAGGGCCGGCTCCAGCTGCTCGTCGGTCGGCTCGAGGGTGTCCGAGAGCCGGACCTGCTCACCGACGATCAGGGGGTCCTCCCACCGCTCGGTCTGGCGGCGTTCGGCCCGGGTGGCGGACCGCTCGGCGGCCCGGTCGGCCGCGCCGCGCGCCAGGCCGCCGATTCGTCCGCCGGCCTTGGACGCGAGCGTCCCGGCGGCACCCAGCGCGGTCCCGAGGCCACGCGTCACCGCCGCCGTCCCGGCCGCGGCTCCGGCGGCGACAGCCGACCGGCCGGGTGAGCTCGGTTGGCCGGTGCCGTCGTCGTATCCCTCGTCGCCTTCCTCGTAGGGCCCGAACGCCAGCAGGTCTTCCACGCCTTGGGGGTATGCGTCGCCGGTGCCGCTCTCCTCCTCGCGCGCAGCCGAGCTCGGGTCCCAGTCGCCGTCGCCTCCCTGGGCGGGCGCCGTATCGGGGCGGCGGGTATCCAGGTTCATGCCGAGGACACTGTGCGGGGCGCCGCTGGATGCGGTCCCGGCGCTGGCCGTCGGGCCGCCGTAGGCCCCCGCGCTGGCAACTCCTTCGGTGGACGCGGCCGCGGCTCCGGCGGCCGCCGCAGCCCCCGCCGCGCCGGCGGCTCCCCCGGAGGGACCGAGCGGCACACTGCGGGTGGTCGGCCCCGACGCCGCGCCAGCACGCCCCATGCCGCCG
>JBKPKI010000128.1:0-3294 GCA_046731055.1 Actinomycetota bacterium | reverse complement strand
GTGCCGCAAGGCAACCCACATGATTCAACGATGATCAACGATTGCCAACGCAGCCGGGGGTGGCTCTCCTAAAGCGGGTGTCGCAGGTTCGAATCCTGCCGGGGGCACTCGATGGGCACTCGATGGGAGGCGAGCGGAGCGTCGTCGTAGGCCGGATCGCGACTGGCGACGTTGTCTGCCGCCACGAGGTGCCCCCGCCCAGATTCGGGCCGAAGCCCGAGACCGCAGCGCGCCAGGGCCAGCCCGGCGCCGGCGCGCGAAAGTCCTCAGGTCGCCCTTAACTCTTGGTTGAGCGTTTCGGACGATCAGCTGGCTGGTGTTTGGGTGGTCGGCGTTGTCGGGCTGTCTGCACTAACGGCGTCCCCGGCCTCTTTGGCGAAAAGTCGGTCTTCGTCGAGGGCGGATGTCTGGACGACCAGGACGTCGCAGACGGCGTTCTTGACGACTTCGCGCGGCACGGATCCGAGGAGCTGGCCCTCAGTTGCGCCGAGTCCACGGTTTCCCACGACGATGAGATTCGCCGGGTTCGCACCGACCGTCTCGAGGAGGGCCTGCGCCGGGTCCCCGCGAACGAGCCGCTGGTCGATTGCCCTGGCTCGTTCCCTTGTGAGTTCGGTGACGGACTCGTCGAGGGCCTTGCGAGCAGCCTCGGCGCCGTAGAGTTCGCGGTGCGCACCTTCCACGTGGCGCGCGGCAGCGTTTGGGTCACTGTCGCGGTATGCCGTGACGACGACCAGCCTGGCCTGTGCGGCTTCGGCGACTTCCGCGGCCCGGTCGACGGTGTACAGGCTGGTTGGCGTTCCATCCGAGCCGACCACGACCCGCTCGTAAACCGTGATGCTGCGCTTGCTGCCGAGCGGCATGATCGGTGATTCGTCCGCTTCGTTGGGCGGATTCACCCACAACATCGCCACGCCGCCAAGAGCCATGAGAACGCCGGCCACCGCGATCGCGTTGCTGCCCTTGTTGTCCAGGAGGTGGTTGAAGATCCAGCCGAACGTGACCGTCTCGACCAGCATGGGTACCACGATCATCATGTTCAAGATGCCCATGTAGACGCCGGTGCGCTTGGCCGGAACCATGGAGGCGACCATCAGGTACGGCACGCCGACCGCGCTGGCCCAGAAAATGCCGACGCCGATCATCGGGACGAGAGCCAGGTACTGGTTGTCGATGCGGGCCAGCCAGACCAGTGCGACCGCGGCCAGGCCGAGGGCGGCCGCGTGCACGCGCTTGGCGCCGATCCGGCGGGCGAAACCCACCAGGAACAACGCGGACACCATGGTGACGAAGTTGTACGCCCCGTTCATCAGGCCGCTCCAGGCGATCGCGTCGTCCCAGGCCGGCCCCCCTTGCTCGGGCGTGGCGTGGAACACCGTCTCACCGAGACTGACCGCCAGGAACTGCCAGTAGATGAACATGGCATACCACTGGAAGGCGAAGACCACCCCGATCTTGTGCATGGCGACCGGCATCACCCTGACGGCGTCCCTGATCTCAGCGATCGCGTTCCCGAGACCCTTGGGTGCGGACCGCATCTCCTCGAGGTCCTCGTCCGAGGGGGTCAGCTCCTTGGTGCGCGCCATCGCGGTGAGCACCGTCAGCAGGATGCACACCGTGCCGATCATGAAGCAGACGTACATCCAGTAGGGCACGCCGTTGGCGGCGGTCTGGTCCAGCGCCGACACCTTCTGCAACGCGAACAGCGACACGTTCGCGAGCACCGCGCCGGCTCCGGTGAACATGCTCTGGGTTAGGAACCCGCGGGCCAGCTGCGACTTGGGTAGCCGGTCTGAGATGAACGCCCGGTAGGGCTCCATCGATGTGTTGTTGCCGACGTCAAGCAGCCAGAAGCACAGCACGCCCAGCCAGAGGGCGCCGACGAACGGAAACACGAACAGGATGATCGAACAGAGGATCGCGCCAGCGGTGATGAATGGGCGACGGCGGCCCCAGCGGGGATGCCAGGTCCGGTCGCTGATCGCTCCGATCAGCGGCTGGATGAGCAGTCCGGTGACTGGCCCGGCAAGGTTGAGTATGGGCAGCTGATCGGGGTCGGCACCGATGAGGAGGAAGAGCGGGTTCACCGCCGACTGAGTCAGGCCGAAGCTGAACTGGACCCCGAAGAAGCCGAGGTTCATCATCAGCAGGGCTCGGCCCGTCATCAGCGGCTTGCGCTCGACCTGCCCGGTACCCGTCGGAGCGGACTCTGATGTCGTGGTGGTCATGAGGACCCCTTTGGCCGACGCGATCCAAGAAGACCTGCGATTCGACGCTAGACCCGCCAAGGAGGTGTCGCAAGAGCAGCCCCCAAGGGCGATGGCGTTCAGGGCCGGCCTCGACGCTCGACGGACCACATGACATGCATTAGCGTGCTGAGCAAGCGGAAGGAGCCGACGGCGCCACGATCTCACGCTCCGGATCCATGGGCGTGTCCGTCGCCGGGACGGCGATCGTCCACCTCGGGCCAGATGCGTCTTATCAGCTCCGAAGTCTCGACAGCCGAGAACCCGAAAGGAGACCATCGTGAGCACCTGGAAGACGGTCGTGGTCGGCGTTGATGGGTCGCCGGGGAGCCGCAAAGCGTTGACGTGGGCGGCTACCGAGGCGGCCGAGCACGGGGCCGAGCTGGTGGTGCTCAACGTCTGGGAGCACACGCTGCCGCCTCCGGCGGGCAGCGTCTCCGTGTCGGAGCATTACGTCCCCGACTCCAGCCAGCGCACCGCCGACGAGCTGGTCGCCGAGATCAAGGACGTGCTGGGCAGCAATCCACCGGTGGTCGTACAACCAAGCGTCAAACAAGGCAACCCAGCCAAAGTGCTCATTGAGGAGGCGCAGGGCGCCGACCTGCTCGTCGTCGGCACCCGCGGTCACGGCGGCTTCCGGGGCCTGGTGCTCGGCTCGACCAGCCAACACGTTGCCGGCTATGCCAAATGCTCGGTGGCCATCGTGCGCTGAGGGACCAGCTTTAGGCGGCATCACCGCACGGCAGCGAGCTCTCCAGTCAGCCCGGATCGGGGCGCACTCGGAGAACTCGAGCAGCTGATCCACGAGGTACACCACGATGGCGCGCCATATCAAGCGACGCGCTGGCGCAGCTCTTGGGTCAGGTTAGGACGTCTTGGCGGGCCGATGAGGGTGGTGTGCCGGGACTACACGCCCCACTCATCGAACTCTGACCAGACCAGCCCGGGTCGACCGGGTGGCGCGGGACCACCGGACGGGGACGCGCCCGAGTCTGCGTCCGGCTCGGAGTCGAGGTCCGCATCACGCTCGACGTCGGCATCGGACTCG
>JBKPKI010000127.1:0-5781 GCA_046731055.1 Actinomycetota bacterium | reverse complement strand
TCCGGGCGCGGGCGCTCTTGACGAACTGCAGCCAGTCTCGCGACGGCCCAGCCCCGTCGGCCTTGGACGTGAGGATCTCCACCACGTCGCCGTTCTCCAGCGTGGACTCCAGCGGGACCAGCCGGCCGTTGACCCGGCCTCCGATGGTGTGGTGCCCGACCTCGGTGTGCACGGCATACGCGAAGTCCACCGGCGTGGATCCGGCCGGCAGGGACACGACCTCACCCTTCGGCGTGAAGACGTAGACCTCGCCGGCGTTCATCTCGAACCGCAGCGAGTCGAGGAACTCGCTCGGGTCCTCGGTCTCGCGCTGCCAGTCGACCAGCTGCCGCAGCCAGACCATCTCCCCATCGCCGGACTTCAGCGGCGGGGCGCTCTTGGCGTCTTCCTTGTACTTCCAGTGCGCGGCCACGCCGTACTCCGCCCGGCGGTGCATCGTATGGGTGCGGATCTGGATCTCTACCGCCTTGCCTTCCGGGCCGATCACCGTCGTGTGCAAGGACTGGTACATGTTGAACTTCGGCATCGCGATGTAGTCCTTGAACCGGCCGGGGACCGGGTTCCACCGCGCGTGCAGGGCGCCGAGCGCCGCGTAGCAGTCGCGCACCGTCTCGACGAGGACCCGGACCGCGACGAGGTCGTAGATGTCCTCGAAGTCGCGGCCGCGCACGATCATCTTCTGGTAGACGGAGTAGTAGTGCTTCGGGCGGCCGCTGACCGTGGCCTTGAGTTTGGCGGCGCGCAGGTCGTCGTTCACCTGGGTCCGGACGCCGGCGAGGAACTCCTCCCGGGCCGGCGCACGCTCGGCCACGAGGCGGACGATTTCGTCGTAGACCTTGGGATAGAGCGTCGCGAAGGAGAGGTCTTCGAGCTCCCACTTGATGGTGTTCATGCCGAGCCGGTGGGCCAGCGGCGCGTAGATCTCGAGGGTCTCGTGGGCCTTGCGCTGCGCCGACTCCTTGGAGACGTACCGCCACGTTCGCGCGTTGTGGAGCCGGTCGGCCAGCTTGATGACGAGGACCCGGATGTCGCGGGCCATCGCGACGATCATCTTGCGGACCGTCTCGGCCTGCGCCGCCTCGCCGTAGGTCAGCCGGTCCAGTTTTGTCACGCCGTCGACGAGGCCTGCGATCTCCTCGCCGAAGTCGCGGCGCAGCTGCGGCATCGTGTATGCGGTGTCCTCCACCGTGTCGTGGAGCAGCGCGGCGGCGAGCGTCGCGGGGGTCATGCCCAGCTCGGCGAGGATGGTCGTGACGGCCAGTGGGTGGGTGATGTAGGCATCGCCGGACTTGCGTAGCTGACCGCGGTGGTACTCCTCGGCGACGACGTAAGCCCTTTCGATCACCGCGGTGTCGGCCTTGGGATGGGTCGTCCGGACGGTCTGGAGGATGGGTTCGAGGACCGGGTTATGGGTGCGTGGGCCGCCGAAGCGAGCGAAGCGGGCACGCATCCGGGCCGGCGTCGCCAGCGGCGACGTCGTGGGTGCGCCGGACGGGACGTCCGAGCGGACCTCCTCGCTCATGAACAGAGTCTAGGCGTCACTCCCCGTGCCGCCGGTGGAGGTATAAACGAGACGCTAGATCGCTCGGATATACCTCCACCGGAGCAGCGCCGATTGGGTCAGATCGGGGCGATCGCGTAGAGGGGATGGTTGCCCACCTTGTCGCGGCCGCCGAGGAACGTCAGCTCGAGAACGACGTCGACACCGACGACCGTCGCGCCGGCTCGCTCGACGAGCCGGCAGGTGGCGGCGACCGTTCCGCCGGTGGCGAGGACGTCGTCGACGACGAGCGCTCGCTGCCCCGGGCGGAGGGCGCCCTGGTGGACCTCGAGAACGGCGCTGCCGTACTCCAGCGTGTACTCCTCGCGAAGCGACGGACCGGGCAGCTTGCCGGATTTGCGCACCGGGACGAAGCCACTGCGCAGGTGGTGGGCGACCGCCGCCCCCAGGATGAACCCGCGGGCCTCGATCCCGACGACGACGTCGACCTGACCCGCATACCGGTCCGAGATGTCGTGCGTAACGGCAGCGAACGCATCGCCGTCCGCGAGCAGCGGGGTGAAGTCCTTGAACAGGACACCCGCCTGCGGGAAGTCGGGGATGTCGCGGATGCGGTCGAGGACGAGCTTCCTGATCGACCCGTCGCTCATCGTCAGCGCTTCGACTTGGGGGTGCGCCGAGGCTGGTTGCGCGGGCCGCTGCTGGCCCACTTGTGCACCTCGCGCCCGGTCGTCGCCGCCCGGGCCGGCCGGGAGTCGGCGTCGTCGACCAGCACGTCCTGAGGCGCTTCTCGCGGCTCGTCGGCGAGGGCCACCGAACTGCCGGAACGACCGACTGGAGCGCCCGCCGGCACGCCCTCGTGGGCCTGGTACCGCAGCGCCGCCCGCTCGAGCTCCTTGACCGCCGGCTCGTTCCGGCGCAGGTCCACCAGCAGCGGCGTGGCGATGAAGATCGAGGAGTATGCCCCGACGGCGATCCCGACGAACAGGGCCAGGCTGAGGTCGAGCAGCGTGCCCGGACCGAGCAGGGTGAAGCCGACCACGAGGATGGCGCCGATCGGCAGCAGGGCCACGACGGTCGTGTTGATGGACCTCACGAGGGTCTGGTTGACGGCGAGGTTCGCGGCCTGGGTGTAGGTCATCCGTCGGCTTACGAACGCCTCGGCGGTGTTCTCGCGAACCTTGTCGAAGACCACGACGGTGTCGTAGAGGGAGTATCCGAGGATGGTGAGGAACCCGATCATCGACGACGGTGTGATCTCGAAGCCGAAGAGCGCGTAGATGCCGACCGTGATGACCAGGTCGTGGATCAGCGCGACGAGTCCCGCCACGGCCATCTTCCAGGTGCGGAAGTAGACCGCCATCACGAGCGCCACGAGGATGAGGAAGACGATGAGCGCCTGGATTGCCTTCTGGCTGACCGACGCTCCCCACGACGGACCGATCAGTGAGGCGCTGACGTTGTTGGCTCCGACGCCGAAGGTCGATGCCAGCGCCGCCTTGGCCGGGTCGTTGCGGTCGCCGGCTGCCTCGGTCTGAACTCGCACGGAGTTCCCGCCGATGACGGTCGACACGACGTTGCCGGTGATGCCCGCCTGGGCGATCGCCGACTGGGCCTTGTCCTCGTAGGCGCTCGTGTCGGAGACCCCGGAGATGCGGTACTCGGACCCGCCGCGGAACTCGATCCCGAAGTTGAGCCCGCGAGCGAAGATGCCCACGAGGGCGAGGACGATGAGGACGCCGGACAACGCATACCAGGTCTTCTGCCGGCCGACGAAGTCGATCGACCGCTTGCCGGTGTAAAGGTCGTTGCCGAGCTGAGCGAAGTTCGGCATCTCAGACCTTCCCCTCGGTGGGAGCCATCGAGCCGGACCGTGACACGGTCGCGGGAGTCTTGGCCTTGGGCTCGCCGCGGACGAACCGGCCTCGGCCGACGTAGCGGGTCTTCGCGCCGAGCCGTTCCGGGTCGAGACCCGACCACTTGTGGCCGCCGCCGAAGAACTTGGTATGCGCCAGCATCGCCACGACGGGGTGGGTGAAGAGCATGACCACCGCGAGGTCGATGAGGGTCGTCACGCCCAGGGTGAAAGCGAACCCGCGCACGTTGCTCGCGGCGAGGAAGTAGAGCACGGCGGCGGCCAGGAAGTTCACGGCATCGGCGGCCAGGATGGTCCGCCGGGCCCGGGCCCAGCCGGCCTCGACGGCGGCGACCAGCGGGCGGCCCTCGCGGACCTCGTCGCGGATCCGTTCGAAGTAGACGATGAAGGAGTCCGCGGTGACACCGATGGCGACGATCACTCCGGTGACACCGGCCATGGTGAGCCGGAAGTTGTAGGCCCACCCGAGGAACGTCAGTACGCCATAGGTCAGGATCGCCGCGATGACCAAGGACGCGACGGTGACGAGCCCGAGCAACCGGTACTGGAGCAACGAGTAGATGACCACGAGGAGCATGCCGATGAGGCCGGCCAGGAGACCAAGCTTGAGCTGTTCACTACCGAGCGTCGGGCTGATGTCGTCCTGGGTCTGAAGTGCGAAGGACATCGGGAGCGCACCGAACTTCAGCTGGTTGGCCAGGGCGCGAGCCGACTCGATGGTGAAGTTGCCGGTGATGCTGGCCTGGCCGTTGGTGATCGCCGCCTGCGTGGTCGGCGCCGAGATGACCTGCTTGTCCAGCACGATAGCGAACTGGTTCCGCACGCCCTGCAGGCCGATCAGCCGGGTCGTGACGTCGCCGAACTTCTTGGCGCCGTCGCCGGTGAACTTCAGCTGGACCTCGACCACGTTGGTCGGCTGGCCGTTCTGGGACACCTGGTAACCGGCCGACGCGTCGGCGATGTCGGTGCCGTCGACCTCGACGGGGCCGAGGATGTACTTCGCCTGCTTGTCCTCCGAGCAGGTCACCAGCGGCTTGGCTGGGTCGTCGACGGCCGCGCTGACCGCCCCGGGCTTGCTGCAGTCGAGCTTGGTGAACTCGTCGAGGATCTCCGGCGTGACCCAGGCAGGGTCGCTGGCGTTGGTCGGCGTGGCGGTGGAGCCGCTCGTGGCGGTGCCCCCGTCGGTCGGCGTGGCACTGGTGGGCGCCGGGGTCGGGTCGGCCATCAGGGCTTGCGGCACGGCGCGGTTCGCCGACGTGGCGGCACTGGTGGCCGGAGTATCGGGCGTGAAGGCCGGTGGCGGGGTCGTCGCGGTGGACGTCGGCGTGCCGGTGCCGGTGGTCTCGGTGCCGGTTGCCGTCGCGGTGCCGGTGGCGGAGGCCTGCGGCGAGCCCGCGTCAGCGGTGAGGACGGCGCGGAACCGCAGCTGTGACGGCTTGCGGATGGCGTCGAGGGTCGCCGCATCGGGAGTGCCCGGGATCGACACGACGATGTTCCGGCCGCCCTGAGTGGTCACCTCGGCCTCGGCGACGCCGTAGGAGTCGACGCGCTGGGAGATGATGTCGCGGGCCTTGTCGAGCTGCCCCTGGTTGACCTGCTGACTGGCGTCGGCGAGGACCGGCTCCAGGGTCATCTCCGTGCCGCCCTCGAGGTCGAGCCCGAGCTTGGGCGTCCATTGGGCCGAGGCCCAGGTCACGGCGGCGGCAATGCCGCCGAAGAGGACGATCAGCACGACCATCAGCGCCGCGAGGGTGCGACGCGGGCCGCGCGTACGGGGGTTCAACACCACGGGCTACTTCTCGGGGTCGGTGCTGGGCGCGTCCGTCGGCGTCGTCGGCGCCCGGTCGGCACCAGTGATCGGTCGCCCGCTCGTGTCGACCTTCGTCGCAATGGCGCGCCGGTCGAAGCGCACGGAGGTGCCCGGAGCGATCTCGAGGGTCGCCATGACATCGTCCAGCGCGGTGATGGTCCCGAACAGCCCGGAGGTCGTGCAGACGTCGTCCCCGACGTTCAGGCTCTCCTGCAGCTGGGCGACGGCGTTCTGCCGGCGTCGCTGGCTCCAGAACATGAACGCGATGAGAACGATGACCATCGCCGGCAGCAGTAGGCCCGCCAGCCCTTCACTCATGCACCATCGTCCTTCGTGTCGTTCGGGTGGATCCCACGCCGGGATCCTGCGGTGGCCGTCACCGTCCCCAGAACGTCTCCGGGGCCGCGCAAGTGCCGCGCTGGCACCGGAAGCGCCCGCGAGAGTCTAGGTGAGGGAAGCGAGGGCCACCAAAGTCCCTCCAGTATGCCCGTGCCCCGGCTTCTCGCTTCCAGACTCACGTTGTTGCCGGTCCACGGAGCTCAGGACCCCCAAAACTGACAAGAACATGAGTCTGGAAGCGGGCAACGGCCGGGC
>JBKPKI010000126.1:0-11914 GCA_046731055.1 Actinomycetota bacterium | reverse complement strand
GCCTCCCCCGAGGTGACCGAAGCCATCAAGTGGCAGGCGCCGACCTTCATGTACAAGGGCAACATCGCGTCGTTCTACCCGAAGACCAAGACGCACGTCTCGCTGATGTTTCACCAGGGCGCATCCCTGCCCGACCCCGCTGGACTGCTCGAAGGCGCCGGTGAGGTCTCGCGCGTGGCCAAGTTTCTCGACGCCGGCGACCTCGCAGCCAAGCGGGACGCGCTGCAAGGGCTGATCCGAGCATGGGTCACCACGCACAAGTGACCCAGAGACTGGTACGTCGTGGCACCACCCGCTCGGGGGTCCGGGTGGCGCCACGACATCCTCTTCATCGTGGTGGCGCGGCGGGACGTTACGTCCCGAAGGTTGCGGGTTTCCGCCGCGGAGATGCGGTCGGGCGAGGCGCTGACGAGCCGGGTCCATCCCAAACTCACGGGCACAGTGACCGAAGAGGATTCGCACAGCGGCGGCCGCCTGAATGGTCGAAACCGACCAGGAATCCCATGTCCCTAGGGTGTCGATCAGCTCGCACACGTCGCGGACGTGCTCGTCGATGCCGTAGCCGCTCGGCGGTTTGTCGGAAAAGCCGTGGCCTCTGAGGTCGACGGCGATCAACCCGAACGGAGGTTTTCAGCTGCTCGCCCATGGCGGTGCAAGAGGATGCGTGTCCGGTCGAGCCGTGGATAGCCACGATCGGTGGATCACCACCCGGCCAGTCGACGATGTGGATGGTGATGTTCTCCAACGGAACGAGCTCGTCGAACGGAAGCGGGTAGCCCACGGGCGGAACGCCCTCATGGCGGCGCGCAGGATCCGCTCTCGGCTCCGCCTTCATCTCGTCACGGACGATCCGCTGGTGACGGTCGCACGCATACGGCGCTTCGTCCTCGCGGCTTTCCATTTCGAGCGCCTGGATCACAGCAGGTGACCATCTTCGAGGCATGGGTCGATCTCGGTCAGCCGGCGGAGCGACCGAATCACCTGAGCGACGCGGCCCTCCGCCATTCCAACCGGGGCGTAGGCCAACGTCGCCCGACGAAGGATGCGACGAAGCTCGTCCTCCTGGACGTACACCAGTTGTCGAAGTCGGCGGACGCCGTGACCCGCAGACCGAAGCAGAGGTCACCGCGGTAGAGGCTGAGGATCGCCGGTGCGTCGTGGTTGTCCCCGCGAGGATGCGCTCAGCTTCGACCGGGAACCGAGCGACATCGGTTGACGCCGTAACGGCGACGGTGCGGCGGTCCGCCTCGATCCGACAGGGCACTCTCGCGCGGAGCTGACTCAGCTGCCAGCGCAGGCTCTCGCGCGGATTGATGGCGTCAGGAAACAGCATCTTGGCCAGTGCGTCGCGGTCCTCCGCGCCTGGGACCAAAGCGAGCCGGACCAGCAGGGCGAGCGCTTTCGGGCGCAGGCTGAGCGGCTGCAGCTGCTGGCCGTGTGCAGGGCCGCCGGGCCGAGGAGGCAAAGCACACCCGAATTCTGGAGCAACCGTGTGCAAAAGCGTGTGCGACCGCAGGTGCCTCTACCGTCAAAGCACCCAATAAAACCTAGCGGGGAGTTTCCCGTCAACCGTTCACCGCGGTCCGATGGTGCCTTGCCACGAGAGGGGATGAGCGATGTCACAACGGGGATCAGCATCAGCTGCGGTCATGACGATGGCCGTCGGTGCCGTGTTGGGCGCGGTCGGCGTTTCCAGCGCATCGGCCGCACCACCGGCGAAGACCGACGCCAGCGAGGT
Source organism: Actinomycetota bacterium (assembly GCA_046731055.1). Lineage (GTDB taxonomy): Bacteria > Actinomycetota > Actinomycetes > Actinomycetales > Dermatophilaceae > Lapillicoccus. The sequence continues at coordinate 10,176 of JBKPKI010000126.1, read as the reverse complement.
GATTCACTGGAACCAGCTGGCGGCGACGACACTCGCCGCCGTTCCGGGACCGAACGGCGGTGCCCCACCTGCCTTCTCGATCAATATGGGCATGGTGCAAGGCGCTGTGTACGACGCCGTGAACGCGATCGGGCCGGCGCAGCACCGGCCGTATCTGCTCAACCGGCGTACCGGTGCGACGGCGTCCGCCGACGCCGCGGTCGCGACGGCGGCCTACGACGTGCTCACCAACCTCGTGACGACAGCACCCGAGAGGGCGCCATTCACCGGTCGCGCAGGACTTCTGGACTCGCTCTCCTCCTCTTATGCCACCTCGCTCAAAGCCATCGACGATGACCCGTCCAAGATCCAAGGCATCGCGGTGGGACACGCAGCGGCCGAGGCGATGCTCAGCGACCGCAAGGGCGACGGGCGGTTCGGGCCGTCTCCGTGGAGGTCAAACCCCGCGCCGGGACACTGGCAGCCGCTCGTCTCTGCCGGCGCGCCGCTCCTGGACCCGACTCCATGGGTGGGCAACGTGAGGCCGTTCCTCATCCAGAGCTCCTCACAGTTCCGTTCGCCGCCACCGCCGGCGCTGGGCAGCCAGCAGTGGGCGACTGAGTTCAACGAGGTCAAGAGCCTGGGCCGAGCCACCGGCTCGACCAGGACGGACGAGCAGACGTACATCGCCAGGTGGTGGCAGAGCTCACCCGGTCTCAGTTGGAACGAAGTCGCGCGGCAGCTCATCGCCCGGACCGGTCTCGACGCCTCCGCCAGCGCGAGGCTCCTGGCGTTGCAGAACCTCAGCGGGGCGGACGCGGCGATCAACTGCTGGAACGACAAGTACTACTTCGACTTCTGGCGGCCGTGGAACGCCATCCCACGAGCTCTGGAGGACGGGAACTCCGCTACCGATCCCGACGCGACCTGGACCGCCCTCATCACTGCGCCGTATCCGGAGTGGACCTCAGGACACAACTGCCTCGACGCCGCACACGTCGCCATCCTGCGGAGGTTCTTCGGCGACGACCCCGTCGGGGGGCCGTTCCAGATCACGAGCACCTTCCTGAATCCCGGAGGACCCGCGGTGCGGACGTTCACCACGTTCACGCAGCCGCTTACCGAGGTCATCGAAGCGCGCATCTGGGCTGGCCTCCACTATCGCAGTTCGGATGTACAGGGTCAGGCGCTCGGCCGGAACGTCGCCAACTACGGGGCTAGGCACTATTTCCAGTCAATAGGCAGCTGACCCTTGGCCAGGCGGCCGGGCTGAAGCGGCAGGCTCAGCTCGGCCGCCAGTGCGTTCCTGGGGCGATGTTGTCAGGGAACGCAATCGATATCGCGTGGCGTGCAGAGCCACTCCGTTCTCGTCGATGTCCTTGTCACACCGATCGTGCTGCCATCCGCGGTCCTCGTAGAACATGCGGGCGCGCTGATTCGATTTCAGAACCCATAAGGTGGCGGACCGAAACCCGAGCTCTCGAAACGCGTCGAGGGCGCGGCGGTGAAGCATGCTGCCGAGGCCACTTCTCCAGTGCTGCGGCGCCACATAAAGGCCGAACAGTTCGCCAACCCAGTCGTCGGCGTCGGGATCTCGGGAGGAACCCAGCGCGGCGAACCCAGAGACGACAGAGTCCGCCTCGACGACGTAGATCCCTCGACGGGTGGTGTCCAGTGCAGTCAGGTTCTTCCGCCATCGAGCCGCTCGGTCAGCCACCGACAGCCCGCGTAGCAGCTTCGCTGGAAGCAGTCCGTGATAACCGCTCTGCCAGGACGCTACGTGTACTTCCGCTATGGCATCGGCATCAGCGATCGTCGCCATTCGCACCGTCGGCGCAGGATCCATGCCGTCGTTTGCCTCCCAATCACCTGGCTCCAAGATTATTGGTTCCTCACTGGTGGGCCGGTGACCACTCAGCCTCGACGGTTCATGATCCGGGGGCTGACGCGGGGGTTAATGCGACGGTGGCTTCCGAACGGTCAGGCGCGGTGCTGCCGGGACAGGACCGTCCCGACAGCGGCAACGACCGTCAGGACGAGCGCCAGGACTACGCCGAACGCGAGCGGGTCGCTGGGTCCGAACACGCCCACAGCCAGGACCGCCACAACGCCCAGGCCGGGCCAGCGCAGCGCGCGGCCGATCCGGCGCTGACTGCCTCCAGAGATCACCGCTGCCCCGGTGAGAAAGACCGCCAGCCCAGCGGCGAGCAGCCAGCTGCCGGTGGACGGCAACGGGTTGCGTGGCTGGAGGATGAGCTCCTCGACTCCGACGCCCGCTGCGAGGAGACCGCCGGTCACCGGCAGGTGGCCGTACACGAACAGGTCGTGCCGTTCGTCGACCTTGATTAGGTCGTCGCCGGCGGGGACGTCGGCCGCCTGCTCCTCGGCCTCGGCCTGTTGCTCACCCTCCTGCAGCGCGTCGGCGCTGATGGACCCGCTGACGTCGAAGTACGCCCACCAGGCGGCCGCCGCGACGAGGAACGCGATCCCGGCGAGTGCCGTCGAGCGGCCGTCCCACTTCGCGTCGTGCAGGCCGGTGACCACCGCAGCGATGAGCTCGCCGAGTACGAGGATCACCAGAAGTCCGAACCGCTCCGGCAGGTGCTCCAGATGCAGCGGCGCGGGGGGCGACCGGCGGGTGGCGAGAATCGGTGCGACGATGTCGACCACCGCGCCGATTCCCCAGAGGACGAAGCGAACTGGCGGGGGCGTGGCCAGCGAGATCGCCCACAAAGCCGCAACGACACTCGTGGCGACCACGTAGACGGCGATGGTCGCCCGTGCCTGCTCGACGTGCCGCCACGCACGCGCATACAAGAGCATCAGTACGACGCGGCCGGCGAGGTAGCTCGCGGCGAACGGCGTCGACAGGCTTCCAGTGGCGTCGGACATGCTGGCCGCACAGCCCAGGATGGCCGCCATGGCCGCCAGCTTGCCCAGTCGCAGGACAAGGTCGTCCGTGTCGAACCGATTGTTGTACAAGGTGAACTGGACCCAGGAAAGCCAGACCAGAAGCAACAGGAAGACGAACTCGCCCACCCCACTCCAGTCCAGGTCGACGAGGAGATTCTCCGAGAGGGCCGCCACCGCGAGCACGTAAGCGAGATCGAAGAACAGCTCCAACCGGGTGGCGCCCCGCGCGTCGTCGCTGCGTAGCGCGGGCGGCCGGACGAGCGGGACGGCTCCCGGATCCCTACCCATCGGCACGCACCTCTCCACCGTCGCACAGGTCCCGATGCTCGGCGCGACGGACGTCGGGCAGCTCGATCGTCGGCCCGGCCTCAGGCCACCGGCTCAGGATTCCGGCTGCGGGTAAGGCTCGGCGTGCAGCCGGTTGAGCGCGACCACGCGGATGCACTCCGCCCCGAGCGGGTCCGCCCGTCCCGCCGACAGCACGCCGGCTGCCGCACGCAGGTCGAGGTGCACGCGGTTCTTGGCCGTATTCAACTCCGGCACCTTCTGGAAGAAACCGCGGCCCGACGACGTCGGGGTTGACGAGCGCCGCGCGGTCGTTGCGGCAGCAGGAAGCGCTGCGAAGACAAACGTCAAAGCCGGACGGGCTTGAAAGTTTCCCGAGCTGGGGTGTCCTATCGACGCGAGTGCGTTCGTGGAGAAGGTGAGGGGCAGTCGTTCGGGCTGCCGGTGAGCAGAGGAGCTTGGGATGGCGCTGTACCTGATCGCCTTCAACGATGAGTGGGTGCCCGACCTCACGGTGGAGGAACTGCGCGAGCGGGGCGCGGCCGGCAGGGCCGTGATCGAGGAGATGACGGCCGCCGGCGTGTTCGTCTTCAGCGACGGTGGTCTGGACGCCTCGACGGTCGTGTGCAGCGTCGACCCGAACGGGGGCTCGCCCTTGTTCACCGACGGGCCGTTCGTCGAGACCAAGGAACACCTCGGCGGCTTCGCGGTCGTCGATGTGCCCGAAGACTCCGAGGCACGCTACTGGGCCGGCCGAATCGCGGTCGCGGTCGGCTGGCCGCAGGAGGTGCACCGCTTCCCGTCTCGGATTTGGCCAAGGGCCGACGCGCAGTCCGAAGTCGTGTCCTGACCGGGACTTGCAGGAGGGGCGTTCGCCCTAACCGGCCGTCGCGCGCAAGTAACGCCCGAAGTGCGGCACCGTGAAGGCGATTCGGCCGCGTTCTCCGGAGTAGATCAGGCCCTTCTTGAGCAGCGCGTCCCGCGCCGGGGACAGGGACTGCGGCTTGCGGTCCAGGTGGGCGGCCACCGCGGCCGTCGGCACTGAGTCGATGTCCGGCTCACCGAGATCAGCGAGCACCGATGCCTCCGCCATGGCCCGCAGATACTCGCGCTCCGCCGGCGTGGCGCGCTCGTAACGCGACCCGAAGAATCCCACTCCCAGCTCGGCCTCGGCCTCCGGCGCTGCCACTCGCACGTCTTCCACCGAGATCGGCGTCCCCGACGCCGCATCCCACACCGCCTTGCCGTAGGCCTGGACGAAGTAGGGATAACCGGCCGTCACGGCATACATCTCGGCCAGTGCTCCCGGCGTGAACTCGACGCCCTCCTCGCGAGCCGGTGTGACCAGCGCCTGGTCGGCCGCCGAGCGGTCGAGGCGGTCGACTCGCGAGTAGCGGAACAGCCGCTCGCTGTACGACTTGCTGGCGCTGAGCACCGTGGGCAGATGCGGGAGGCCGGCCCCGACCACCACGACGGGCAGTCGGTTCTGCGAGAGCTCGTGGCACGCCGCGCACAGCGCAGAAACGTCTGACGCGCGAAGGTCCTGCATCTCGTCGAGGAAGACGGCGATGCCCCGGCCGACGTCCGCAGCCAACCCTGCGACGTCGGTGAGCAGCTCGACGAGATCGATCTCCATGTCGCCGGAGTCGGCCCGCCCGGACGTCGCCGAGACGTCGATGCCCGGATTCCAGCGGTCACGCAACCGTCCGCCAGAGCCAGTGTCGCGAGACGCGAACGCTTTGACGGTTCCGAGCACGTCGTCCGACCGCGGATGACCCAGCTCGCGGATCGCCATGTGCAGGCTTGCGGCCAGTGGCCGGCGCAGCGGCTGCTCGGGACGCGCCTCGAGCTTGCCGGTGCCCCAGTCGGCCCGGACTGCGGCCGAGCGCAGCGCATTCAGCAGGACGGTCTTGCCCACACCGCGCAATCCGGTCAGCACGACCGAGCGCTCGGGGCGGCCGGCGGCCACCCGCTCGAGCGTCACGTCGAATGCCGCCAGCTGTTCGTCTCGCCCCGCCAGTTCAGGGGGTCGCTGGCCGGCACCAGGCGCATACGGGTTCCGCACAGGGTCCATGAATCGGACTGTATGCGCGCGTCTACCTCTCGCCCGAGATTGACGCAGAAAGCGGTATGCGTGTCGCGCGGTAATCGAGTGGCGGCCGCCCAAGCCGAATGACACGGTTCGGCCTATGGCTTCCCAGACCAGCAACTTCTGCATCGACGCCGCCGATCCCTACGCCCAGACGATGTGGTGGAAGGACGTCCTCGAGGACTTCCGGCTCACCGACGAGGACCAGAAGCCGGGCGACGAGGAGTGCGGCCTCGAAGCGCCGGACGGCCACTGGCTGCTCTTCCTCAAGGTCCCCGAGCCCAAGACCGTCAAGAACCGAATGCACATCTGCCTTCGGCCGACCGATCGCACCCGCGACGAGGAGATCGAGCGGCTGCTCGGACTGGGAGCGACGATGGTCAACGACCTGCGCAAGCCGGACCGCGGGTGGGCGGTGCTGGCCGACCCTGAAGGCAACGAGTTCTGCGTTCTCATGCGTGAGTCGGACCTCCCGCCCGACCTGCGCGGGGACTGAAGCGCCGGCTCTTCCCCAGCTGCACCGCAACGTCAGTCGCGAGCGGATGGCGCAGCGCCAATTCATCTGTGGATAAACGAGTTTGGAGGTCTTCCATCACGGAGGGCTGTCAGTGACCGCATCTAGGTTGAGGGAATGGAGGCGGTTCGGGGTGCGGGTCAGCGGCGCGACGCGTTGGCCGCTGCTCAAGACGCCTTGACCGACCTGAGATCGGTGCTGTGGCAGGTCAGCGGCTCTGAGCTGGGCCCGATGCTGAAGGAGATCGACGACCTGGTCCGGCTCGGCGAGGCGGCTCGGGTCGCCCTGGTCAGGGAGGCGTTGGACCGTGGCGAGGCACGGAGTTACACCGGCCCCACCGACCACCCTGACCAGCCTGAGCAGGGCGGCGCGAACACCGACACCGCCGACGCCGGCCATGCCGCCGACGCCGATGCCGCGGCATCGGCGGCGGCCGGGTTGGCCGGGGTCCCGTGGGTGCGGGAGTGGGCGCCGACTCTGCGCGCCGGCGGCGCCGGCCGGTTGATGCGGCTGACCGAACGCCTCCGCGAGCCGAAGGCCGGACAGCTGCGGGAAGCGGTGCTGTCCGCCACCGTCGGGGTGTCGAACGCGACGGGGTGTTTGGCCGAGATGGACCGGCTGACCCCGCGGCTGGTCCCGGAGGCGGTGCCCACCGTGTGGGCGGCGCTGATCGACCTGGCGGCCTGGTTCGGGCCGCGGGAGATGCGCGCCCTCCGGCCGCGGCTGCTGGCCGACGACGGCACCGACGAGGAACTGCAGCACGACCAGGACCTGGCCGCCCGGCGTGCGGCGTTGTCGCAGCCGTACGACCAAGGCGACGGCACCTTCCAGTACGGGCTGCGGCTGGACGTGGAAGGCATGACCGTCCTTGAGGCTGCGCTCGGCCCGCTGGCCGCACCCCGACCGCCGACGGGGTCCCGGACCGGCGCGGATCGGACCGGCGCCGCGCCGACGCCCTGATCGAACTGGTCCGCCGGGCGGTGGCCTGACCCGACGGGGTGCCCACCGCCGCCAAGGCGCAACTGTTCCTGACCGTCGACATCGACGACCTGGCCGCCCGGGTCGGCGCCGCGACCACCGTCGGCTCCGCCGACACCGGAACCGTCCTGGGCCCCCGAGACGGTCCGCCGGATCGGCTGCGACGCCGGACACATCCCCACCGTCATGGCCGGACCACGCCACGTCCTGGACCTCGGCCACACCACCCGCTGGTTCACCCCCGCCCAAACCAAGGCGCTGTGGCTGCGGGACCGGCACTGCACCATCCCCGGCTGCGCGATGCCCGCCCAAATGGGCCGACGGACACCACATCCGGCGCTGGGCCGACGGCGGCCCCACCAACCTCGGCAAGGATTCCCACGAACTATTGGGTCAGTTCAGCGGAACTCGGGTAGGTCGGGAGGTCCACCCGAACTCGGGTTGCCCCGTCGCCGATGAGGGGGGATCCGGTGGACGAAGCAACCCTTGACGACCGCGAGGGTCCGCGACCAGGGGTACTCGCCCCGCCAGGCGGCCAGGGTTCCACCAGCCTTGCTGTCGACTCGACGCTGCCGCTTCCTAGCTAGGACGAATCTGGATCAAGATGGGTCCTGGCGAGACGACGACAACGAAGAGTGGCGAACCAATGCCGAAGTTGACCCCAGAGCAGATGCGCGACTTTCTCGCTCGGCCCGACGTGGTGTGCCATATCAGCTGTCTTGACGACGACGGTGCGCCCTACCTTGTCCCCACCTTCTACCTGTACGAAGACGATGTTTTCTACCTGTGGCCGAGGGCGCGTTCGCGGTGGGGTGAGTACCTGGAGCGGGACGGTCGGGTGGCGTTATGCATCGACGGGGGTGTGGAGGATCCGGACCAGTGGGCGAAGCGGGTGGTGGTACGGGGACGGGCGGAACTGATCTTCGGTCCTGGACGCATACCGGATAACCCGGAGAACCCCGTCAGGCAGCTGGTGTACCGAACGGTGCGCCGCAGTGATCCGGATCTCACCTTCGCTGACTTCGTGAGTTGGGCCGCCGGTATCGAAGACGTTGGCTTCCGTCTGTTCCGGGTGGAGCCGTCGAAGGTTACGAGCTGGTGGGGCGAATACGCGAAGCGCTATCGGAACGCCTACCCGACGCCGGTCTGGTGACTACGAGCTTCCACTCCTGCCCATACGGATTAGCGCGTAGCGGTCGACGAGCCAAAGGGACCTTGCGACCAAGCCACGCTTGAGGTTGCGGTGATTGGCTGGATGTCGTAGGCGCCGGGGCGGGTTAATCGGCTGGACGTCACAAATCAGGACACGGCATCGACCCTTGATCTGAGATCCGACATGGCGACTAGCGCCAACGACTGTCCGCGCGCCCGCCCGTCGACGATTCGTCCTTCATGGGGCGCCTTGGCCGTCAACCGGAGGCCTGATGAGCAGTCGACTGGGCGCCGTATCAGCCGAAGTCAGCCATCCAGGCGAACGCTTCAGGCTCGGCCTCGCGCAACCAGGCGAGCAGCTCGTCGTCGTTCTTGATCGGGACGAACGCCCGGCTCTGGCGCTGAGTTCGGGTCGCGTTGTCGCAGCAGCGTTTCGAGCAGTAAATGCGCCGGGGGGCCGCCTGGATCGGCTGAACGCACTGAGCGCACACTCGGTCCATATCTAGAAGTCTGCCAGCGCCGACGTCGGCTCCTCGAGGATCGGCAGAGTCTTGACCGTTCGACCAATTAATCCGGGTCCCCCCAGCTCGTCGCTACCTCGATTGGCGGGGCTTCACAGTTGCTGTGTGAGTTATGGCGCGTGCGGCGCGCGGCTTGTGTTGGGCGGGACCCCCTTTGCCAACCGCGTGCCGCACAGTTCGCATTCCTTAATCGGCATGCTGCGTTCACGGTCATACTTGTTGACCCACCGGTGCATACCCACCCAGCAGCGCAACGGCTTGCTCATGGCTCAGGGTCTCGCACGCCAGCACCAGGGGCAAGCACTCCGGGTGGTCGTGGACTAACGTCCCCCGGCCGAACGCGCGGCCGACGCCGCGAGGGTTCGGATAACCGGGCCCCGTTCATCCCGCGACGGGAAACGCTCCGGCACTGGACACGGTCGGAGGGTCACCCCCCCGGGTGCAGGCACAGTCCTCCGAGGACGCTCGTCACATCACACCTTCTCTCGTGCCGATGGGCCGCAAGTCGCTCAGTCAATCGCCTCTCCCGCGAGTGCCTTCGCTGCCAACCTCTCCTCCTCGGTGATCTTCCAGACTTCGTAGGCGGCGTGAAGGGCCAGCAGGATGATGAAGCAGCCGAGGATCAGGTCAGGCCAGCCCGAGTCGGTCCAGAGAGTTACCACGGCCATGACGATGATGGCCACGTTGACCAGCACGTCGTTACGGGCTGACAGGAACGCCGCTCTGCTGAGCGAACCGCCGCGGTGACGCACTCTGACGAGCAACCAGGCGCTAGTCCCGTTGATCCCGATCGCGCCCAGCGAGGCCAGCAACACCGGCACCACGTCCGGCGCGAGTGGTTCGGAGAAGCGTTGAATCGCCTCGCAGCCCGCCACGACCGCGGGGCCCAAGATGATCAGCGCCATGGCCTTCCCCATCGCTGCTCGCCGGGCTAACGGCCAACCCAACGCGGTGAAGATCAGCAGGTTGATAGCTGTGTCTTCGAGAAAGTCGACGCTATCCGCCAAGAGGGAGACCGAGCCGGCTGCGAGCGCGACTGTGAATTCGACGAAAAAGTAGGACAGGTTCAGCATCGCCACGACGAGCACGATCCGGCGCAGCCGACCGGCGTCGATTTGGTCCGCGTGCTGTGGCCCCGGCCCGACCCTGTCATCTGGGGACATCCTGGCGAACCTACCCCCAGCGTCTCGGTTCGCTCGATGGTGAAACGTCCGCCGCGGGTCGGTCGGCCGAGGAGTGACGGCGCCGTGGGTTTGGTCACTCGATCAGGGCATGCTGCGACATGTGGAGTACTTCACCAGTGACGGGACCTTCTGGCTTCCTGACCAGTCGGACCGGTCTGTCCCCGGAACATTGACCTTTGACCCGGATGGGCTTGCGGTGCGACTCCGTGGCTCCCTCCACCCGTTTAAATGGCCAGAAGGGCAGGGGCTCCGCTACCCCCGGAACCGCCGCTGGCAGACGGTGCCCGTCGTGCATGGGCGCCTGTACGACGGCCCGGCCGTGACTCTGCTCGGAGTGCCTGGGATAAACATGGCGGGCCCTTGGGAGGCGGTGGAGACATGGCGCGTCGAGTTCACGCTCTCCGGCGGACACGTCACCGACGATCTGTTCGATCAGGCGCAGTTCGGCTTCGACACGCTGACGCCGTGGACCCGGCCACCAGGCATCGCAACAGATGGCGATGGGCCCAACACCGTGCACGCGGACGCGTCGAGAGTCACGCTCATCGAAACAGCGACGGA
>JBKPKI010000125.1:0-2731 GCA_046731055.1 Actinomycetota bacterium | reverse complement strand
TGACTCACGTCCACCGGGTGCCGGCCCGGGCGGCATCGCCCGCGCCATGGCCGGAGTGGGTGACGCCCAGCCTGTATGCCGCGCTGACCCAAGCGGGGCTGTCGAGCTTGTGGAGCCACCAGCTCGAGGCCGCCGAGGTTGCGCACGCGGGCACTCACGTCGTCCTGTCGACCGGGACGGCGTCGGGCAAGTCGCTGGGATACCTGCTGCCGGCCCTTTCGGACGTCGTCGACGGTTCGACAGCCCCCAACGGGCGGGGCGCGACCGCGCTGTATGTAGCTCCCACCAAGGCGCTGGCTCACGACCAGCTCGACCGGCTCCACCGGCTGGCCTTGCCCGGCCTCCGTGCGGCCGCGTACGACGGTGACACCTCCCCGGAAGACCGCCGGTGGGTGCGCGACCACGCCAACTACGTCCTCACCAATCCCGACCTCCTCCACCACTCCCTGCTGCCCGGCCACGAGCACTGGGCGCCGTTCCTCCGCGCGTTGCGGTACGTGGTTCTCGATGAGTGCCACGTCTACGGAGGCGTGTTCGGGTCGCACCTGGCGATGGTGCTGCGTCGGCTGCGACGGGTGTGCGCCCGGTACCGGTCGGCGCCGACCTTCGTGCTGGCGTCCGCCACGGTGGCCGAACCGGCGCTGCATGCCGGCCGGCTCGTCGGTATGCCAGTGCATCCCGTCACGGAGGACGGCTCGCCTCGGGCGGCGCTCACCTTCGGGCTCTGGCAGCCGGGAGAGACGGGGTATGCCTGGCGTCCCCAGCTCGCGACAGAACCACACGACGGCGGCGTCGACCCCGAGCCCAAGCCGCAGCGCTGCGGCAGCGGCTCCGGGCCGGTGTCACCTGCGACGACAACCGCCGTCCCGATCTCGCCAGAACCGGGCGGTCGCTCCTCTCGCCGCCGGAGCGCGGTCGCCGAGTCCGCGGACCTGCTGACCGATCTTGTCGCCCAGGGCGTCCAGACGGTGGCGTTCGCCCGCTCCCGCGCCGGCGTCGAGGTCATCTCGGCCGCCGCCCGCAGTCACCTGCGCGAGCTGGACGTCGCGCTGGGAGACGCGGTGGCCGCATACCGGGGTGGTTACCTTCCCGAAGAGCGCCGCGAGCTGGAGGCGGCGCTGCGGGCCGGCGGTCTGCTGGGATTGGCCGCCACCACCGCCCTGGAGCTCGGGATCGACATCTCGGGTCTCGACGCCGTGCTGCTCGCCGGGTGGCCCGGCACCCATGCGTCGATGTGGCAACAGGCGGGCCGAGCGGGACGCGCCGGCGCCGAGTCGTTGGCCGTGCTCGTCGCCGCGGACGACCCATTGGACACGTATCTGGTGAACCATCCGGATGCCGTGTTCGGCCAGTCCGTGGAGGCCGCGGTGCTGGACCCGGAGAACCCCTACGTGCTCGCGCCCCACCTCGCCGCGGCGGCCGCCGAGCTGCCGCTCACCGAGGCGGACTCCGCGTACTTCGGCCCGTCGACGGTGTCGCTGCTGGATAGCCTCACCGCTTCCGGTGTGCTGCGTCGACGTCCGACCGGCTGGTTCGTGGCGAACGGCGAGCGACCGGCCGACCGGGTGTCGCTCCGCGGTTCCGGCACCACACTGCGGATCGCCGACCACCTCACCGGCCGGGTGCTCGGGACCATCGACGATGCCCGCTCGCACACCGCCGTACACCCGGGTGCCGTCTATGTCCACCAGGGCGAGACCTACGTCGTGCTGAGCCTCGATCTCGAGGAAGGCTGCGCCCTGGTCCGGGTTGGCGACCCGGGTTGGTCGACCCAGGCCCGCTCCGTGTCGGCCTTCGACATCGTGGCCGTCGAGCGCTCGCGGCGGTGGGGCGCTGTGGGATGCCACTTCGGCGACGTGCGGGTTCAGACCCAGGTGACGTCCTTCCTGCGCCGGCTGCCGACCGGCGAGGTCATCGGTGAGCATCCGCTCGTCCTTCCCATCCGTTCACTGTCGACCAAGGCGGTGTGGTGGACCATCCCGGTCGAGCTGCTCGGGGCCTGGAACGTTCCGGAGAAGGCCATACCCGGCGCGGCCCACGCCGCCGAACACGCCGCCATCGGGATGCTGCCGCTGGTCGCCACGTCGGACCGGTGGGACATCGGCGGCGTCTCGACCGAACGCCACCCTGACACCGGCCTTCCGACGGTGCTGGTCTACGACGGATACCCCGGGGGTGCCGGCTTCGCCGAGCGCGGCTACGACGCCATGCAGACCTGGCTGGCGGGCACACGAGACGCCATCGCCGGGTGCGCCTGCCTCTCAGGTTGTCCGTCGTGCGTGCAGTCGCCCAAGTGCGGCAACGGCAACGAGCCGCTCGACAAGGCCCGCGCCGTGAGCCTGCTCGACATCACCCTGGACGGCGCTCGGTTGCAGGAGTGAGTCAGCCGCCGCCGGCCGGACGTGGCACTGCTGCGGACGCTGCAGGCGGGCGCGACTCGGTGATGCGCCTGCTTCCTCGCGACCCAAGCCCGCTCGACCTCACTTGCCGATGAGCGAGCGCGGCGTACCCACTAGGAGGCAGGTACCCGGCCCAGCGACCGCCCCTTCGTGCTGCCCCGCGGCTGCAAGGACACGACCATCGACAACGCGTCCCCCGGTACCTACTCGCACCGCCCTCGTCGTCGCCGGCTCCTGCGGCGGATACGCCGATCAGACACTGCTGTTCTAGGCCCGCATCCAGCAACCGGACCACGTCCGTCGACCACTCGATGTGCAACGGTTCGCCGCCA
>JBKPKI010000124.1:0-5057 GCA_046731055.1 Actinomycetota bacterium | reverse complement strand
ACGTCGCCGAGTTCTGGGAGGCGGTGTCGGAGGCGGTCGCGGTGGCCCGAACCGGCCGGATCGTCACCATCGGCATCACTCCGACGCATCCGTCGACCGCGTTCGGCTACATCCGTGAGGGGTCCGAGCTGACAGTGGACGGCGCGCCGCGGGCTCGGGCGGTGGCCGAGTTCGTCGAGAAGCCGGACGAAGCGACCGCACGCGAATACCTTGCCTCCGGTGGATTCTGGTGGAACGCGGGGATGTTCGTCGCCAAGGCGTCCGTCCTCCTGGACACCCTCGACCGCTATCACCACGACCTGGCTCAAGCCCTGCGCGCCATCGCGGCCGACCCGACGCGGCTCGAGCAGGACTGGGTGGCGCTGGAGAAGATCGCCATCGACCACGCTATTGCCGAGCCGGCCGCCGCCGACGACCTTGTCGCGGTCGTGCCGGCCTCGTTCTCCTGGGACGACGTCGGCGACTTCGCCTCTCTCGGCACCCTGGTCGCCGGCGGTTCGGCGACGTCGGACGGGGTCACGGTGATCGGCGACCCGTCCCACGTCATCAGCGTGGGCGCCTCCGGAGTCGTGGCCGCGCGCGGTGGACGGACGGTCGCCCTCGTGGGCCTCGACGACGTCATCGTCGTCGACACCCCGGACGCGGTGCTCGTCGTGTCGCGAGATCGGGCGCAGGACGTCAAGGCCGTCGTCGACCGCCTCAAGGCGTCCGGTCGCGAAGACCTGATCTAAGTCACCCCACGAAGTTCTCCGCTTCGCTCCGATACTTCGCGGGGACCCCGACAAGTCACCCCACGAAGTTCTCCGCTTCGCTCCGATACTTCGCGGGGACCCCGACAAGTCATCCCCGCGACGTTCTCCGCTTCGCTCCGATACGTCGCGGGGACCCCACTAGCTCGGAATGTCGCGCCGCCGGAATGTCGTCTGCGCCAGGACCACCAGCGCTGCGGCGATGGCGAAGAGGACGACGAGTGGCGTGGCAACGACGCTCGACCCGGGCAGCACGACGGCGTGGACGAACGGCGACACGTCGATCACCGGCTGCGGCAGGTTGAACAACGGGCCGAACTCGCCGACCACGACGAAGGCCGCCAGCAGTCCCCAAGCGACGTAGACGATCTTGGGCGCCGAGCCGAAGATGGCAAGCGCCAGGCCGACGCATACCCACACCGGCGGGATCGTCGCCAGGGCGCTCGGCAGCAGGTGGCCGAGGGCCGCGCCGAACCCGCCGTATTGGCTTCGGGTCCCGAGCGCGAGGGCCAGCGCGAGGACCAGCATGAGCAGTGCACTGCCGAGCAGCGCGATGACGGAGTGGCTGGCCAGCACCGTCCACCGGCGGGTGCTCGTGGCGAGGATCTGCTCGGTGTGCAGGTCGTTCTCCTCGCTGCGCAGCCGCAGGGCGGCGGAGATGCCGTATGCGGCCGCGCCGATCGCGAGGAACTGCAGCTCCGTGGAGATAAAGGTGTCGGTCAGCGAGCTGGCGTTGCCGCCGAGCTTGCGCAGCAGCTCTTGCATCGACTCGCCTCCGGCGAGCGAGGCGACGCTTCCCGCCACCGCGCCGAGGACGGTTCCGACGATGGCGTACCCGATGACCCAGCCCAGCAGGTTGGCCCGTTGCAGCCGCCAGGCCAGCGCCCACGGCGAGCGCAAGGCAGGCGCCGCCTCGGCGGGTCCCGGCCGCGACGGAAGCAACCCGGACCCGAAGTCGCGGCGTTCCTGCAGGGCGTAGGCGAGGGCGATGAGCAGCACGGTCACGACGAGCGGGAGGACGGCCACGACGACCTTGTTCTCGCCGAAGACCTCGATCTTCTCCGCCCAGCCGAGCGGCGAGAGCCAGGTGAGCCAGGAGGCGGCGCCGCTGGTGTCGCCGACGGCCCGCAGCAGGTAGGAGACCCCGAGTGTGCCGAAGGCCCAGGCGCCGGCGCCACGGGTGGTAGTCGTCAGCTGGGCAGCCACCGCCGCCACGCCGGTGAAGGTGAGGCCGACGGTCGCCCACGCGATGCCGAACGCCCACGAGCCGCGGGCGCCGAGGCCGGAGCCGATGAGGCTGAGTGAGGACAGCGCGCTGGCGACGACGACGGTTCCCACCGACAGCAGAACCGCCGCGGTGAGTGGCGCGCGGCGGCCGACCACACCAGCGCCGACCAGCTCGGTGCGGCCCGCCTCCTCCTCGGTCCGGGTGTGTCGCCGGACGAGCACGATGGCGAGAAGGGCGACGGCGACCGCGCCGAGCAGCAGGGTCTTGAAGATCGCGAACGAGTCGGGGTTGTCGGGGTTGGCGATCGGCCCGTACATGCCGACGAGCGCCGGGCTGGTGAGCAGCGCGCGGGCAGCTTCGATGGCGTCCTGACCCTGGTAGAGGTCGACGGTGCTCTTGGCCGAGCCGCCGGCGAGAGCGACGAGACCGAGCACGCTGAGCGGGACGACCATCCGGTCGCGCCGGAGGGCGAGCCGGAGCAGGGCTCCGGTGCCCGCATACCCGCTCACGCCCGCACCTCCTCCGGGACCGGAGCGCTCGTGCGGTACTCCTTCATGAACAGCTGCTCCAGCGTCGGAGGCTGACAGCTCAAGCTCTGGATCCCATGCTGACCGAGGCGGGCGAGCACCTCGCCGACCCGGGCGGTGTCGATCGTGAAGGCGACGCGGGTGCCTTCGGTGGTGAGGTCCTCGACGCCGCCCACGTCTTGGAGCACATCGGCTCCCACCGGCGTGGCGAGGACGGCGTCGACGCTGGTCCGGCTGAGGTGGCGCATGTCGGCCAGCGCGCCGGTCTCGACGGTGCGGCCCGCGCGAATGATGCTCACATGGTCGGCGAGGGCCTCGACCTCGCTGAGAATGTGGCTGGACAGCAGGACGGTGCGGCCCTCATGGCGGACGTCCTCGACGGCGCTGCGGAAGACGGCATCCATGAGAGGGTCCAGCCCAGACGTCGGCTCGTCCAGGAGGAGCAGCTCGACGTCGGAGGCCAACGCCGCGACCAGGGCCACCTTCTGCCGGTTGCCCTTGGAGTAGGTGCGCCCCTTCTTGGTGGGGTCCAGCTCGAACTGCTCGATGAGGTCATTCCGGCGGGCCATATTGGTCGAGCCTCGGAGCCGCATCAGAAGATCGATGACCTCGCCGCCGGTCAGGTTCGGCCAGAGGGTGACGTCGCCGGGGACGTAGGCGAGGCGGCGGTGAAGGGTCTCGACGTCGGACCACGGGTCGCCACCCAGGAGGGTGACGGCGCCGGCGTCGGCGCGAACGAGGCCGAGGAGGATGCGGATGGTGGTGGTCTTCCCCGCGCCGTTCGGGCCGAGGAAGCCGTGCACCTGGCCGGTCTGGACCTCGAGGTCGAGGCCGTCGAGCGCGACGGTCGACCCGAAGGCCTTGTGAAGGCCGGACACGGAGATGGCTGTGGTCATGAGCCCGACTCTACGCTTTGTTCAGAAGATGGTGAATCCTCTAAAGTGTGATCTATGACGCCGCCGAATGACGACGGGGTGAGGGAGTTTGTCGAGCGCCTCGGCTCGACGCTGACCGACGCGGGGATGCCGCGCCTGCCCGCGCGCGTCTTCGCCGCCTTGCTCGCCGACGACGACGGACGGATGACCTCGACGGAGCTGTCGGACGCTCTCGACGTGAGCCCGGCCGCGATCTCGGGAGCCGTGAAGTACCTGGCGCAGGTCCACATGCTGCACCGCGAACGCGAGCCGGGGACCCGTCGGGACGTCTACGTGGTCCGGGATGATGCCTGGCACGACGCCATCATCAACGTGCACCGCACCTATACGCCCATCCAGGCGGCCATCGTCTCGGGTGTGAGCGCCGTGGGAGGGGAAGGGACGCGGGCGGGACAGCGGCTGGCCGAGTCCGCGGCCTTCCTCGACTTCATCGCCGACGAGATGACCGCGCTCGCGGACCGCTGGGACCGCCGCCGCCGCCGGCTGACGAGCTGAGTCGGGGTTTCGGGCTGCGCCGGCGCCCGAACCGATCGACAGGCACGAACCCGATATCACGCTGTTTTCGCCCCGTTTCGGCGGTTGCTGCCTGTCGATCGGGCTCGTCGGCGCGCTCTCTGGTCGACCAGCGCCTGCAGCGTGGCGGCCACGAGCTCCGGCTCGAACATCACCTGCTCCCACGTGAA
Source organism: Actinomycetota bacterium (assembly GCA_046731055.1). GTDB lineage: Bacteria > Actinomycetota > Actinomycetes > Actinomycetales > Dermatophilaceae > Lapillicoccus. Next base: position 935 of record JBKPKI010000124.1, on the reverse strand, counting down.
GCGGACGACCAGCCAGCCTCGAAGGACGAGTCCGTTGTAGCGGCGGCAGTCACGGTCGAATGCCTTCCGGCCGGTGTGGAACTCGAAGCTCTCCGCCTCGATAACGATGTGCAGCTCCTCGTCGGCGAGATCGACGCGAGCCCAGAACCCGGTGTCCTTGATGACGTGCTGCGGCTCGACATGCAGACCCGGGACGCTCATGGCGATGGCTCTCAGGACTGACTCGAAGGGGTTCGCCGCTCGCGGATCGGCGGCCCGGGCTACCGCCAAGACCTTGTCGCGTTGTCGCCGAGGCAGTCGCAGGGCGGCCAGCTGGACCTCGCGGGGCTTGAGGCCGGCTCGCCACGACGAGTCGAACACCGCCAGGGCTTCGTCGAACGGCAGATCCAGGCAGCAGTCGATCACCGTGCGGACGGGCGACGTGACCCAGCCGTCGCTGATGTCGTCTGTGCGGAGGTCCCTCCAGTGCACGTGAGCCTCCGCACGGCGCTCCGGGGCGATGTGACGCTTGCGGGCGACGGTGATGTGGGGGACGGACGGCGTTAACTTCACGGCCCAACCCCAGTGCAACGCTGCCGAGGTATGCGACACCGTGCCGGTCAGCCCGGCCGCAGCAACCCTCGCCGCGTCGGCGAGCGGGAGGGCGTAGCGGCCGTGGGTGGTCCGGACGATCCGACCGTCGGCGAGCGCACGGCGCAGACGCCGGCGCGAGACACGCCGACGCAGCTGGGCCCAACGGGCAACGCCACCCAACTGGCGCATCACCAGGATCGGCTCCCCCACCCCGCTCAGCCTGCTCGTCCGCCGAGCCTTGACCTCTGCGTTGTCCACAGGGCCGCATCCACAGGTACGAACCCCAGATCCGGGCGGTTCGGCGCCGATCTGGGGGTTCGTGCCTGTCGATCCGGCCCGGAACAGCGGGGCGGGACGGGGTG
>JBKPKI010000123.1:0-8536 GCA_046731055.1 Actinomycetota bacterium | reverse complement strand
GACTGGCACGCAACCGGTCGAGGCCGGCTACATGGCCAACGCGTACGTGCGCATGAAGCACCCCGACTACGACGTCCTTCGCGGGATGCTCGACGACGTCGGTCGCACCGTCCGCGTTCACGCGGGCTGATCTGCCGTAGTGATGACATCGACTCATCTGCTCGGCCCGCAGCGGTTTCTCACGACGGCAGGCGCGGTCGTGCGCGGTCTCGGAGTCGACGGCCCTGTCGCGACCATCACCGCCGGATGGGAAGAACGCGAGTCCGACGACGCCGAGCTGGACTCCGTGATGAACGGCCGCTCACGGAACCTGCGGCTGTTCGGGCGAATGATGCACGTCCTCGAGCGCGACGCCGACGTCGCGGCCGCCGCGCTGGCCCTGCGGGACGCCGTCGACGACCTGGCCCACCTCTACTCGCTCCGCCTCCAGCACGCCATCGATGCCGTCTACGCCGTCCGGCGCCGCAAGGGCCGCGCCGACGTCCTGGCCGCCGCGGACGCCGACGCCCTCGAAGCCGTGCGCCGGCTGGACCGGTGGTACCTCGACGAGGTTCGCACCCTCTACGGCGAGGCGTACGCATCGGGCGCGACGGAGAGTAGCTCGTTGTGGGCCGAGAACCGGGCCGAGGTCACCGAGCAGCTGGCCTCCGCATCGGTGCTCGCCGTGGCCGGCGGCCACGTGGGCATGCTGCTGCGCACCATGCAGTTCTTCTCCGTCCGGCCTCCGCCGGAGCTACCGGTCGTCGCCTGGTCCGCCGGGGCGATGGCGATGACGCGAATGGTGGTGCTGTTCAACGACTTCGCACAGACCGGTGCCGTGGCCCAGGTCTGGGACCGCGGTCTGGCGCGGGTAGAACGCGTCATCGCGCTGCCGCACGCGCGACGCCGGATCCACCTGGACGACCGGGTCCGGATGGAGGTCTTCGTGCGGCGGTTCGAGGGGTATGCGTGTCTCCTCCTGGATGACGGCGCTCGGGTCGCGGTAGGTCCCGACGGCGCCCTCCCGCCGGGTGCTCGGGTGCTGCGGGCGGACGGCACGGTCGGCGTGGTCGAGGCTGCGGCATGACCGCGCCGGCCACCACGGCACCGACGAGCGGCTTCATGCGCAGGCTGGCCGTCAACCGGCTGCGCGACCGTCTGGCCATGTCTGACGCGGGAGCGGTGGACCGGTTCCTGCAGCGGCACTCCGCGCCGATCAGCGAGGGCCGGTTCACGACGTTCCTCTGGCGTGGCGACGCTGACGAGGTCATGGTCCGCCACCGGGTGGTGGGCTTGCCGGATCCGTTGCCGCTGCGCCGTCTCCTCGACACCGATCTCTGGTACGTGACGATCGAGCTGCCCGAAGGGTCTCGCGTCGAGTACCAGTTCGAGGTGGTTCGGGGGGACGTGCGAGAGGGGTACCTCAACGACCCGCTCAACCCGCGGCTCGCGCACGGGCCGTTCGGAGCCCAGTCGGTGGCCGCCGCGTCCGGCTATGTCGTCCCGTCGTGGACCCTTCCGGACCCCGAGACTCGACCCGGCTCGCTCGAGTCGATGTCGTTACGTAGCAAGGCACTTCGCCGGGAGCAGTGGTTTCGGCTCTACCGGCCCGCGCGGTTCCGCGAGCTCCGCCGCTACCCGCTGCTCATCGTCCACGACGGCGACGACTATCTGAACTACGCCGCGGCCAAGACCGTCCTCGACAACCTCATCCACCGGGGCGAGGTCGCCCCACTCGTCGCCGCGTTCGTGCCGCCCGGCAACCGCCTTGTTGAGTATGCGAACTACGCGCCGCATGCCCGGTTCATCGCCCGGGAGCTGGTCCCGTTCCTCACCGAGGAGCTGCCGCTCATCGACCTTCCCGACGGACGGTGCCTGATGGGATCGAGCTTTGGAGGAGTGGCGTCCTTGTCGACGGCGGTGCGGTATCCCTCGGTGTTCGGGTCGCTGCTGTTGGAGTCCGGGTCGTTCGTCTTCACCGATATCGGCGCGGAGCACGGCGGCGGGCCGGCGTTCGACCCGGTGGTCAAGTTCGTCAACGCCTACCGCGCTCGGCCCAAGGTCGTTGCGGACCGCATCTTCCAGACCTGCGGCATCTACGAGCCCCTCATCACGCCGAACCGGTCCATGGTGTCGACGTTCCGCGACACCGGCATGGAGGTCCGGTACGTCGAGGCCCGGGACGGGCACAACTGGGAAAACTGGCGCGACCGGCTGCGGGACGCGCTGACCTGGATCTTCCCAGGCGAGCAGAAGTTCGTCTACGAGTAGCGACTAGGTGAGAGGCACGCATACATGGGCATCGGCGACAAAGTGGTCGAGCGCTGGTATTCACCGCGCACACAGCGCGAGCTCACGCTGGCCCGGTGGGGTCACTACGGCACGCCGCTGCTCGTCTTCCCGACCGCGGGCGGCGACGCGGAGGAGATCGAGCGCCATCACCTCCTCGCGCACCTCGGCGACGCGGTGGAGGGCGGCCGGGTCAAGGTCTACTCGGTGGATAGCACCGCCGGGCGGGCCCTCGCGAGGCACGAGGGGTCGCCCGAGCACCGGATGTGGCTCTTCAACCAGTACCACGACGCGATCGCCTCTGAGGTCGTGCCGGCGATCCATGCCGACACTGGCGGTCACGAGATCGTCGCGGCGGGTTCGTCGATCGGTGCCTTCAACGCGCTGGCCATGCTGTGCCGCTATCCCCACCTTTTCCGTGCGGCGATCTGCCTGAGCGGGACGTACCACATGGAGAAGTTCATCGGGGCCTTCAACGACGACCTGTACTTCTCGTCGCCGGTCCACTTCGTGCCCGGCATGGAGGGCCCGCAGCTCGACGCGCTGCGACGCCGGTTTGTCGTGCTCGCCTCCGGTTCCGGACGGTGGGAGGACACCGGCGAGTCGTGGGCGGTTGCCAAGGTACTGGGAGACAAGGGAATTCCCAACCGGATGGACGACTGGGGACCAGACTTCGACCACGACTGGCCCACGTGGTGGAAGATGTTGCCTACATACGTGGGCGAGCTGATCGGGTGACGGTGGGCGACCTGGCCTCGGCGGTCGACCGGTTGCTGCCGCGGGCGCGGGCCGACCTCGAGCGCCTGGTCGCCATCCCGTCGGTGGCGTCGGAGCACGGGCTTCCCGCCCCGGCGTGCCGAGAGGCCGCCGAGCTGGTGGCGGCGCTGTGCCGGGAGCTCGGCGTGGGCGACGTCGAGCTGGTCGAGGCCGACGACGGCAGCGTCGTGGTGCTGGGACGCACAGACGGCCCGTCCGGGTCGCCGCGAGTGCTGCTCTACGCGCACTACGACGTGCAGCCGCCCGGCGAGTTCTCGGCGTGGGCCACGGACCCGTGGACGCTGACCGAGCAGGACGGCCGCTGGTATGCGCGGGGGGCCGCCGACTGCAAGGGGAACCTCGTCATGCACCTCACGGCGTTGCGGGCGCTCCGCGAGGTCGACGGCGGGTGGCCGGTTCAGCTGACCCTGGTCTGCGAGGGCTCGGAGGAGGTGTCGACCGGCGGGCTAGAGCGGTTGATGGCGTCTGAGCCCGAGCGGTTCGCCGCGGACGTCATCGTCGTGGCCGACACCGGCAACGTCGAGACGGGTGTCCCGACGGTGACGACCAGCCTGCGGGGGACCGGAAGCGTGTTGGTCACGGTACGGACGCTAAAGGGGCCGGTGCACTCGGGTCAGTTCGGGGGGGCGGCGCCGGACGCCGTGGCCGCGCTGATCCGGGTTCTCGACACGTTGCGCGACGATGCCGGAGGGACGACGGTGGCCGGGGTGCCGTCCGACGGCAAGTGGCGGGGAGCCGCATATCCGATGGACCGGTTGCGTTCGGATGCAGGGGTTCTCGAAGGGGTGGACGTTCTCGGCGGCGGCGAGGTGGCCGACGCCTTGTGGGCGCGGCCGGTGGCGACGGTCCTCGCGATCGAGGGGCCAGCGGTCAAGGATGTGACGGCGTCGATCTCGGCGGAGGCGCGGGCGGTCGTGAACCTGCGGGTCCCGCCAGGTATCGACGCGGCGGAGGCGCAGCGCCGGCTATCCGAGCAGCTGCTTGCGGCGGCGCCCTGGGGTGCACAGATCACCGTCGAGCCGAAGACCCTGGGCCGCCCGTTCGCGGCACGGACCGACGGACCCGCATACGGCGCCTTGGCGGCCGCGATGGAGGAAGCGTTCGGCCGGCCGCTGGTGCAGACCGGGCAAGGCGGGGCGATTCCTTCGTGCGTCGCGCTGGCCGAAGTGAATCCGGAGGCGGAGATCCTGCTGATCGGTGTGGAGGAACCGGCCAGCCGGATCCACGCCCCGAACGAGAGCGTCAGTCCGGATGAGCTGCGCAAAACCGCCCTGGCCGAGGCGCTGTTGCTGCGTGCGCTTGGCGGACTGGACGCCTGACAACAACTCCGACATGTCCAGGAAAATGCGCGCCATTGGCAAGCCCGCGCTCAGCGGAGCCAGGCCAGGAGGTAGCGCCAGGCGTTGGCGCGGATCGGGTGGCCCTTCGGGTACTCGAAGTCCAGTTCGCCCTCGAGTTCGAAGCCAAGTCGTTGGCACAGCGCGTTGGACGGCCCGTTGGTGACGTTGGGATAGGCGTACATCTCGTCGCGTGAACCGTGCTGGGCGGCGTGCCGCAGGCAGGCGGTCATGGCGGCCGCCGCCAACCCGCGCCCTTGATAGGAGGGGAAGATCCCGTATGCGCACTCGTGGACGTCGCGGCCCTGATGAGAGACGTTCCAGTAGCCGACGAGCCCGACCGGCTCGTCGTCGAGCCATGCCGTGAACATCCGCGCCGTGCCTTCGCGCCACCCCCGTAGGTACCGCTCGTGGCGGTCCAGGAGCTTCGCTCGGGACTCGGGACCGCCCAGGTGCACCGTCATCTCCGGCGCGTTGTTCCGCTCGAGCACGGGGAGGTCGTCGGCGGACCACGGCCGGATGTCGACGGGCCGAGGCGTCACCCGCGCTGTCCGGCGTGTTCGTCGTCCTGCTCGCGCCACCGGCTGGTGATCGGGAGCCGGCGGTCCTTGCCGAAGGCCAGCGGAGAGATCTTCGGGCCCGGCGCGAACTGGCGGCGCTTCCACTCCGCCCGGTCGACGAGCTGGATCACCTTGTCGACGGTCGTCGGATCGAACCCGTCCGCGATCAGCCGCTCCCGGCCGTGGGCCACGCCGACGTAGCCGGCGAGGATCGCGTCGAGGACCTCGTACGCCGGCAGCGAGTCCTGGTCGGTCTGGCCCGGTCGCAACTCGGCCGACGGCGGCTTGGTGATGGTCGCCTCGGGGATCGGCGGCGGCTCTCCGCGGGCCTCGGCCGCCCGATTGCGCCAGCGGGCCAGCTCCCACACCAGCGTCTTCGGCACGTCCTTGATCGGGGCGAACCCCCCGACGCTGTCGCCGTAGATCGTCGAGTAGCCGACCGAGACCTCGCTCTTGTTGGAGTTGGCCAGCACCAGCGGCCCCTCCTGATTGGATACACCCATCCAGATGACGCCGCGGACTCGCGCCTGGAGGTTCTCCTCGGCGATCCCGTCCAGTCCGAGCGCGTCGAGGAACGGGTCGACCATCGGCTGGATCGGCACGACCCGATAGTCCAGCCCGAGGTTCTTGGCCAGCTCGGCGGCGTCGTCCTTGGAGCCCTCCGACGAGTACTTGCTCGGGTTGCTGATCGCGACGACGTTCTCGCCGCCGAGCACGTCCGCCGCCAGCGCCGCCACGACCGTCGAGTCGATGCCGCCAGACACGCCGAGCAGGACCTTGCGAAACCCGTTCTTGCGCACGTAATCCTGCAGCCCCAGCCCGACCGCCCGCCACACCTCCTCGACGGGGTCGAGCCGCGGGTACATGGGCGGGTCCACGGGCGCATACCGCTCGACCGGGTCCGACGAGACGACGACGTGGACCACCTCGTCGGGCAGGGCGGCCTCGTCGACGGTTGACGGAGTCAGCTCGAGGTCGACGATCACCAGCGACTCGACGAACTGCGGCCCGCGCGCCAGCACCGTGCCGTCGGCGCCAACGACCATCGAATCGCCGTCGAAGACCAGCTCGTCCTGGCCGCCGACCAGGTTGAGGTAGGCGAGGGCGCAGCCGGCCTGCGCGGCGCGGCGCCGGACCAGCTCGAGCCGGGTGTCGTCCTTCTCCCGCTCGTACGGCGAGCCGTTGATGACCAGCAGCAGCTCCGCCCCCGCGTCGCGGGTCTGGGCGACCGGCCCCCCCTCTTGCCAGAGGTCCTCGCAGATGGCGATGGCCACGTCGACACCGCGCACGCGGACCACGGTGAGCGAGTCGCCGGGTGCGAAGATCCGGTACTCGTCGAAGACCCCGTAGTTCGGCAGGTGGTGCTTGGCATACCGGCCGACGACCCGACCGCCGTGGATCACTGCGGCGCAGTTCTGGGGGAGGGTGCGGCCGGGGTCGGCGTCGAACGCGCCCTCGTCGGCCCGGTCGAGGTAGCCGACGACGACGGGCACGTCGCCGTACCCGTCCGCTGCGATGTCCGCCGCCAGCCGCACGACCGCGCGCCGGCTCGCCTCGACGAACGAGTCGCGGAGTGCCAGGTCCTCGACCGGGTATGCGGTGAGCACCATCTCGGGGAACGCCACCAGGTGCGCTCCTGCCGCCGCCGCCTCGGCCACCCGGTCGCGGATCATCCGGGCGTTTCCGGCCAGGTCGCCCACGACCGGGTTGACCTGGGCCATCGCGATTCGCAGCTGAACCCTGTCGTCCGCCATGCCGACCAGACTAGGGCTGCCGCCCTCTGGCAGGATCGTCCCGGTGAGTCGCCCCACGACCTACGACGACATCGTCGTCGGCGCCGGCCACAACGGGCTGACGGCCGCCGCCTACCTCGCCCGGGCCGGCCGGCGCGTCCTCGTCCTCGAGCGGCTGGACCACGTCGGCGGGGCGGCCGTCTCGGCCGCTCCTTTCCCCGGTGTCGAAGCCCGCCTGTCGCGGTACTCCTACCTCGTCTCCCTGCTCCCGCGGCCAATCGTCGAGGACCTGGAGCTCGACCTCCAGCTGGTCAAGCGCCGGTATGCGTCGTACACGCCTCTTCCGAACGACCCGGGCCGTGGTCTGCTCATCGATGCCGCCGATCCTGAATCCACCCGTGAGTCGTTCGTTGCCACGCTGGGCGACGACGTGGATTTCCTTGCCTGGCAACACTTCTATGGCCGCTTCGCGCGCGTCGCCGAGCGGGTGTGGCCCACCGTCCTGGAGCCGTTGCGGTCCACGGAGGAGATCCGCAAGCTCGTCGACGACGACGAGACGTGGGACGCCCTTACCGGCGCGCCGCTCGGAACGCTCCTGCGCCGGACGTTCACCGACGACACGGTCCGGGGGATCGTGGCGACGGACGGGCTGATCGGCACGTTCGCCGACCTCGACGACCCCTCGCTCGTGCAGAACGTCTGCTTCCTCTACCACGTGATGGGTGGTGGAACGGGGGAGTGGGACGTCCCGGTGGGTGGGATGGGCGCGGTCACCGACGCCCTGGCCAAGGCCGCTGTCGGCACTGGGGCGGAGCTGGTCACCGGCGCGGAGGTCATGTCGGTCGACGCGGACGGCGAGGTCATCTGGAGCATCGGCGATCGTGAGCACCGGTCGCGTGGTCATGTCCACGCCGGGTTGGCGCCCGCGGTACTCGATCACCTTCTGGCCGCTGGAGATTCGGACCCCGTCTCGACGGGGCCGGTTCCCGAGGGCGCCCAGCTCAAGGTCAATGTGCTGCTCACTCGACTGCCCCGGCTGCGGGACGCCTCCGTCGACCCCGCCGTGGCGTTCGCGGGCACCTTCCACGTGCACGAGTCGATGTCCGAGCTGCAGGACAACTTCCTCGTTGCCCGGTCCGGTCGGGTGCCGCCGATCGCTTCGTGCGAGATCTACTGCCACACGCTGTCCGACCGCAGCGTCCTCGGACCCGAGCTGGCGGCGTCCGACGCGCAGACCTTCACGTTGTTCGGACTGCACACGCCGGCCCGGCTATTCAGCGGCCGGTCGCGGGAACGGCAGCGGCGGCGTCGGGACGAGGCCCTCCGGGCGGCGGTAGGCGCGCTGGATTCGGTTCTGGCCGAACCGCTTTCGGACGTCCTCGCGCGTGACGTGAACGGCGAGCCGTGCGTCGAAGCTCGCACGCCCGCCGATCTCGAACGCGAGCTCGGCCTGCCCGGCGGCAATATCTTTCACCGGCCGTTGCGCTGGCCGTGGGCCGAGCGGCCCGAAGAGGTCGGAACCTGGGGAGTGGAGACCGCCCACCCGAGGGTGACGGTCTGCGGAGCGGGTGCCCGGCGCGGTGGCGGCGTGAGCGGCATACCGGGTCACAACAGTGCGCGGGCCGTGCTGGGCTGACCGCCGAGTCAGCCCCAGTCGGCCGGCTCGCCGGGGCGGTAGGTTCCCACCGTCCACTCGACGCCCTGCGGGTCCACGATTCGCGCGCGGTAGTTCCATTCGCTCTGCTCGGGTACCCACACGCTGGTGCCGCCCGCGGCGGTGGCCGACGCATACGCCTCGTCGACGTCCGCGCTGGTCGGGACCGCGAGGTAGAGCCCGACGCCCGACGTGTCGCCCTTCAGC
>JBKPKI010000122.1:0-4792 GCA_046731055.1 Actinomycetota bacterium | reverse complement strand
CCGCGGCTACGAGGACCTCGCCGACCGGCTCAACGCGCTCGGCGCCACGATCGAGGTGTTCCGCGACATCTGAGCCGGCCCGCCCGAGCAGAAACGCGTCGCGCCGCCCCCGACGCCGCTTCTACGGTGACCCGGTGACGTTGCCCTTCGATGCGGCCGGCTCCGGTCCACCGGTCGTCCTGCTCCACGCCGGTGTCGCGGACCGGCGGATGTGGACCCGCCTCCTGCCAGCGCTGGCCGAGCGGTTCCACGTGCTGGCGCCGGACCTCCCGGGCTATGGCCAGGCTCCGCTGTCGCCCGGCTCGTACTCGAATGTGGCGGAGGTCCTGGCGTTCCTCGACGACCAGGATCTCCGGAGTGTCGCCCTCGTCGGCGCGTCGTTCGGCGGTCGGGTCGCGCTGGAGGTGGCCACCGCAGCTCCTGACCGCGTCGACCGCCTCGTGCTCCTCTGCCCAGCGCTCCGCGGCGTCGCCCCGACCGCCGCTTCGGAGGCGTTCGACGCCGAGGAGGAGCGGCTGCTGGAGGCCGGCGACGTCGCGGGCGCGGTTCGGCTGAACGTGGAGACGTGGCTCGGCCCGGAGGCGGACGACAACGCCCGCGACCTGCTCACCCGGATGCAGCGCCGCGCGTTCGACGTCCAACTGGCCGCCGACGAGTGGCCCGACCCTCCGACGCCGGCACGCGACGACGTCGCCTTGAGCCGCGTCGTGGTCCCGACGACCGTCTTCCTCGGCGCCAACGACGTCGACTGGCTGCAGCACGCCGCCCGGGAGATTGCCGCCGGAGTGCCCGGGGCCATCCTCGCCGAGCTGGACTGGGCCGGCCACCTTCCGGCTCTCGAGCGGCCGGCACGGACGGCCGGCCTCGTCCTCGGCGCCCTCGGTCGTCCCGGACTGACCACATAGCGCCCTCGCATACCGAGCTGACCCAACTGTGGGCGCTCACGACATGAGAGGCTCCGGGCGTGGTGCCTAGTCTCCCCGTCGTGCCACCGTCGCCCGGGCCACTCGTCGTCCCTGTCGACCTGTCCGGGCGCCGGGCGCTCGTCACCGGCGCGGCCAGCGGCATCGGGGCGGCCATCGCGGAGCGGCTGGTGGTGGCCGGTGCCGTCGTCCTGGCCGTCGACCGGGACGAGCAAGGACTGAACGACATTGCCGAGCGGCTCGGCGATACGGCCCTCGAGCCGTTCGCCGCTGACCTCTCGGACCTCGACGCCATCGCCGACCTGCCGACAGACGTCGACATCCTCGTCAACAACGCCGGGATCCAGCACGTAGCGCCGATCGAGCAGTTCCCGCCGGAGACCTTTGAGCTGATCCTCGACCTCATGCTCCACGCACCGTTCCGGCTCGTCCGCCAGAGCCTTCCGCACATGTATGCGTCGGGCTGGGGCCGCGTCGTCAACATTTCCAGCGCGCATGGGCTGCGGGCGAGCGCCTACAAGAGCGCCTACGTCACCGCGAAACACGGCCTTGAGGGACTGTCCAAGGTCATCGCTCTGGAGGGCGCTCCCCACGGCGTCACCAGCAACTGCGTCAACCCGGGATACGTGCGAACCGCGTTGGTCGAGAAGCAGATCGCCGACCAGGCCGTGACCCACGGCATCCCCGAGGAGGAGGTCGTCGAGAAGGTCCTGCTCGAGCACATGGCCGTCAAACGGCTGGTCGAACCCGACGAGGTCGCGGAACTGGCGGTCTTCCTTTGCGGGCCGGCGTCAGCCTCCATCACCGGTGCATCGTTCACGGTGGACGGCGGATGGACGGCGCACTGACCGGCCTCCTCCGCGGTGGTGCCCCCCCGGCTCACCGGCTTCGCCTCGGGTCGGCGACTGTTCATCCGGAGGAGGAGACACCGTGAACGGGTCACCGGACGAGAGCGGTCTGGAGTTCCGCGGGTTCCGCATCAAGCTGCCCGAGGGAAGCCTTGACATCCACGACCTGAGTGTCGGGGACCCGGGGCCGCAGGCCCCGGTGGTCGTCGCGGTCCACGGCATCACCGCGAACGGGCTCAGCTGGCTCTGTGTCGCGGAGGAGCTGTTCCGCCGCCGTGGTCCGGGCAGCGTCCGGTTCCTCTCGCCGGACCTTCGCGGACGGGCGTGCAGCCGCACGGCGTCCGGACCGTACGGCTTGGGTACCCACGCCGACGACGTGCTGGCTATCGCCGACGTCTTCGGGGCCCGGCCCGTGCTGGTCGGCCACTCGATGGGCGCTTTCGTCACGGCGTTGGCCAGCTCCCGCGCTCCGGATCGGCTGGCCGGGTCGGTGCTCGTCGATGGGGGTTTCGGTTTTTCCCCTCCTGTGGGTCTCGACATCGATGCCGCTCTGACGGCGATCATCGGCCCGGCGATGACCAGGCTGAGCATGCGGTTCCCCAGCCCGGACGCCTACCTCGACTTCTGGCGGGCTCACCCCGCCCTCGGCCCGGCCCTCGACGGGTCGCAAGGCCCGGAGGTTCGCCGATACGTTCTCCACGACCTGGTCCAGACGGAGGACGGGGACTGGGTCAGCTCCTGCGTACTAGAGGCGATCCGCGCTGACGGTGCCGACACGCTCGCCCACGAGGAGACCTTGGCCGGGGCGGCCAAGGCCGTGGCCGAGGGGCTGCCGACCGAGTTCCTCTGGGCGGCGCGTGGGCTCCAGAACGAGCCTCAGGGTCTTTACGACGAGGGCCGCATCGCGGCGTTGGCGCTTCCAGCGGACGTCCGGGTCATTCCGCTCGAGGACGTCAACCACTATTCGGCGGTCTTCGCACCCGAGGGCACGGTAGCGGTCGTCGACGCGATCGAGCGACGCCTCGGCGACGCGGTCCTCATCGGGGCATGAGTCGTCGCAGCCCGCAGCGCGAGCTGGATCTCGAGAACCCCGTCCGGCTGGTGCCACGAGGGTCCGAGCAGGGCTGCGATGCGTTCCAGGCGCTGCGCCACGGTGTTGACGTGGGCGTGCAGCGCCGTGGCGGTGTGCCGGGGGCTACCGCCGGCTGCGTAGTAGGCCTCGAGCGTGCCGTGCCGGACAGTTCGACGAGGCGCGCGTCCTCGACGACCGACCCTGCGACATCCTCATCGGCATCCTGGTCCTCCCGCTCCGGCGGACGCGGCTCGCGTCGCTCGCGAGCCGAGGGGGCGCCCTCACCCGGCCGGCAGCGAAGGTATGCGTGCGAGCGGCGCCGGTTCAGGACGTGGCGGGACACATTGAGCCGGGTTCGATGTGCGCCCGCCTGAGCGTGACCCTTGGCGTGCGACGCCGGCTGCACCAACCGGTCGGGGCGGACAGATCGACAGGCACGAACCGCCTCTTGGCGGCTCACGCCGCGGTTTCCGACCTTTGTGCCTGTCGATCGGTCCCGAGACCCGCGCTCGAGACCCGTCCGGTCAGCCGAGGGCGGCGTGCAGGCGGTCGGCCACCGCGTCGGGGGTCAGCCCGATCTCCTCGAGCACCTCGCCGCGCGACGCGTGCTGCAAGAACCGCTTCGGGATGCCATGCACGTGCACCGGCACGCGCAGGCCGGCTTCGCGGACGGCGGAGGTGACCTGCGACCCGACTCCCCCAACCGCGAGATTGTCCTCCAGCACGGCCACGGCGTCGGCGTTCCGCGCGAGGTCCACGAGATCCTCCGACACCGGCAGGCACCACCGCGGGTCGACGACACGGACCGTGTGGCCCTGGGCGGTGAGCTTCTCGGATACGGCCATGGCCGTGGTCGACATCTCGCCGAGTCCGACAAGGAGCAGCTCGACGTCTTCGTCCGTTGACGGCTCGGCCAGGACGTCGACCGACCCGACGGATCTCAGCGCCGGCAGCGGCGCGGGCGCGTTCTGCTTCGAGAACCGGATCACCGTCGGGCCGTCGTCGACGTCGACGGCCTCGCGGAGCGCCCGGCTGAGCTCCTCGGGATCGCGCGGTGCACACAATCGCAGGCCGGGAACGAGGCCGGTCACCGACATGTCCCACATGCCGTTGTGTGAGGCGCCGTCAGTGCCCGTGATCCCCGCCCGGTCCAGCACGAACGTCACTCCGGCGCGATGAAGCGCGCAGTCCATGAGCAGCTGGTCGAACGCGCGGTTGAGGAACGTCGCGTACACACATACGACCGGGTGCAGTCCCCCGAAGGCGAGCCCCGACGCCATCGTGACCGCATGCTGCTCGGCGATGCCGACGTCGAAGACCCGGTCGGGGTGCCGGTCGGCGAACTCCTTGAGCCCCGTCGGGATCAGCATGGCCGCAGTGATGGCCACAATGTCGTCCCGCTCGCGCGCGACGGCGAGCAGAGCGTCGCTGAACTCGTCGGTCCAGATGCGGCCCTTCACCTGGAGGGGCAGCCCGGTCTCCGGATTGATCCGATCGACGGCGTGGAACCGGTCCGTATCGTCGTTGCGGGCGTGGTGGTAGCCGTTGCCCTTCTTGGTCAGGACATGGACGAGCACGGGACCACCGAACGTCTTGGCCCTCCGCAGCGCCGACTCGACCGCCGGTTCGTCGTGGCCGTCGATCGGGCCCAGGTACTTGAGGCCCAGGTCCTCGAACATGCCCTGCGGGGCGACGATGTCCTTGATGCCCTTCTTCATCCCGTGCAGGGCGCCGTAGACGACGCCGCCGACGACGGGGGTGCGGTTCAGCGCATCCTTGCCCCAGCCGAGCACCGACTCGTACTTGCGCGTCGTCCGCAGCGTGGCGAGGTGATCCGCGAGACCGCCGATCGTCGGCGCATACGAGCGCTCGTTGTCGTTGACGACGATGACGAGCGGCAGGTCCTTGTCGACCGCGATGTTGTTGATCGCCTCCCAGGACATCCCGCC
>JBKPKI010000121.1:0-4927 GCA_046731055.1 Actinomycetota bacterium | reverse complement strand
GAGCCCATCCCCTCACAGCGGGGGCACATGCCGCCGAGCCGCGTGAAGGTCGCCTTCTCGGTCTTGGTGCGGTTCCCGCGTTCGACGGTGATGGCGCCGCTGGCGCTGACCGATGGCGTGTTGAAGGAGTATGCGTTGGGTGACCCGATGTGCGGTTTTGCCAGTCGGCTGAAGAGGATTCGCAACATCGCGTTCGCGTCGGTCGCCGTGCCGACGGTGGACCGAGGGTTGGCGCCCATCCGCTCCTGGTCGACGATGATCGCCGTCGTCAGGCCGTCGAGGAGGTCGACGTCGGGACGCGCCAAGGTCGGCATGAATCCCTGGACGAAGGTGCTGTAGGTCTCGTTGATGAGCCGCTGCGACTCGGCCGCGATCGTGCTGAACACGAGCGAGCTCTTGCCGGACCCGGAGACGCCGGTGAACGCGGTCAGTCGGCGCTTCGGGATCTCGACGCTGACGTCTTTCAGGTTGTTCACCCTCGCTCCGTGCACCCGGATCACGTCGTGGCGGTCGGCTGCATGTTGCGCAGCTGACGGCAGTTGCGTCCTCGGGCCCTTGGCCATCTTGCTTCCTCTCCGTCTCGCGGGTTGCGCTGTCGCGTCATCGGAACCCTAGACAGGCCTCGCGACCGAGGGAGACGCTAGGTGACCCTCCGGCTCGGTGCTTCTCGTTTCCTGACGCACCGGTTGGCGGCCCGTGCCGGACCGACTCACCGCAGCACTGAACGCGGGCGGTTCAGCGTCCACTGCCCCGGCCGAGTCCCTCTGGCCGGCCGGAAGGGCTTGCTCCGACGTCCTACCCCCACCAGAACGTGGTCGCGATCACCCCGTAGAGGGCGACGAGGCCGGCACCCTCGATCCAGTTCGATCTGCCGTCGAAGGTGATGAACGCGCTCAGCAGTACCGCGATCGCGACGGACACGACGAGCAGCGGTGCAAACACCAGGGTCAGAGTCGTGAACCCGAGCACCGACGACAGGATGACGAGCAGCGGAGCCAGGACGAGCGCGATCTGGAGCGGCGAGTTGATGACGACCGCGAAGGCATACTCCGACCGGTTCTTCGCGGCCAGCTGGATCCCGACGACGTTCTCGATGGCGTTGCCGGCGATGGCGACCACGACGAGGCCCGCGAACGTCTCTGAGATGCCGAAGGATTCCATGGCCGGCTCCAGGGCCGAGACGAACCAGTCGGAGACGAACGCCGCGGCGACCGCGCTCGCCGCGAGCATGCCCACGGCGAAGGGCAGGTTCCACCGGGGCGGCTCCGACTCCTCGGACGCACCCGGGCGGCCAGGGCTGTCGCCACGCCGCAACGAGGCGGGGAGGGTGAGGACGAAGAGCAGCAGGAGCACGACGGACGCGATGATCGACAGCGTCGTCTCATGGTCCGCGGCCGGCGTGTGGATGAGGTGGGCCACCGACGGCATCACCATGGCCGCGACCGACACGAGCAGCATGACCGTGATGCTGCGAGCCCGGGCGCTGTCGAGGTGCTGAGTGCCGTGCTTGAGACCGCCGACGAGAAAGGACAGGCCGAGGACGAGGAGCAGGTTGGCGAGGATGGAGCCGATCAGCGCCGCTTGGACGACGGCAACGAGGCCGGCTTTGAGCGCGAACAACGAGATGAAGAGCTCCGGCAGGTTGCCCAGCGCCGACTGCAACACGCCAGTGGCGCCGGGACCGAAGCGGTCGCCCAGCTGCTCGACGGACCGGCCGACGAGCGCGGCGAGCAGCGCCACGGCCGCCGCCGCGGCGACGAAAGCCAGCACCGCTTCCCAGCCGAGGTAGTGCGCCAGGCCGGCGACGACGGTGAGGAGGACGGACAGCCCGATGACCACCCAGTCGGACCGTTCCAGATGGTTGCCGCGGGGTTGGCGAGGTCCTGCTTCGGGCTGCGCTTCGGTATGCGCCGTGGCGGCGCCATCGCTCATGAGTGGCATCGTGCCAGCCGGTCCGCCGACTTTCTTCTCGCGCGGCACTCGGCTCTGGCCAGAATGGTCGCCGTGCTCGTCGAGCGTGAACCGTTCCTCGCCCCGCTGCTCGAGTGGGTGCCGGTCCCCGACGCGCACTCCGGGCGCTTGGTCCTGCTCGGTGGCGAGGCGGGCGTCGGCAAGACGTCGCTGGTGGGGCTACTGGCGACCCGAGTCGGTCCCGAGGTGACGGTGCGGCGCGGGTACTGCGACAACGTCGCGACTCCGCCGCCACTCGGCCCAGTGGTGGATGCTGTGCCCGAGCTGACCGCGGAGATCGACGCCACGACCGCGGCCACGCGTCCGCGGCTGTTCCGGGCAATCCGAGGGCGCCTCACGGAGACCCCCACGCTGCTGGTTCTCGAAGACGTGCACTGGGCGGACGAGGCGACGCTCGAGCTCGTGCGCTTTCTCGGCCGCCGCCTCGACGGGATGCCGCTGTTGGCCGTGGCGACGTTCCGCGACGAGGAGGCGAGGGCCGGTACGCCGCTCACGGCACTCCTCGGCGACCTTGCCACGGCCCCGTTCGTCGACCGGATGCACCTGCCGCCGCTCACGGCCGAAGGGGTCGAGGCACTGGTCGCCCAGAACAGCTCGAGCCTCGACCCGGGCGCGCTGTACCGGCGAACCGGCGGCAACCCGTTCTTCGTCACCGAAGTGCTGGCGTCTGGCGCGAGCGACGCTCCGTCAACGGTGCGCGACGCGGTGCTGGCCCGGCTCGGTCGCCTCTCCCCCGCGGCCCGCGACGTGCTCGGTGCCGCCGCGGTTCTCGGTCCCGGGGCGTCCCTTCCACTGGTCTGCGAGGTCGCCCGTCAGTCGGTGGAGGCCCTCGACGAAGCGGTCCGCCACGGGATGCTCGTCGCGGACCAGGCCGGCGGATTCGCCTTCCGTCACGAGATCGCCCGAGAGGCGGTCGAGGCCGACCTGCCCAACGCCATCCGGATGCGGCTGCACGCCACCGCCCTCGCCACCCTCGTCCGGCTCGGTGGCACCGACGACCACCGCTTGGCGCACCACGCAGCCGGCAGCGGCCGACGGGAGGACGCGGTCCGCTACGCGATCGCGGCCGCCGCGCACTCCGCCCGGCTGGGCGCGCACCGGGAAGCGGCGCGGGAGTATCGACTCGCGTTGGAGTTTCCCGAGGTCCTCGACCGCGCCCGTACCGCCGAGCTGTTCGACCACCTGTCCTACGAGTGCTACCTCACCAACGAGCCCGAGGCGGCGCTCATGGCCCGCCGACGCGCCCTCGAGCTCCACGAGCAGGTCGACCCGTCCTCGGAGGCCGTAGGCGCCAGTCAGCGCTGGATGTCGCGGTTGTCGTGGTTCCTCGGTCGTGGCGGGGACGCCGAACGCTACGGGGACCTGGCCGTGGCAACTCTCGAACCGCTGTCCGTGGGGCATGAGCTCGCCATGGCCATGAGCAACAAGGCACAGCTGGCCATGCTCAGCGGACGAGTGCCCGAGACGCTCGACTGGGGAGGAAGGGCGATCACGCTGGCTCGGTCCATCGGGGACCGGGACGTCGAGTCGCACGCCCTCAACAACATCGGCACTGCCCTGCTGTTCGGCTCTGACCCCGTCGAAGGTGTGGCGCGGCTGCACCAGAGCCTCGACATCGCGATCGCGGATGACCTCCACGAGCACGTCGCGCGGGCCTACACCAATCTTGGTGCGGGGCAGGCGCGGAACCGGTCGTTTCCGGAGGCCGACCAGAACCTGCGAGCGGGCATCGCCTACTGCTCCGAACGCGACCTCGACGCCTGGGAGGTGTACATGACCGCCTGGCTGGCCACGTCGATGCTGGAGCAGGGCCGGTTTGAGGCCGCCGCGAGGCTCGCCGACTCCGTGAACCAGAACCCGAACGCGCCGACGGTCACTCGCATACCGGCCCTCGTCGTGGCCGGGACCGTGGCGGTCCGCCGCGCCGAGGCACACGCTGACGAGACACTGGCTCAAGCCCGGAACCTCGCCGCTCAGACCGGTGAGGTACAACGCATCCTTCCGGTCGCGGTGGCCCGCGCCGAGGCCGCCTGGACCACCGGTGATCTCGAGGCGGCCGGCGTGCAGTTGGCCGCTCTCGACCCGTTCTCCACGGAGCTGTTCCTGCCGTGGGAGCTCGCCGAGGTGGACTGGTGGCGACGGACGGTCGGCGTCGCCGTCGACCCCCGAGCGGACGACCCGGAGCCGTTCGCCTTGATGGCGGACGGCCGATGGGAGGAAGCGGCCGCAGAGTGGGAACGGCTTGGCTGTCCCTGGTGGCAGGGCGTCTGCCTGACCCGCGCCGACTCCGTCGACGACGCCCGTCGCGGCAGCGAGCTGCTCTCCACGATCGGCGCCGTCGCGACCCGCGACCGCCTGCTGCGCGAACGTCGTCTCGGCGGGCAGGTCGTCCCGCGCGGTCCCCGCCAGCGCACTCTGGCGAACCCGGCCGGACTCACCGCGCGGGAGCTCGAGGTGCTGGCGCTGCTGGCGGACGGGCTGACGAACGCTCAGCTCGCCGACCGGCTCTTCCTGTCCGAGAAGACCGTGGACCACCACGTCTCGTCAGTGCTGCGCAAGCTCGGGGAGCCGAACCGCGCGGCCGCGGCGGCGGCGGCCCGGCAACGGGGACTCGTCCCCAACATGGGGACATCTCCCGATGTGGGGACCTGACCCGCTGCCGTTCTCTTGAGGCGCGCCGGAAACCGGCTGATCACCGCCCGAAAGACCAACTCAGGAGAACAACATGTCCCTCTTCATGGACGTCCACACGATGAACGGCCCCGTCGGAGTCGCCGACGTCGCCAAGGCCCACGCGGCCGACCTGCAGACGCAGGATCCGTACGGCGTGAAGTACCTGCGGTACTGGGTCAACGAGGCCGAGGGCAAGATCTTCTGCCTCGTCGACGCGCCGGACACCGACGCGGCGAACACCGTCCACCGCGAGGCGCACGGCCTCGTCGCGGACGAGATCTAC
>JBKPKI010000120.1:0-16795 GCA_046731055.1 Actinomycetota bacterium | reverse complement strand
ACGCCACGTTCGTCGAGGACTTCCGCGGGGTCACGGCGGCTCTGCCGCACAACGTGATCCTTCTGCACTCGTTCTCCAAAGGATTCGCGGCGACCGGCAACCGGCTGGGCTTCGTGGCGGTGAACCGCGACTCCGTCGCCGACCGACTGCTGGCGGCACTGCCGGCCGAGGCCAAGGAGCGGCTCCGACTGCGGTACCAGGCGGCGTCGACCGATGTCGACCGGATGCCGTTCATCCAGCGGCTGCTCGCCGACAGCCGAGAGGTCGCGCTGCACAACATTTCCGGGCTGGGCACTCCGGACCAGGTGCAGATGACGCTGTTCGAGCTGGCTTACCTCATGCCAGAGGGCGCCACATACGTCACCGGTGCGCGGGCGCAGCTGCAGGCGCGGCTCGAAGCCCTGTACGAGGGCCTTGGCCTGCCGGCTCCCGGAGGCAAGGACAGCCACTACTACGGGATGATCGACATCACCACGGTCGCACGGGCCCGGCACGGAGACGAGCTCGTCGAGCGGATCACCCGGAGCATGGAGCCCGAAGAGGTGGCGCTGCGGCTCGCCTCGGACTCGGGCGTCGTCGTCCAGACCGGGCCGAGCTTCCAGGGCGAGCCATGGGACGTCCGGCTGTCCCTGGCCTCGATCACGCAGGACGAGGCGAGGCAGGTCGCCCGAGCGCTCGTCGAGCTCGTCGACCAGCTCGCGGAGGAGACGGCTCCGGATCGCTGAGGCTGACCCGATCGACAGGCGCGAACCGTTGTTCGGCCGCCGAATGGCCGGATTCGCGGACTCGTGCCTGTCGGTCTGGCCCGCCCTGGGAGGGGACGGTATGCGTCGCGTCAGGCGTCGCCCGACAGGAGCCGCTCGAACGGGGTGACCTCGTCGAACGGGTCGGTGACGACGACCGGTGGCGAGCCGACCACGAGGTCGGCCAGCTCCGCACCGGCCTGGTCGATGCGCGCCGAGAGACCAGACTGCGCGTCCCCGTCCGCCCAGTCGCTGGATGCGGCGAAGACCGCCGTCGGCGCGACCGTCGCCCGGGCGTACGACAGCAGGGGGCGGACCGCATACTCCAGGGCGAGCGAGTGCCGAGCCGTCCCCCCGGTAGCGCCGATGACGACCGGCTTGGCCTGGAGGGAACCGGGTTCGAGAACGTCGAGGAACGACTTGAACAGCCCGCTGTAGGACGCGCTGAACACCGGCGTCACGAGGATCACCCCGTCGGCACCCCGCACGGCGTCGAGAACGCCGCGGAGGTCGCCGGTGGCGAAGCCGGTCAGCAGGTGGTCGGTGATCGCGTGGGCGTGCTCGCGCAGCTCCACGGTCTCGACGACGGCGTCGTCACCCCGTTCGGCGAGGGCCCGCTGCGTCGCGGTAGCCAACCGGTCCGCCAGCAAGCGGGACGACGATGGGACGCTGAGGCCACCGCTGACGACGACGAGGTTGCGGGTCGTCACGAGACCTCCTGGGTCTGCGCGGTAGAGGCGGCAGCAGCAGCGTCACGGGCGGCCACGAGGCTGGGGTGGGTCGGCGCGTCGGGGACTCCCGGAGCGCGCAGGGCGGCGAACTCGCGGCGCAAGACGGGTACAACGTCCTCGCCGAGGATGTCGAGCTGCTCGAGCACGGTCTTGAGCGGCAGGCCGGCGTGGTCCATGAGGAACAGTTGGCGCTGGTAGTCACCGACGTAGTCGCGGAAGCCGAGGGTGCGCTCGATGACCTGCTGCGGGGATCCGACGGTCAGCGGTGTCTCACGGCTGAAGTCCTCCAGCGACGGGCCGTGCCCGTAGACCGGCGCGTTGTCGAAGTAGGGCCGGAACTCGCGAACGGCGTCCTGGCTGTTCTGGCGCATGAAGACCTGACCGCCGAGGCCGACGATCGCCTGGTCGGCTGCGCCGTGGCCGTAGTGCTCGAACCGCTTCCGGTAGAAGCCCACCATCTGTTGGGTGTGCGACGCCGGCCAGAAGATGTGGTTCGCGAAGAAGCCGTCACCGTAGTAGGCGGCCTGTTCGGCGATCTCGGGGCTGCGGATTGAGCCGTGCCACACGAAAGGCGGGACGCCGTCGAGCGGACGCGGCGTCGCGGTAAAGCCCTGCAGGGGCGTGCGGAACTTGCCCTCCCAGTCGACGACGTCCTCGCGCCACAGCCGGCGGAGCAGGGCGTAGTTCTCGATGGCCAGCGGGATGCCCTGACGGATGTCCTTGCCGAACCACGGATACACCGGACCGGTGTTGCCGCGGCCGAGCATGAGGTCGTTGCGGCCGTCGGACAGGTGCTGCAGCGTCGCGTAGTCCTCTGCGATGCGCACCGGGTCGGTCGTCGTGATCAGCGTCGTCGCCGTGGACAGGATCAGCCGCTCGGTCTGCGCCGCGATGAAGGCCAGTGTCGTCGTGGGAGCGGACGGGATGAATGGCGGGTTGTGGTGCTCCCCCGTCGCGAAGACGTCGAGGCCGACCTCCTCGGCCTTCTTGGCGATGGCGATGGTCGCCTTGATGCGCTCGTGCTCGGTCGGCGTCCGGCCCGTGGTCGGGTCGGTGGTGACGTCACCGACGGTGAAGATCCCGAACTGCATGACCGAGCCTCCTATGTGGTTGAGAATTCAACCACGTGAACGGGAGTGGCCTGGCGCGCATTCCCGCGTCCATTCTCGCGCGCGGGCTAGCCTGACGCGTGCTCACCATCGCCCACGTCAGCGACCTGCACATCGGCGGGCGGCCGGAGTCGGACGAGCGAGCGGCTCGCGTCCTCGCGCACGTATGTGCGATGCGGCCCGCACCCGACGTCCTCGTGGTCACCGGGGACGTCGCCGACCACGGGTGGGCCGGCGGGGCCCAGGCGGCCGACGAATATGCCCGAGCGCGTGACCTACTCGCGGCGTGGCGAGGTCCCCTGCTCGTGGGGACGGGGAACCACGACGGACGAGGCCCGTTTGCGGAGGTGCTGCTCGGCGGACAGGCCCCCGCCCGGCTGGATCGGGGCCTGAAGGTCGCTGGTCACCACGTCCTCATGCTCGACTCGCTGGTTTCCGCCGTGGACGGTCAGCGGATCGACCACGGTGAGCTCGCGCCGGAGACACTGTCCTGGCTCGAAGACCGGCTGGCCGAGTCGCATACTCCCACCTTCGTGTGCTTCCACCACCCGCCGGTGACGGTGGGGATCGCTGAGGCCGACACCATGCAGCTGCGCAACGGTTCCGCGCTGGAGCCGGTGCTGAGCAGGCACGACCATGTCGTCGCCGTGCTCGTCGGACACAACCACACGATGTGCGCGACGACCTTTGCCGGGCGGCCGGTGCTCGTCGGCGGTGGCGTGGTCTCGAGCATCACGCTGGACCAGGAGCCCCTCGACCACGTCTGGATGGACGCTCCGCCGACCTTGGCGGTCCACCTGCTCCGTGACGACGGGCGACTCACCTCGTTCTGGCGCGCCCTGCCCTAGGGTTCGGGCATGAGCACGTCTCCCGTGATGACCCCGCGCCCGATGGAACCGCTGGACGAGTCGACCTTCCAGACGGTGATGGTCGTCGTCGCGCATCCCGACGACATCGAGTACGGCATGGCTGCGGCCGTCGACCGCTGGGTCAAGGCCGGCAAGACCGTCACCTACCTGCTCGCGTCGAGGGGCGAGGCGGGCATCGACACGATGCCCCCCGAGGAGGCCGGCCCGATCCGCGAGGCCGAGGAGCGCGCGGGCGCGAAGGTTGTCGGCGTCGACGTCGTCGACTTCCTCGACTTCCATGACGGCGTCATCGAGTACGGCGTGCCGTTGCGCCGGGAGCTCTGTCGGGTGATGCGGATGCGCCAGCCCGACTGCGTGGTCTCGCAGGGCCACGACGTGCGGTTCATGAACATGCTGAGCCAGTCGGACCACCGGGCCGTGGGTCTCGCGACGCTCGACGCGGTCCGTGACTGCGGAAACCGGTGGATCTTCACCGACCTCGCCGACGAGGGCATCGAGCCCTGGACCGGCATCAAGACGGTTCTCGTCGGCGCCTCGCCCGTGGCCACCCACTACGTCGAGGTCACCGACAACCTCGAGCCCGCCATCGCCTCCCTCGAAGCGCACCACGCCTATAACGACGCCCTGCCCGACGACTTCCCCAAGCCGCGCGACCTCGTGACGATGATCCTCGGCATGCCGGCCGAATCGACCGGCCATCCCTACTCGGTCGCGTTCGAGCGTCTCCAGGCCTAGTGGTCTCGCCGCGAGACCGGTTCGTCACCGTCTACGGCCGGAACCCGGTCATCGAGGTGCTCGACGACCCGGGCCTGGTGGTCGACAAGGTCGTCCTGGCCGAGGGCGTCCGTGGTCATGGCATCGGGGAGATCATCGGCCTGGCCCGCGACCGCGGGGTCCCGCTGCAGCGCGCGTCGGCCGAGCGGGTGAAGAAGCTGGCCGGCAACGGGCGGCAGGACCAGGGGGTCTTCGCCGACGTCGTGGCACCGCGTATGCGTCCGCTCGACGACGCGCTCGACGACGTGACGCTGCGCCGGATCCTCCTCCTCGACGGCATCACGACGCCGGCGAACGTCGGGATGATTCTCCGCACCGCCACCGCCGCCGGTATCGACGGTGTGGTGGTCCCGCGGCGCGGCGTCGCTTCCATCGACCCCCTCGTGGTGAAGGCGTCGGCCGGGGTGGCGTTCCGGGCGCCGATCCTCAAGGCGGCTACCGCTGCCGAGGCGGCCAAGGCGTTGGCGGCCGCCGGGTTCCACCTCGTCGGGCTGGCGGCGGACGGTCCCTCGTCACTGTTCGAGGCGACGTGGCCGGAGCACGTGGCGTTCGTGCTGGGGTCTGAGACGGCGGGCGTCTCCGCGGAGGTCGCCGAGCACGTCAGGTCGTGGGTGTCGATTCCCATGGCCGGTGGCGTCGAGTCGCTCAACGTCGCGGCCGCCGCCGCGGTGGTGTGCTTCGAGCTGGTCCGCCGGAGCCGGCTCTAGAGATCCAGGACGCCCTTCCCGAGCTCGTGCACCGTGCCGCCGACGTGGATGCCGCCGTCGGCGTCAACCTCGAGGTGCAGCTCCGAGGGCCGGTGGACGGCGTGGCCCTGGTGGACGACGCGGCGGAGCCCACGCTCGCCGCGGGCGTGCCACCAGCCGCCGAGGTTTGCGCAGGCCGAGCCGGTCGCTGGGTCTTCGATGGCGCCCGCGCCCTGCGTGAAGAAGAGCCGCGCCTCCACTGCCTCGCCGTCGATCGGTGCCCAGAGGTAGACGAGCGCCTCCCCCCGGTTGGTCTCGCCGTGTCGGCGCAGGAGTCGCGGGTCGGCCTGCGCACCGCGCACCGCGTCGACCGACCGCAGCGGAAGGATCAGCTGCTCGACGCCGGTGTCGACCCAGAGCGGGTCCTCGCCGATGTCGTCGGCTTCGACACCCACCATCGCCGCGAGGTCCTCCGTGGCCACATCGACGGGACGAGTCGTCGGGGCGACGGCCGTCGTCAAGACCCATCGAGAACCGTTGCTAGATACCGGGACTCGGCCGGCGGGCATGCCGAGCAGGACGTCCCTTCGACCCGACAGCAGCGAGGACACGACGTATGCGGTGCCGAGGGTTGGGTGGCCCGCGAACGGCAGCTCGTACTCCGGCGTGAAGATCCGCACCTCCGCGTCGACGTCGTTGCCGCCGCGCGCGGTGACGAACGTGGTCTCGGACAGGTTGAGCTGACGGGCGATGGCTTGCATCTGCGCCTCCGTCACGCCCGCTGCGTCCTCGAACACCGCCAGCGGGTTGCCGGAGAACGGGTCGTCGCCGACGGTGAAGACGTTCACGATGCGGTAGGCGAGCTCCATGGCCACACCCTGCCAGAGCGCCAGCCCTACAGTGGCGACGTGACCAGCGTGCCG
Source organism: Actinomycetota bacterium (assembly GCA_046731055.1). Classification (GTDB taxonomy): domain Bacteria; phylum Actinomycetota; class Actinomycetes; order Actinomycetales; family Dermatophilaceae; genus Lapillicoccus. The sequence continues at coordinate 10,960 of JBKPKI010000120.1, read as the reverse complement.
ACGTCGCCACCCGAACCTCAGGGCCACCTCGTCCTCCTGCGCCACGGTGAGACGGAGTGGTCGAAATCCGGACAGCACACCGGGGTCACCGACCTGCCGCTGCTGCCCGAGGGTGAAGAGGCGGCGAAGCGGGTGGCGAAGCTGCTGCAGGGGTGGCGGTTCGAGAAGGTCCTCGTCTCACCGCTGCAGCGGGCTCGGCGCACCGCCGAGCTGGCCGGCCTCGCCGAGTACACGATCGATCCGCGGCTCGTCGAGTGGGACTACGGCGGCTACGAAGGCTTGACTACCAAGGAGATTCGGGCGCGGCTCGGCTATATGTGGACGGTCTTCGCGAACGGAGTGGTGCCCGGAGACACTCCGGGTGAGACCGTCGAGGCGGTCGCGGCTCGGGCTGCCGCGGTGCTGCGGGACGTCAGGCCCATCCTCGAGGACGGCAACGTGGCGCTGGTCGGTCACGGGCACTACCTGAGGATTCTCGCGACCGTGTTCTTGCGGCAAGAGGTCCGGATGGGTGCCCAGCTGCTCCTCGACGCCGGGTCGATCAGCGTCCTGGAGTGGGAGCGCGAGCAGCCGGCGATCCGCACCTGGAACCAGAAGTCGCTGTCCCACTAATCGCTCGATCCCGCTGACCGCTCAGCGGGTCCGCATGCGCGGCGGTCGGACGACGGTGACGTCCCACCGCCTGGGCGGGTCGAGGGCGACGGGAACGCCCGGAACGTCCAGGGCGTGAACCGGTTCCGGATCGACCGGCCACGGGGCGATGCCGGCGGGACCGAAGACCGCATAGGACACCACTTCTCCGGTGGTGAACCGGGGACCGTAGGCCACTCCCCCGATCCCCGCGGCGTCGAACGCCCGCGCCCAGGCCTGTGGTACCGCATACGGGACCATCGTCTCGAGCTCTCGGGTGACGCCGAACCGCGTGGCGTCGGAGGACTCTACGTCGGCCAGGTCACGATTCTCCGGCAGGTGCAGCGTGGAGACGACGACATAGGTCAGGAGGGAGGCCGGGACCACGGGTCGGCCGCCCAGGACGATGCCGAGCCGCTCCCGAACGGCGACCACCGCTGAGTCGGCCAGGTAGCAGGTCCCTCGCGGTAGCGGCAGGTCGAACCGACCGACGCCGTCGCTGCCGAACCACCACGGTCCGTAGGCCACGGTGTGAGCCCGCTGCAGAGCCTGGGCCGGCGTGATGCGCCGGGTCGGGAAGCCGTCTAGGGGTACGGATGGTGGTTGTTGGGCGACGACCTCGCGTGTCATCGCGCCCACACGCCCGCGTCGGCCGCGGCGACGGCCCTGACGCGGTCGACCGCCTCCTTGGACGAGCGGTGGACGACGAGGTAGTCGACGGCGCTCTCGTCCTCGAATGCCGCACTCGGCGTGGTCAGCCAGGTGCCGATGGCCCAGCCATCGGCACCGGCCCGCTTGAGGATGCCGACCGCGTCCACGACGCCCGGACGAACCTGTCCGTTGCGGCCGAACTGGAGAACCGGATAGACGAGGTGCCCGTCGGACGTCCGGCAGGCCAGCAGTGTGCCCCGGCGCTCACGGTCGGCCAGCGCCTGACGGCTCACGCCCAGCCACTGCATCAGTCCGGCGGTGTCGTAGAACGGTCCGATCGCGGTGTCCCAGGGGTGGACGCTCGGGAGGGCGGCGACCATCCGTCCAGCAAGGTCGTCGAGGTCGCCGAGCGAGCGCAGGCTGCGGCCTTGCTGCGCCAGCTCGTCGGCGCGGCCCTTGAGCTGCTGCTCAACCCGGTCGAGAAGCTCGCCGATGGTGACGACGTTCTTCTCGGTGATCGGGGCCACCTGGTCCGTCATACGACCACGGTACGTCAAGGGCGTCAAGGTCCCGGGCAGCCGGATGGTGTGCCGCCGGATTGGGGTGGATCCGCCACGCGTCAGGGTGGTCGATCCACCCCGATGACGGTATGCGGCTGGCCCATCGACCTGTTACGGCACCGGCCAGGTGTGCACCGGGGCATTGGCGTGCATGTTCTCCGCGTAGGCGACGAGCATCTGACGCAACGCCTCGTGTCGAGACAATCCGCCCTCTTCCAGGCGTCGTGTCGTCTCGATCTGCCACGACGCCCCGTTGCGGCCGCTCAGGCACCGCCCCTCGATGATGGAGAGGTACCGGTCGCGGACCTCGGCCGACACTCCCCACTGCGTCAGGCCTTCGTAGGCGAGCGGGAGGAGATGGCGCAGGACCAGCTCGACCACCGGGACCTCGCCTCGGCCGGGCCAGTAGAGCCGCGAGTCGATGCCGTCCTTGGCGCCGCCGTAGAAGTTGTCCTCCGCCGCGACGAAGGACATCCGCGTCCATACCGGACGGTCCTCCTGGGCCAGGATCTTCAAGGCGCCGTAGTAGAACGCGGCGTTGGCCATGACGTCCACGATGCTCGGCCCGGCGGGGAGGACGCGGTTTTCGACGCGCAGGTGGGGCCGGCCGCCATGAGTGTCGTAGATCGGCCGGTTCCACCGGTAGACGGTGCCGTTGTGCAGGCGGAGCTCGGCCAGCGACGGCACTCCTCCGCCCTCGAGGACGGCCAGCGGGTCCTCGTCGGAGAGCTCCGGGAGAAGGGCGGGGAAATACCGGACGTTCTCCTCGAACAGGTCGAAGATCGAAGTCACCCATCGTTCGCCGAAGAAGACCCGTGGACGCACTCCCTGGTTCTTCAGCTCGACGGCCCGGGTGTCGGCAGCCTGGCTGAACAGCTCGATCCGCGTTTCGTGCCACAGCTGCTGGCCGAAGAAGTACGGGCTGTTGGCTCCGACGCCGAGCTGAGGACCGGCGAGAACCTGCGCGGCGTTCCAGTAGTCCGCGAACCTCGACGGCTCGACCTGGAGGTGCAGCTGCATCGAGGTGCACGCCGACTCGGGAGCCAGCGAGTCCGCATACCGGTCGAGCTTCTCCCCCGACGACCCCTCGATGTCGAGGTAGATGTCCTCCCCGCGCGCGGCGAGCACGGCGTCGTTCAGGGCCTGGTATCGCGTGTTGGCACTCATCCAGTCGCCCTCGAAGTGCTCGGGCATGACCGTCGGGAGGATCCCGATCATGAGGATGTGCGACCCCACCTCGTTGGCCTTGCGCTCGGCCTCGTTGAGCGAGGCCCGCAGGTCCTCCTCCAGCTGCAAGGCGGTCGACCCGTCGAGGGTGCGGGGTGTGACGTTGAACTCGATGTTGTAGCGCGCCAGCTCGGTCTGGTAGTCGGCGTTCTCGATGGCCTCGAGGACCTTGGCGTTGTCGAGTCTGGGTTCGTAGTCCTTGTCGACGAGGTTGAGCTCGATCTCCATCCCGGTCATATCCCGGTCGGCGTCGAAGCTCGCGTGTTGCAGCATCCGCTCGAACACGTCGAGGTTGAGCCGGACTTTTTCGCGGTACTTCTGGCGTTGTTCTCGGGAGAAGCTCGCGGCGCTGACCTCGGTGCCCATGCAGCGCAATGTATGCCCGTGGCCACCTGCGCCGCGATGCCTCGCCCGCAATGGGATAGGACCTACATCCGTCACGAACTAGGTTGGTAGTCATGGGAGACCATCGATTCGTGGGCATTCCCGCGATCCTGCTCGGCGCCTGCGCCGAAAACCACGAGCGGGTGGAGGAGGCGTTCACGTCGCGGTACAGCCACGACTACGACGTGCGCGTGTTCGAGTCCGCGCAGGAGCTACTCGAGTGCGCCGGAGAGCTCCGGGCCGACAACCACGGAATCGCGTTGGTGGCGACCGAAATCGACCTCACCGACGGCGACGGCGTCGCCCTCCTCGACCGGCTGCACCAGATCGACGCCACCAGTCGCCGGATCGTCCTGCTCGCTCCGGGCGTCTACTCGGCCAATCTCCCCACGCTGCGGGCGCTCCTCGCCGAGGGTCGGCTGGACACCTGGCTGGGCATCCCGAGCGCCCCGCGTGACGAGGAGTTCCACGCTGCGGTCGTCGAGCTGCTCTCGGACTGGAGCTGGACAACTAACGCGATCGAGGTGGACGGGGTCCAGGTCGTCGCACCGATGAAGATGCCGGAGGTGGCGCGGATCGTCGACTATCTCCAGCGGATGGGCATCCCGCACCGTCGCTACCTCGCGGACTCCGAGCTCGGACAGGCCGTCGTGGCCGCCGCCGGGCCGGACGCCCAGTTCCCCCTCGTGCGCACGCCGTCCAAGAAGAGCGCGGAATCCGATGAGATCGACGCCGACGACATCATGAGCAACCCGACGCTGGCCGAGATGGCGTCGAAGATGTACGGCTCGGTCCGCGACCTCGATCCCGACTTCGTGGCGGACATGGTGGTCGTCGGGTCCGGCCCGGCCGGGCTGGCCGCAGCCGTCTACGGCGCGTCGGAGGGCCTGGCCACGGTGGTTCTGGAGTCCGAGGCGATCGGCGGGCAGGCGGGGACGAGCTCGATGATCCGCAACTACCTCGGCTTTCCGCGAGGCATTTCCGGTATGCGGCTGGCCCAGCGGGCGCGGATGCAGGCCCTGCGATTCGGGGCCCGGTTCTTCGTCGGGCTGCCCGTCGACGCCCTCGAGCCCGGGGTGGACGGCACACCGCATACCGTGCGGCTCGAGGGCGGCGACACGGTCAGGGGCCGCTCGGTGGTCATCGCCACCGGGGCGTCCTACCGCCGGATCGGGGTCGAAGCCATCGAAGAGTTCGTGGGTCGCGGCGTCAACTACGGAGCGGCGACGAGTGTGGCCCGAGACCTTCGCGATCGTGAGGTCTACGTGGTCGGGGGCGGCAACTCGGCGGGGCAGGCTGCGGTCCACCTGGCGCGGTTCGCGAAGTCGGTGACGATCGTGATCCGGCGCGCGTCCCTCGCCTCGACGATGTCGGCGTACTTGATCCGTGAGGTCGAGGCCAACCCGGTGATCTCCGTGCGGCCGAACACCGAAGTGGTCGACGGTGGCGGCGAGCGCTGGCTGCAGTGGCTGACCCTGCGAGACCGCGGGGACGGCCACGAGGAGCAGGTGGAGGCGAGCGGCCTGATGCTGCTCCTCGGCGCCGACCCCTGCAGTGAGTGGCTGCCCGCGGGTGTGGCTCGGGACGGGAAGGACTTCGTGCTCACCGGCCGAGACGTGCCGCCAGAGCTGTGGCGGGACGAGCTGCCGCCGGCGGCGCTGGCCACGACGATGCCCGGTGTCTTTGCGGTCGGCGACATCCGGCAGGCGTCGATGAAGCGGGTCGCGGCGGCGTCGGGCGAGGGGGCCGCGGTAGTTCCGCTGGTCCACGCCTACTTGGACCCTGACGTCGGCTGACCCGTCAGTAGTGCGGTCTGGTCACTGACGGCGCTGGCCCGCGTGGGGCGGCGCGGCCGTGAGCAACGGATCGTCGGTCGTGTACCCGGTCGTATACCCGGAGCGGTCGTCCTGACGACCGGATCGGGTATACGACCGGGTATGCGACCGGGTGGGTCAGGCTCGCCCGCCGACTCCCGTGCTTCCGGGATAGAGACCGGCACGGGCCCCGCGTGGCGCAGGGTCCGTGCCGGCAGTGACGAGTGGAAGGTCAGTGGACGCCGATGACCCGCACCCAGCGGCTCTTCGAGGCGACGACGGCGGTCTCCTCGCTTGTCCCCTGGACCAGGCAGAACTGCAGCCACGCGTTGCCGTTGTGTAGGTAGCCAAGAGGGCGACCGGAGAAGTCCGTGTCGTGGCGGCCCAGGTCAACCTAGGTGAAGTGCCAGCGACCGTCGCAGGTCACTGCAACGTCCTGGGACACGTTGGTGTCCTACCAGGCATCGACCGTCGAGCTGCTGCCCTAGCCGTCGGGTCCGGACCTCCCTGCTTGACCGACACCCACAGGTGCATCTGGTCCAGCGGAGCCGAGCAGCGGTAGATGCCGCTTACCGTGACGCTGTCACCGCTCCTGGAGATCGCAACCGGGCCGGTCCAGAGGATCTCCGGTCCGGTCTGCGTAGTCGGTGCGGCCTGGGCGGTGCCCGCACCGGACACGAGCATCGTCCCGGCGGCCAGCATCGCGACGACAAGAGTGAAAAGTCGTTTCATGGTGAGCTCGCTTCCCCTCGAGACGTTGCGAGCCACGCAGCCGTCGACTGCGAACGCGCCCCCGGTCGAGTGTGGAGCTCGCTGCGGAGTCGGATGTCGGGAATAGCAGAAACCGAGCGAGGAGCGTGTCAGCCAGGTCGTTGGCCAGGCAAACACCGACGCCAGCAGCTCTGCCCCGTTGAAGCCGCCGCCTGCGTGTCGGCGAGAGTACCGACGGTAGCGGTGATGGTCGGCATGCCGTGAGCGTCTCGGCCCGAACGGTTCGACCACAAGGGCGACCGCGCGCGTCGCTTCCAGGCCCTGTCGCCTGGCCGGCCTAGCCTCGGGAACGTGCGGCTGATCCACACCTCCGACTGGCACCTGGGACGTGCGTTCCACGGTGTGGGGATGCTGCCCGCTCAGGCTCGATACGTCGACCACCTCGTCGACGTGGTGCGCTCCGAACGGGTCGACGCCGTGCTGGTAAGCGGTGACGTCTACGACCGTGCACTGCCCAGCCCCGCGACCGTCGAGCTGCTCTCAGAGGCGGTCACCCGGGTGATCGACGCGGGCGCGCAGGTCGTGCTCTCCTCCGGCAACCACGACTCGGCCATCCGGTTGGGCTTCGCGGCGCGGCTGCTATCACGGGCCGGCCTTCACATCCACACGTCCTTGGCGTCGGTCGGTTCACCGGTCGTGATCGCCGGCACGGCGGTCTATCCGCTGCCCTACCTCGAACCCTCGACGTCGGCCGAGCCGCTCGCCACGGACGAGCGCACCCACGCCGGCGTTCTCAGGGCCGCTCTAGCGCGGATACGAGCCGACCTGGCGACCCGGCAGGGGCCGTCGGTGGTGATGGCCCACGCCTTCGTCACCGGTGCTGCGTCGTGCGACTCGGAGCGCGACATCTCGGTCGGCGGGGTCAGTGCGGTTCCGCCCAACGTGTTCGACGGTGTCGACTACGTCGCACTCGGCCACTTGCACGGGGCGCAGACGGTCTCAGAACGCATTCGTTACTCCGGTTCGCCGTACGCGATGTCGTTCAGCGAGCACGCGCACGCCAAGGGCTCTTGGCTGGTCGACCTCGAGGATTCGGGACTAGCGTCGTCCGAGTTCGTCGCCGCCCCGGTGGACCGGCCGCTGCGAGTGCTCCGCGGCGATCTCGACGACCTGCTCGCCGACCCCACCCTCGCCGCCGCGGAATCCGCATACTGCCAGGTCACCCTCACCGACCCGGTCCGGCCGCTGGGGGCCATGGACCAGCTTCGGCGGCGGTTCGCGCACACCGTTCAGCTTCGCTTCGAGCCACGCGGCGGAGCGGTCCCGATCAGCTCGTATGCGGCGGTCCTCGGCCAGCGGTCCGACGACGTCGACATATGTTGCGACTTCCTGGCCCACGTGCGCGGCGGGCACGCGGCAACCACCGGCGAACGCGCGCTCTTCCTCGAGGCGGTCGAGGCGTCGCGGGTCGAACGGGCGGCCCGGCTGGACGAGCTCGGCGCCATGCTGCCCGGGCTCGGCGACGAGCTGTTCGGGGTGGCATGAGGCTGCACCTGCTCGAGGTGACGGCCTTTGGGCCGTTCGCGGGCACGGTCACGGTCGACTTCGACGCGGTGGGCGTCAACGGGCTCTTCCTCATCCACGGACCCACGGGTGCAGGCAAGACAAGCCTTCTCGACGCGGTGTGCTTCGCCTTGTATGCGGGAGTGCCGGGAGCGCGGCCGGGTGGCCGGGCGCTGCGCAGTGACCACGCCGGAGGCGACGCGGTGCCGCGGGTGCGGTTGGAGTTCGGGGTGGGCGCAAGGCGTTTCCGGGTGACCCGGTCGCCGGAGTTCCTGCGGCCGAAGCGGCGCGGCGACGGGTTCACCAAGGCGCCGGCGGCGGTCGTGCTCGAGGAGCACACCGGCGGCCGGTGGCGCGGGATCACGACGCGCGCTGACGAAGTAGGCGATCTGGTCACCGAAGTGCTCGGGATGGGCCTGTCCCAGTTCAGCAAGGTCGTGCTACTGCCGCAGGGCGATTTCGCCGCGTTCCTGCGGGCGACGGCCGACGAGCGACGGACGTTGCTGGAGAAGCTGTTCGACATCTCGACCTACGCCGGCGTGGAGACCTGGCTGGTGGAACGACGACGTGAGCTGGCGTTGGCGCTGGCCGAGGCGAGGGCCGCGCTCATTACGGACCTGGCTCGCGCGGAGGACGTCCTCGGCGCGGTTCCGGCCGAGGTCCTCGGAGACCTACCGGATGGCGGCATGCAATGGCGATCCCTTCCGGCCGAAGCGCTTCCGCCTCTCGTCGATGAGGTTCGTGACCGGTTGGAGCGGCATGCAGTGACGTGCCTGGCGGCGTCTGGCGACGCGGAGAGCCAGACGGTGGCGGCCCAGGCGGTTGCCGTGCGCGTGGCCGCCGTCGCCGAACTCCAGCGGCGCGGCCGCGATGCTGCGCACACGCTGGCGGCCTTCGAGACCGACCCGGAGCGTTGGACCACCCTCAGCGCGACCATCGACCGCGCCGCACGCGCGGAGGCGGTGTCCGGCGATGTGCGCGCCCTGAACCGGGCCCGAGAGCGTCTGGGAACCGCCCAGGTGCGGTTGCGGTCGACCCAGGAGGTGCTGGGCCGGTTCGGAGCGTCGGACTGGACGCCGGCGACGGCGCTGGGATGGCTGGCGACGTTGGATGAGAGCGGCACGGTGCTCGGCGAGGCCGTCGCGGTGGGGCGGCGGCTGCAGGCCGACCGCGTGCGGCTCGGCGAGCTGGCTCGCTCGGCCGCGGCCGCCCGCGAGGCCCTGAGTCGGCAACGGGCACAGCTCGACGAGGCCACCGCGGCGGCCCGGAAGGCCGAGGCAGACGGGCGCGCGCTGCAGATTGCGTGCGCGACCCTGACGGCTGCCCAGGGAGACGCCGACGGATGGGCCGAGGTGCACCGACTGGGCACCGATCTCGTCGCGGCCGAAGACCGATCAGCCGAGTTGCGGCAGCGGTGGGTGACCGTCCGCGCGGTGGAGCAGGACGCCCGGGAGGCGTTCCTAGTCGCACAGCAGGCACGCATCGACGGGATGGCCGCAGAGCTCGCCGCCAAATTGGTTGACGGGGAGCCATGCGCCGTCTGCGGTGCCCGTACGCATCCGCAACCGGGGGGCCTGCGTGATCGGATCGCGGACGGTGTGGACGCTGCCGAGCTGGCAACGGTCAACGTGCAGCGCGCCGAGGAGCACTGGCAGGCGAGGCGGGCCGACGCGGCCCGGGTCCAGGCGCAGCTGGCCGCCGCCGAGCAGCTCGTTGCCACGCGGAGCGCGGATCTCGCCACCGCTCCGGCGCCCGACTCCTCGCTTACCGGTGGGACACCACGACCGGATCTCGACGCGCTGGCTCGTCACCTGGCGGCAGCACAAGCCCGAGTGGCGCAGGCCACCACTGAGGTGACCCGACTCGGTGACGTCGACGCGCGGCTGGCCTCCGCGCATACCCGTCGAGAGGAGATCCTCCTCGCGGTCGAGGAGCTGGGGCGAGCGGCGGCCGCGGCGGGGGCCACGGCGGCGGAGGTACAGGAGCGCGTCGACCAGGCCGCGGTCGCTCAGGCGCGGTTGCTTGACGAGCATCAGCGGCTCTGTCCCTGTGCCGCCGTCGGGGCCGAGGGCGCGGTTGGGGACGTGGTCGAGGAGCACGAACGCGTCCGCACCGCCGCTGTGGAGCTCTGTGACGCGCTCTCCGCCACCACAGAGATGCTGGAGGATGCGGCGTTGGCGGAGGCCGCCGCCAGAGAAGCGTTGTCCGCCAACGGGTTCGAGAGCGTTGAGGACGCCGAGGCCGCCGCGTTGCGCAGCGAGGATCTCGTCGACCTGAAGCACCGCCTGCGCGACCTGGAGCAGCGGCAGGCGGCGGCCAAGGCGACGATGACCGAGCCGGAGGTGCGGGCCGCCATGGAGGACCCACCGGCGGATGTCGCGCGCGCCGAGGCGGGTGCCAATGCTGCCCGGGCCGCCCTACGGCGCGCCCAGCACTCTCAGACGGAGGCGGAGGCCGCTGTAAGGACGTTCGGAGCCATCCGGGAGTCGATCCTGACTCGGGTGGCAGCCATCGGACCGTTGGCTACCCGGACCACGCAGATCGCCGAGCTCGCCGACACCGCGACCGGTGTCGGCGGCCAGAACACTCTTCGGATGCGGCTGACGGCGTTCGTCCTCGCGGCCCGGCTGGAGAAGGTGGCTGCCCTGGCCAACGAGCGGCTACGGGTGATGGGCGACGGGCGGTACGAGCTGGCGCACTCCGACGACCTGGCTGCCGGCGGCCGGCGAAGCGGTTTGGGGCTCGTCGTCCGCGACCAGTGGACAGGGCAGGTCCGCGACACCGCCTCGCTGTCGGGCGGCGAGTCGTTCATGGCGTCGCTGGCCCTCGCGCTCGGGCTGGCCGACGCCGTGCGCGAGGAAGCCGGTGGTTTCGACCTCAACACGTTGTTCATCGACGAGGGTTTCGGGACCCTCGACGACGAGAGCCTCGAACAGGTGATGGCCGTCCTCGACGGCTTGCGTGACGGCGGCCGCTGCGTCGGAGTCGTGAGCCACGTGAGCGACCTCCGGTCTCGGGTGCCGGCCCAGGTCCGGGTCGACAAGACCTCGGCCGGGTCGAGCGTCACGGTTCTCGGAGTCGACTCCCCCGCCGCCTGAGCCGGCTGCCGGATGGTCCATCGCGACGGGAGGCAGCAGACGCGCTGCCGCTAGCGTCCCGAGGCGTCAGCTCCCGTGGCAGTGGCCAGACGGGCGATGTCGGCCGGGCCGACTCGACAACAACCGCCCACGAGCCCGGCCCCGGCCGCCACCCATGTCCGCGCAAGGCTCGGGTCGAGACCTGGCTCGCCGGTCCACGTCCGCGACGCTGGGTCCCAACGGCCGCCGCCGTTGGGGTAGACGACAGCCGGCTTGTCCGTCACCTCGCGCACCGTTCGCACAGCGTCCAGCACCTCCTCGGATGGGAGGCAGTTGACCCCGA
>JBKPKI010000119.1:0-4020 GCA_046731055.1 Actinomycetota bacterium | reverse complement strand
GTCATATGCGATCAGCACCACATTGCGCCGCGTGACGCTCGCACTTGAGCGGGCACGATGCCACCGTTGATCATCGGGACAGGCCCAGAGTCGGCGCTGACAGAGTCTCAGCAGACCGGTGCACTGCCTGGTACCGGCTCCTTGCCGTTCGATCACCGCTGTGCCTGGTAGTCAGGGATCGAGCGTGCCGGTCAGCACGACCCGGTCGGCGATCTCTCGCAGCTTCCGGTTGTGATTCATGCCGGCGAGGCGAAGCATCTCAAAACTCCGCTCGGGCGTGAGCCGGTAGCTGGCCATGAGGATACCGACGGAGATCCCGATCCGGCGGTTCGACTGCAGTGCCTTCTCGAGGTTGAGGATCGTCTCCCGGTTCGTGGTCTGGCTGGCCGAGGACCGCACGACGGACGACGCGTACGTGCCCACCAAGAGCGCGAACAGGACCGCCCGGTCGTCGAAGGCGTGGACCCGCGCACCATAGATGTTGAGGCCGTACGCGCAGTCCGGCACGTCGGTCAGCAGCCGCAGCGAGAGCATGCTGTGAAACCCAAACCGGTCCGCCGCCTTGGTGCCGAAGTGCGGCCAGCGAGGGTCGCTCCTCAGATCGATCGGCGCGACAACGCATCCTTGGGTGATCGCGTCCACGCACGGCCCTGAGCCCAAGTCGTACTGCAGAGCATCGGCGTCTCGCGCCGCCTGAGCCGAGGCCGCGAGAGTGACGAACGCGCCGCAGCGCAGCTCGGTGATGCTCGCGCAGTCGGCACCCGCCACGTGCGCGGTGACCGCATCCACAAGGCCCTGCTGGTCCTGGGCGAAGTGAGGCGCCTGCACCATCGACTCCATCGCGGCATACGCATCCGCCAGCTCGTTCACCGTGTAACCGTCGACCGGCCCGTTCGCCATGCTGGACTCCCAACGAGCCGGCAGGCCCAGGCGGACCGATGCGCGACCCCCCGACTCTACGCCGTCGCCGCAGGCCCAGCCGGTGACCTTCAGCATTCCTGCGCTGCCGCGCCAAGCATCCCGGCGGACGCTTCACAGCCCGTACACCGCGTCGCGGAAGCTTCTCCCGTCCACCCCCTTGTCCCCCTGGCGGGTGTGGAAAGAAGGGCCACAACCAGAAGCACGGGCTCTCGTGGAAGCCCTCGTTGGCGAGGCTGCTGCTGCCGGGTTGCACATGGCTGCCCATCGACTATGAGCCTCACCTCGCCGATTTCTTTGAACGCGGTCTTGCGCTCAAGAGCAGCAGAGCAAGCCTTCGCCCGCTGAACTGATCGAGTTCAACGCCATGCCACCGCCTCAATAGCACGATCCCCTCGGGGTTGGCGCCCGGGCGTCGTGCGCCGGGGGCAAGCGATCTCAGAGGTGCGTCTCTTTGGCCCCTGGGCGTGTGGAGGGTCTAGCCATTGTGAGAACCCCAGAGTGGCCGGCTTGAATCAGGGTGCCGACTCGGATGGCGGCTTGTACAACTCCTGAACGGCCGCGTCGATGTCCTCACCGCGCGGGTCGACGGGCTCCATGTACAGACGCGCCTCGGCAACCAGGTCGTCTTGGATGATCAGCACGGTGATCCCCCGCATCGCGAAGGTGGACCCATCCGCGTGGTGACCGCGCCACTCCCATTCGCCCCACTCGGTATCTCCATCCACCGATGATGCGACCAGTTCCGACGTGAAGTCAGGGACGCCCTGGAACACCGACGACCAATTCTCGAACACCTGCTCGCGCCCGCCGAACGCCCGCCCAGGGTGTAGAGGCTGGGCACTTCGATAGTCCTCGGCGAAGAGCGACGCGACCCGTCGGGCATCGTGAGAATTCGTAGCGTCTCTCAGCCGTACCAGCATGGTTGGCACACCTCGAACCTAGCCCTCCACGAGTCGGCATAGTGGCTCATGCCGGCGCGCACCATCACCTCGGCCACCCAGGACCTCCGGACGAGCCGTCGTACCGCCGTGTCTACGCGCTCAAGGCCAGGCGTTGAGGTGATCCCTGGCTCTTGACTCGCTTTAGCAGATTGATCGTTCGGGTCGATGACGCCCGACACGACAAGTAGCAGCGCGCCGGCCGGCGCCCACCGCCAAGCCATTGCCTGTCCCCACGGCCCGAGCCCCTCACCGCGCGCACCAGCTTCCTCACCGTCTCCTGCTCCGCCGGCGTTAAGGCCGGCATCTCCGCCGGCCGTTCGCCGAATCGTGGTGGGCTTACGTCCACCGGCGACGTGGGGTCCTCGGTCATCTCGACCCTCCCGCCCCGTTTGGCGATCAGGCCCCTTACACCGTCATCGCTAAAGTCCCCTGGCTCACTCCGCCCAGGGGCGCAGTCCTGGCGCAGAGCACGCATCCGCGCACCCTGCCCTTAGCGTCACATGCAGCGGACCCCGACGTTACGGGCGGCAGCCAAGGGTCGCGTCAGGGGCGCCCCGGATGTACTGGATAAACCCGACGGCCGACAGTAGAAGGGTCGGCTCACGCCGTTGATAGACAGACAGAGAGACGTGAAGGAGTGCCTGTGACGATGAACAACATCCACGATGGTTTCGCCCGGCAGGGTCTGATCCGACCGAGCGACGGCCGTGTTCTGGGCGGCGTTGTCGCCGGTCTCGGTCGACGCCTGGGTATCGCGCCGTGGCCCGCTCGGATTCTTTTCGTGCTGGTGCTCCTCCTCATCCCCGGTAGCCAGATCCTGATCTACCCGATCTTGTGGATCCTGATGCCGTCGGAATCCACGGTCATCGCTCAGGCGCGGCACACCGCCCCCGCTCTAGCCTGAATGCCGGTTCGGCGGGCCCGGAACGCTGGCCACAGTCGGCCCGCCGATCTATATCACCAGCGCCACCGGCGAGCTCGTTGTCGCCCCCGGCACCGGCATCCAGCTGTTCGGGCATTCGCTCGACACCAAGGGCGCGGGCGCTGGCAACCCCGAGCGGTGGGTCGACCATCGCCGTCGCGGCAGGACCGTAGGGAAGGCTCTCCACTTCTACCGAAACTTCTACCGAACGGTCCGACACGACACGACATCGGATGGTGCCGACCGCCACGCGAACCGGGCACTGCAGGCCGCTGACCTGCACAAACGCAGTTCAGCCGACCTCATCCGACACCAAACGGCACGCGCCTGGCCTGACTTTTAATCCGTAGGTTGTGGGTTCGAGCCCCACGGGGCCCACCATTTGTGCACCTCACAGGCCTGTCGCAGGTCGACGAAGGGCCGGCTCACGCCGGACTTCTACCCGATCTTCTACCCAGCCGCCCCAACTCGAGGCTTCGGGGACTGCTGATGGCCACGGCGTCGTGCCCCCAGCGCGCTGGTCGGAGCTTGGAAGGACGCCCGGAGCGGAGGACGGCTGAAGTCGCATAGTCCGTAGGCCGCGGTGCCGGCGCGTATTAGTTGATGCCGCTGTGTCCGTTCGTTGCAGTCGAGGACCGTGGGAGCACCCGTCGGCTGCCGACTGTGGTCCCCGTCGGGTCAGCCGAACGCGGCTCGAGCGACCAGCTCGAGGGTGGTGGCCGCCGCCATCGCCTGCACGAGCAGTAACGCGGCCAGCACTAGAAGCTGCACGGCTGCGGCCTGGATCGGTGTGGCGCCGCCCAGCAGCATGCCCACGAAGGCCCCCGGGAGGGTGACCAGACCGACCGTGCGGGTCTGGTCCAGACCCGGAACCAGGGCGAGACCGGCGTCATCGCGTGCCACCAGCAGGCGCGCGTCCCGGTCGTAAAAGCCGAGGGACAGGGCCGCCTCAAACTCCCCATGCCGGTTCCGCAGCGCGTCGAGCGAGCGCCGGCCGGCCAGGCTAGTCGCCGTCATCGAGCCGCCCACCAGGATCCAGACAACGGGAACCACCGCGATCGGCGTCACCGGCACCAACCCGCTGAGCAGCAGCACTACGGCGACCGGCAGGGCGCTACCGCCGACCGGGATCGCGGCCAGCACCCACCGCTGACCACGAGCCAGCCGCCGACCTGCCGTCACCGAGGCGACGGACGCCATCACCGCGACGAACAGCGTGGTCAGCCACCACGACTG
>JBKPKI010000118.1:0-4370 GCA_046731055.1 Actinomycetota bacterium | reverse complement strand
CCGACGAGGAGAACCCGGAGACGGCGTCGGTACGGGCCGTGACCGGCTGGGAGCACGCCAAGATCGCGGACCCGGCGGACGACTTCGCGGCGCTGTTCTCGGAGTGCTCTCCCGAGGCCTTCGAGAGCATCGTCGAGGCTTACTCGGTGACCCGGATCGAGCGCCCGGACCGACACCTGAGGCACCGCGCCAAGGTGGTGTCCGAGCTGCGGCTGCTGTCGCAGCTTCTCGACGCCGTCGTCGCCGCGGACCCGCCACTCATCACGCGAGGGGCCGCCGAGCTGCGCGCCCTCGAGGAACGCGTGGCGGATGCTCCCGATCTGGTCGTGGCGGAGCCGGAGCGCTCGGCCCGGAAACCGCCCCAGACCTTGGCAGCCCCGGCGCCGGGAGAAGAACCCGTCGACGCGACGGCTCTCACCTCACCGGAGCCCGCCGACGACGACACGCAGGTGCTCAAGGCGGGACCGGCCGCCGAGGCCACCGCAGTCATTCCTCCCGAGGAGCTCGACCGGCTGCGGGGTGCCTCGGACGACGCGGCCGAGGGCAAGTCGACGGCGGAGGCGTCCCCGAACTCTTCCTGGTACGAGGTCCTCACGACCACGCCACCGATGCCAGTCTCCGAGAGCGCAGACGGCCCGGGCGACGAGGCGGAGGTCTCCGTCGGCTCCGGAGGGGACGCGGACGACGATGCGGGGTCCGACCCGGCTCCAGCTGACGACGCGGGGGCGGACGCGGCCGCGGCTGACCACGCGGAGGCCGAGCCGGCCGCAGCTGATGATGCGGGAGCCGAGGCGGCCGCAGCTGACCACGCGGAGGCCGACCCGGCCGCAGCTGAAGACGCCGAGGCGACCAGCGAGCCCCAGGACGGTTCCGGCGAGACCGGCGATACCGCCGGCGCAGAGTCCGAGGACACCAGGCCGCTGGTCAAGTCTCCCCCGCCCCACGCCCCTGGAGCCCGACCGGCTCGTGCTGCCCGGCCTCGGGCGGACCCCCGCCGCCCCTGAGCCCAGCACCTACGCCGAGCGTCAGCCCTCGCTCGCCACCCGAGGGCCGTCCACCCGGTACCGCAGGTGCGTGACGTCCGGCGCCTCCACCACCCGGATGGGAGCCAGCCGCCACCCGAGGGACCCCTTAGTGAACAACGGTGTCCCGGCCCCGACGACGACGGGCACCAGATGCAGCTGGACCTCGTCGACCAGCCCGAGGTCGAGAGCCTGGCGGGCCACGTCGGCGCCGCCTCCGACCGTCGCATACCGGTCTCCGGCGGCTTCCTGCGCCGCCTCGATGGCCTCCCGCACGCTGCCGGAGAACCGGAAGTCGACCGGTCCAGGCACCTGCGCCGGCGGCCGGTGGGTAACCACGAAGTGCGGAATCTCGTAAGGCGTCTCGTCCCAACCGGTCGCGTCGTCCTCGCGCCCAAAGACGCCGCGTCCGACGACGATGGCGCCCGTCGTCTCGACGAGCTCCTCGGCGACGCGGTGGTTGGGGCCGGACGTCGCCGCATACCAGTCGTAGAGGCCGGCGTCGGCGCCGTCCTTCCCGTCGATGAACCCGTCGAGCGACATCGCCATGTCGAGCAGGACCTTTGCCATCGCAGGAGTCTGCCGTCAGTCCGGCACGGTGGCCAGCAGGGCCCGCAACGCCGCCTCGCGCGGCAGTCTCGGCCGCACGGTGGTCCCCGTCTGGGCGTAGTAGAAGGCCGCGTCGACGGCGCGGGCAGGAAGCTGCCGCAAGCGCGCATACGCGAGGGCGTAGGCGGCGAGCTGCAGGGTCCGCTGCCGGGCGGCCCGGAGGTCCGGCTCCGTGCCGGTCTTCCAGTCGACGATGGTGAACCCGCCGCCGTCTCGCGGGAACACGGCGTCGATGCGCCCGCGGATCGCGAAGCCCTCGAGCACCGTCTCGATGCCGATCTCGATCCCCTCCGGCACCCGGTCGGCCCATTCGCTGGCCAGGAAGAGCTCCTTCATCCGGGCCAGTTCGGCGCCGGTGACCTGGTCAGGTGCGCTCTCGTCGGCGCTGCCCGGAAGGTCGACGACGTCGACGATGGCCGCGCGGTGGTAGTGCTGCTCGACCCAGGCGTGGAAGGCGGTACCGCGACGGGCCGCCAGCGCCGGCGCCGCTGGCATCGGCCGGCGCAGCGACAGGGCGAACCGAGTGCGGTCCGAGGCCAGCTGGACGACGTCTGACGCCGAGAGGTGCCGGGGTACCGCGACGACGACCTCGTGCCGGGCCCGAGCCTCGGCCCGTTCGGCGAGGAGCAGGTCCAGCTCGGCGGCCGTCCCGGGATCCACCGGAGCGGCCTCCGACGGCGCGGCCAGCGCGGCGGCGACGAGCGCGATGCCGCCGGCCAGCTGCGTCCGCCGGACCGCGAGCGGGTCGTCCGGCCACGGGTGGCGAACCGGTTCGACGAGCCGCGGGTTGACCGCGTGGCCGATCTCGTCGGGGACCGGCATCTCCGCCCAATGGCCGCGCTGGACCTCGCCGGCACTCGAGGACTCGACCAGCTCGTCGAGGAAGACCGACGTCACCCGGGGAGTCGCGGCGTCACCCCAGACCGGTGCGGTGAGGAGCAGCTGCGATCGAGCCCGGGTCATCGCGACGTAGGCCAGTCGGCGCTCCTCGGCGATGGCGTGCCGGCCGCCCTCGAGCGCGAACTCGGCGAAGTCCTTGACGAGGCCCTCCCAGTCGGGGGCGTCGCGCCAGTGCAGGCACGGCAAGCCCTCGGCGTCGCCGCGCAGGTCGTAGGGCACGCCGTCGGCTCCGACGCACCACCCCTTGTCCTTGAGCTCCGCGACCTCCCAGTGGTCGCCCCTCCAGGTGCTCGGGGCGCCGCCCTCGCGGGCCGGAAACGACGCCTCGACCAGGCCGGGAACCGCGACGCAGTCCCACTCGAGCCCCTTGGCCGCGTGGACGGTGAGGACCTGTACCGCGTCGAGCGACGTCTCGATCGTGGGAGCGTCGAGACCGCGTTCCTGCTCGATCGCGGCGTCGAGCCAGGCGAGGAACCCGCCCAGCGTGGGACGGTCGGCCGATCCCGAGAACGTCGCCGCCACCTCGCCGAAGGCATCGAGGTGGGCGCGGGCCGTCGCCACGGTGTGCTCGGGGCGCGCGAGGACCTCGATGTCGAGACCCAGGGCGCGCTCACCCTCGCCGACGAGCTCCGCCAGCGGCAGGCCGGTGAGCTTGCGCAGATCCTTGACGACGCGGCCCAGGGCGTGGAGCCGCTCCAGACCCGGCTCCGACACCCGCTGCCCGTCCGCGCCCCGCCACGCCGCCGACGGCAGGTCGTCGAGCGCCTCGACGATGCTGGCCCGGTCGGAACTCTCCGGCGCCTGGTCGCGAACCTCGCCGACACCCGGATGCCGCAACATGCCCGACTCGTCACCGCCCCGCGAGGCCGGGTCGAACTCCCCCGCCTCGTCGAAGTCCTCGTCCGGTGCCGTCTCGAGCCCCGGCAGCTGGAGGACCTGTGCCTCGCCGGGTAGGGCCCCGGCAGTCCGCTGCCGAGCTCGGGCCCACGAAGCCAGTCCGTCGAGGTCGGCCGGCCCGAGGCGACAGAACGGGCCGGTGAGCAGCCGCATCAACCGGTCACCGCGCGTCGGGTCCTGGACTACCCAGAGCAGGCTGACGAGGTCGTTGACCTCGGGGGTAAGCAGCAGGCCGCCGAGACCCACCACCTCGACGGGTAGGTCATGCGCTTTCAGGGCTTCGACGAGGAGCGGGAACTGGGACCGCTTGCGGCAGAGGACGGCAGCGCTCAGACCGGTCCGCCGCCCGCTCGGCGACCGCCATCTCGCCGCCACCCAGTCGGCGACGTGGCGCGCCTCGTCCTCGGTGGTCTCGAGACGGGCGGCCATGACGCGTCCGGCACCGGCGTCCGGCCGAGCCCGCAGCGGCGCCACGATCTCCGAGCGCAACGGCCGCGACGTCGTGTTGGCCACGGCGAGGATCGCGTGGTCGTTGCGCCAGCTGGTCCGCAGCGGCAGGACCTCGGCGGCACCCCGTCCGTCGGCGAACTCCGCCGGGAACCTCGTCAACGTCGTCGCACTGGCTCCCCGCCAGCCGTAGATCGACTGGTTGGGATCACCGACCGCGGTGACCCCCACGCCACTCGCGGCGCCGTCCGCCGAGGCACCGAACAGCGACCGCAGCATCACCAGCTGCGCTTCGGACGTGTCCTGGAACTCGTCGAGCAGCACCGCCCGGAACCGCGTCCGTTCCGTCCCGCGGATCGCCGGGACCGAGCGCGCGAGCCGAGCCGCGAGCGCCATCTGGTCGCCGAAGTCCATGGCGTCGCGGTCGCGCTTGAGCTCGAGGTAGGCACGGACCATCGGGAGGATCGCCCGCCGGTTCCGCAGCGCGGGCAGCAC
>JBKPKI010000117.1:0-5965 GCA_046731055.1 Actinomycetota bacterium | reverse complement strand
CGCCTCTCGCGGGCCTGCCGCGCGCTGGCAAGCAGCAGGCGGTGCGGCTGCTCGAAGAGCGCGGCGCCTTCGAGATGCGGCGTTCCGCGGAGACCGTCGCGGAGGCGTTGGGCGTCACCCGCTTCACCGTCTACAACTACCTGAACCGGCGGTCTTCGGCCTGAATCCCGGACGACTTTTCAACAAACCGTTGACCGTGACCTAAGTCACCTCTACAGTTTCCGTCATCCGTAAATCAGATTCCGCATACCGAAACACTGCGAGCTCCTCACAGAAACTCAGGTGCGCACATGACCGCTAGTTCCGTCGCCGAGCGACCGGCCCCTCCCAAACACCCCGTCGACGAGGTCCTCCCCGCCCCCAAGCTGGCCATCTACGGATTCCAGCACGTCCTCGCCTTCTACGCCGGCGCGGTCATCGTGCCGATTCTGCTGGCCAACGCGATCGGCCTGACCACCGAGCAGCTGATCCACCTCATCAACGCCGACCTCTTCACCTGCGGCATCGCGTCGATCATCCAGTCGGTCGGGTTCTGGAAGGTGGGCGTC
Source organism: Actinomycetota bacterium (assembly GCA_046731055.1). Taxonomy (GTDB): domain Bacteria; phylum Actinomycetota; class Actinomycetes; order Actinomycetales; family Dermatophilaceae; genus Lapillicoccus. The sequence continues at coordinate 5,417 of JBKPKI010000117.1, read as the reverse complement.
AAGCTGCCACTGCTCCAGGGCGTGACCTTCACCGCCGTCTCGCCGATGATCGCCATCGGCCTGGCCGCGGGCGGCGGCACCGAGGGCCTCGTCGTCATCTACGGCGCGGTCATCGTCGCGGGCCTCTTCACCTTCTTCATCGCGCCGTACTTCAGCCGGCTGATCAAGTTCTTCCCGCCGGTTGTCACGGGCACCGTCATCACCATCATCGGTATCGCCCTGCTGCCGGTCGCGGCCAACGACGCCGCCGGCGGCGCCGGCCCCACGCTGGACCCGACCAGCGGCAAGAACCTCGCGTACGCGGTCGGCACCTTGGCATTGATCGTCATCATCCAGCGGGTGTTCCGCGGCTTCATGGCAACGGTCGCCGTCCTGCTCGGTCTGGTCATCGGCACGCTGGTGGCCTGGATCCTCGGGGACGCCCACTTCGACGCGGTCGGCCAGTCCTCGTGGTTCGGCCTGACGACGCCGTTCTACTTCGGTTGGCCGAAGTTCAGCATCGCCGCGATCATCTCGATGGTCGTCGTCATGCTCATCACCGCGGTCGAGACGACCGGGGACGTCTTTGCTACCGGCGAGATCGTCGAGAAGCGGATCACCAAGGACGACATCGCCCGTGCTCTGCGCGCGGACGGCCTGGCCACCACCATCGGCGGCGTCTTCAACTCGTTCCCCTACACGTGCTTCGCCGAGAACGTCGGCCTGGTCCGGCTGACTCGGGTGCGCAGCCGCTACGTCGTCGCCACCGCGGGACTCATCATGATCGTCATCGGTCTCATTCCCAAGGCCGGCGCAATCGTGGCGAGCATCCCGCACCCGGTCCTCGGCGGCGCCGCCCTGGCGATGTTCGCGACGGTGGCCGTCGTCGGTATCCAGACGCTGTCGCGGGTCGACTTCCACGACCACCGCAACGTCGTCATCGTGGGCACCTCTCTGGGCCTAGCCGTGTACGTCACGGTGCTCCCCACGATCTCCCAGGCGGTCCCGGAATGGGCCCAGATCATCTTCGGCAGCGGGATCACTCTCGGCAGCCTCGTCGCGATCCTGCTCAACTACGTGTTCCACCACGTGGGTCGCGACCGTGGCCCTGCCGTGGCCGGCCGCCCGGGCGACGAGGTCACCCTCAACGAGGTCAACCAGATGTCCCGCGAGCAATTCGCCGAGACGTTCGGCTCGATCTACCAGGGTCCGTCCTGGGTCGTCGAGCGGGCCTGGGAGCGGCGGCCGTTCACCGACACGCCGGACCTGCGCCGGGCGTTCCAGCAAGCCCTGTTCTCCTCCACCGACGAGCAGGAGCGCGAGCTCATCGCCGCCTACCCCGACCTCGGCTCGGCGGCGGTCACGTCCGGCGAGAGCGGCGCGGCCTCCATGGGCGACCAGTCCTCGCTCGGCTTGACCATCCTGCGCGACCAGGAGCACGAGGAGCTCGGCGAGCTCACCTCGGCCTACCGGGAGCGGTTCGGCTTCCCACTGGTCGTCTCGGTCCGCGACCGCGGCTCGTTCGACCAGATCCTCGCCGAGGGCCGCGAGCGGCTCCACAACTCCCCGGAGCAGGAGCACGCGACCGCGCTGGTGGAGATCTCCCGGATCGCCAACCACCGCTTCGACGACCTGCTCGCCGGGGCCAGCCCGATCCTGAGCGCCCGGCAGCGCGGAGGAGCCGGATGACCGAGCGGCACGACGTGTCGGCCTTCAACCGCCTCTCGTCCGACGAGGCCAAGGGGCTGCTGCGGACCTGTCTCGGCGTGCCGCGCTGGGTCGACGAGGTCGAGGGGGGCCGCCCGTACGCCGGGTGGCCCGCCCTCCGGCTCGCCGCAGAGCAGGCGGCGGCCAGCCTCACCGACGCCGAGCTCCACGCCGCGCTGTCCCGCCACCCTCGCATCGGCGAGCGGGCCGGCGCCGGCCACGACGTCGAGCACTCGGGGCGGGAACAGTCCGGCGTCGACCCAGAGGACCTCGACACCGCCAGCCGACTGGCCGCCGGCAACGCCGCATACGAGCAGCGCTTCGACCGGGTTTTCCTCATCCGCGCCGCGGGCCGCTCGACGGACGAGATTCTCGCGGAGCTCGACCGGCGCCTCGAGAACGACGACACGACGGAGCGCGGAGAGACCGTCGAGCAACTGAGCGAGATCGCGGTGCTGCGCCTCGAGAGCGCGGTGTGACATGACCGACCGGCTGCTCCTGGGCGGCGGCACCGTCGTGACCATGGACGGCAGCCGCAACGAGTATGCGGACGGGTACGTCCTGGTCGAGGACGGCCGGGTGGCGTCGGTCGGGTCGGGTGCTGGGCCTGTCGTCGACGAAGGACGAGTGGTCGACGTGCGCGGTTGCGTCGTGACGCCCGGCCTGGTCAACACCCACCACCACCTCTACCAGTGGGTGACCCGCGGGCTGGCCGTCGACGCGACGCTGTTCGAGTGGCTGACGACTCTCTATCCGGTCTGGGGCGGCATCGACGAGGAAACCGTGTCCGCCGCCGCGACCGCCGGCCTCGGCTGGTTGGCGAAGACCGGCTGCACGACCTCCATGGACCACCACTACGTCTTCCCCGCCGATGGCGGTGACGTGCTCGCCGCCGAGATCGACGCGGCCCGTGCGGTCGGGCTGCGGTTTCTGCCGACGCGCGGATCCATGGACCTCGGCCGCTCGCAGGGCGGGCTTCCGCCGGACCACGTCGTCGAGGACCTCGACACGATCCTGGCCGCGACGGCCGACGCGGTGGACCGGTTCCACGACCCCTCGGCCGACTCGATGCTGCGCGTCGGGGTTGCGCCGTGCTCGCCGTTCTCGGTGACGGACACGCTGCTCAAAGAGTCCGCCGCGCTGGCACGCGACAAGGGAGTCCGACTGCACACTCACCTGGCCGAGACGATGGACGAGGACGCCTTCTGCCACGAGCGGTTCGGCTGTGGACCGGTCGAGTACATGGAGTCGCTGGGCTGGCTTGGTGACGACGTGTGGTACGGCCACGGCATCCACCTCGACGACCCCGCGATCGCGTCCATGGCCGCGACCAGCACCGGGGTCGCCCACTGCCCGTCCTCCAACGCCCGGCTGGGGGCCGGGATCGCCCGGCTCCGCGACCTGCGCGACGCCGGTGTCCCCGTCGGGCTCGGCGTCGACGGGGCGGCCTCCAACGAGGCGAGCTCGCTACTGGAGGAGGCGCGCCACGCCCTGCTCTTCGCCCGCGCCCGCGGCGGCCCGCAGGCGCTCTCGGTGCGCGATGCGCTGGAGGTGGCAACAATCGGGGGCGCTCGGGTCCTAGGCTGGGACGACCAGATCGGGTCCCTCGAGGCCGGCAAGCAGGCCGACCTCGCCGTGTGGCGAGTCGACACCCTGCCGCACGCCGACGTCGTCGACCCCGTCGCAGGACTGGTCCTCGGCGACCGTCCACCGCTCGAGCTGCTGCTGGTGGGCGGCCGTACCGTCGTCGAGCAGGACCGACTCGTCACCGTCGACGAGAACGGCCTCGCGGCTCGTTCCCGGGCGGCGAGCCGGGACTTGCTCGCGCGGACCGGAGCGACGTCATGACCCCCACCCCCGTAGCCGAGAGGCCAGCTTCGGCCGGAATGCGAGGGCCCATAGCGGCCGAAGTTGGCCTCTCGCGCAGCAGCGGTCGATCCCTTTTCAACGAACTGTTGAATCTGTACGATGGGGAGACTCCCGTCCACGACTCGGCGTTCTGCATGGACAACCACCGGGTCGGCGTCACCCCGAAACCATGCCGACCCCGGCGAGGCCCGCAGCAGGGCCCGCAGCGGGGGCGGATGAAGACGCCAACGGCGGCGCGACAGGAGTGGACATGACGATCACCGCACCCGACTCCCGCACGACGGACTCCCCCGGGTCGCCTCCACAGGTGACGGTCAACGGCCGGCTCTGCTCGCTGGACGGCGTCCCGGCCAACACCACCGCGCTCAACTGGCTGCGCGACGTCGGCCTCACTGGCGCCAAGGAGGGCTGCGCGGAGGGCGAGTGCGGCGCCTGCTCCGTCCTGGTTGCCCGTCCCGACTACGCGGACCCGGAGGGCCGCACCCAGTGGACGGCGATCAACGCGTGCCTCATCCCGGCTGGGACCCTCGACGGCGGCGAGGTAGTCACCTCGGAGGGGCTCGGCACCCCGGAGGCACTGCACCCGGTGCAGCGCGAGATGGCGGTGCGCGGCGGATCCCAGTGCGGTTACTGCACACCGGGATTCGTCTGCAGCATGGCCGCCGAGTACTACCGCGCCGACCGCGCAGACAACCCGGAGGCGTCCTACGACGCGGACGACACCCTCGGCCATGTGGCGCACCTGGAGAGCGAGCACGGGCCCAATGGGTTCGACCTGCACGCGATGAGCGGCAACCTCTGTCGCTGCACCGGCTACCGCCCGATCCGCGACGCCGCCTACGCGCTCGGCATGCCTCCCGAGGACGACGCGTTCGCCACTCGCCTCGCATCTCCTCCGCCGCCGGTCCGGCGAACCCGGATCGCCGAGCCCGACGGCGAGCTGGTCCGGCCGACCAGCCTTGCCGAGGCCACGGCGGTCCTCGGCAAGCATCCGGACGCCGTTCTCGTCGCCGGCTCGACCGACTGGGGCGTCGAGGTCAACATCCGAGGAGAGCGCGCGGCATACGCGATCGCGGTCGATCGGCTGCCCGAGCTTCGCGGCTTCGACGTCTCCGAGGACTGGATCGAGCTCGGCGCCGCGCTCACGCTCACCGAGATCGAGCGCCGCCTGCAAGGACGAATCCCCTTGCTGGACCACGTCTTCCCCCAGTTCGCCTCCCGGCTCATCCGCAACGGGGCGACGCTGGGCGGCAACCTCGGCACCGGCTCTCCCATCGGCGACACGCCACCGGCCCTCCTCGCCCTCGAGGCGGTCCTCGTCCTCGCTTCGACCGAGGGCGAGCGTGTGGTCGCCCTGGCCGACTACTTCACCGGCTACCGGTCGTCGGTCCGCAGGGCCGACGAGCTGATCAAGTCGGTCCGCATCCCGTTGCCGCTGGCCGAGATCAACGCCTTCCACAAGATCGCCAAGCGTCGCTTCGACGACATCTCCAGCGTCGCCGTCGGGTACGCCATCGACGTCGTCGACGGCGAGGTCGTCAAGGCCCGCATCGGCCTCGGCGGCGTCGCCGCCACCCCGATCCGGGCCCTCGACACCGAGACCGCCCTGGAAGGCCGGCCGTGGTCTCGGGAGACCGTCCGCGTCGCCGCGGGCGTCCTGCGCCAAGAAGGAACCCCGATCGACGACCAGCGGGCCACGGCCGACTACCGCGCGGCGATGCTCGGCACCTCCCTGCTCAAGCTCTATGCCCAGCAGTCGCGTCGCGAAGAACGGAGCGAGTCATGAGCGCCCTGTCCGAACGTCCCACGAATCCTGTTGTCGGAGAAGCGCTTCCGCATGAGAGCGCGTCGCTGCATGTCAC
>JBKPKI010000116.1:0-35497 GCA_046731055.1 Actinomycetota bacterium | reverse complement strand
ACGTGGGCAACGCCCACCCGTACAACGCGATTCGCAAGACGGCCTGCAACTTCGGCTGGGACTGGGGACCCGACCTGGTCACCGCCGGTATCTGGCGGAGCGCGCGCATCGAGCGCTGGAGCACCGCCCGGCTGGCCGCCGTGCGGACGCTCGTCACGGTGGTCGACGGCGTCGGCCGCGTCGAGGTCCATGCCGACGCCGGTCGGGACACCCCAGCCGTGTTGACTCTCCGGGTCACCTGCGAGGGACGGTCCGCGGAGGCGAAGGTCGACAAGGGTGAGACGTCGGTCGTCCTCGACCTGCTGGAACCGCGGCTCTGGTGGCCCCGGGGCTACGGAGCTCAGCCGCTCTCCGATGTGCACGTCGAGCTCCTGGCCGATGGGACGGTGGTCGACCGCCGTGAGCAACGGGTCGGCTTTCGCCAAGTCGAGCTGGACACCAGGCCGGACGCCGAGGGCACGCCGTTCTCGTTGCGCATCAACGGAAACCCCGTCCTCGTCAAAGGCGCCAACTGGATCCCTGACGACTGCTTCCCTCACCGGGTCGACCATGCTCGGTATGCGGCCCGGGTCGCCGACGCGACCGACGCCGGCGTGAACCTGCTGCGCGTGTGGGGCGGCGGGCTGTTCGAGAGCGACGACTTCTACAACGCCTGCGACGAGGCCGGTGTGCTGGTCTGGCAGGACCTGCTCATGGCCTGTGCTGCATACGCCGAAGAGGAGCCGCTCCGCAGCGAGATCCTGCAGGAGGTCACCGAAGCGGTCACCCGGCTGTGCCCGCATCCCAGCCTGGTCCTCTGGAACGGCAACAACGAGAACCTCTGGGGCTATGTGGACTGGGACTGGCGACGCCAGCTCGGGGACCTCACGTGGGGCCGCGGCTACTACCTCGACCTCTTCCCCTCCCTGCTTGGAGAACTCGACCCCACCCGCCCCTACTCTCCGGGCAGCCCGTGGTCGTTCGACGATCATCTCCATCCGAACGACCCTGACCATGGCACCAGTCACCTGTGGGACGTCTGGAACCGGCTCGACTACACCGCCTACCGCGACGCGGCCCCACGGTTCGTCACCGAGTTCGGGTACCAGGGCCCGCCGGCCTGGTCGACGCTGACCGCCGCCGTACACGACGACCCCCTGACGCCGACGTCGCCGGCGATGCTTGCCCACCAAAAGGCGGCGGACGGCCACCTCAAGCTGTCCCGCGGGCTGGCTCCGCACCTCGACGAGCCCGTCGGCTTCGAGGACTGGCACTGGGCGATGTCCGTGCAGCAGGCCCGCGCCGTCGCATTCGGGATCGAGCACCTCCGCTCGTGGCACCCGCGCTGCCAAGGGATGGTCGTGTGGCAGCTCAACGACTGCTGGCCGGTCACCTCCTGGTCGATGGTCGACGGCGCCGGCGTACGCAAGCCGCTTTGGCACGCCGTCCGGCACGCCTTCGCGGACCGGCTGATGACCATCCAGCCTCGCGGAGACCGGCTTACCCTCGTTCTGGACAACGACACCGACGAACCGTGGCAGGGACGAGTTCTGTTGCAGCGCACGACGTTCGACGGCGTGGAACGGGCGGGACGCGTGGTGACCGTCAACGTACCGCCCCGGGCGACGCATACCCTTCCGCTCGACGCCACGCTCACGACCGAGGTCTCCCCGCGCGAGGAGGTACTCGTCGCGACCGAGGGCAACCACCGCGCCGTGTGGTTCTTCGACGAGGACCGCCACCTGCGCTTCACCAAGGCCTGGGCCAGCGCCACCGCGGAGCGGACCGCCTACGGGTATGCCGTCACGGTCACCGCGGCGACGCTGCAGCGCGACGTCACGCTGCTCGCCGACAAGGTCGACGCCAACGCCGTCGTCGACGAGGGGATGCTCACCCTCCTCCCGGGTGAGAGCGCAACCTTCCGCGTGGCATCCGCAGCCGACGTCGACGCGGCGCAGTTCCTCGAGCCCCGCGTGCTCCGCACGACCAACCAGCTCGTCGAGCCCGGGCAGGGGTGAGGCCACGTTCGCTCACGGCGATGAGTTGGCACGACACCTGCGGTCTCATTGACCATGACCTCCGTGATCTGCCAGTTGTCCGTGTCGCTCGACGGGTTCGTCGCCGGGCGTAACCAAAGCCTGGAGGAGCCTCTCGGCGTTGACGGCGAGCGGCTTCACGACTGGGCCTTCGCCGGCGAGGCCGGGCCGGCGAGCGACGCCGACATCGCGGCTCGCCACGGCGAGGGCGTCGGCGCATACATCATGGGGCGCAAGATGTTCGGGCCTCCTGACCCGAAGTCGGACCCCAACTGGCGCGGATGGTGGGGCGAGGATCCGCCATACCACGTGCCGGTGTTCGTGCTCACTTCTCACCCGCGCGAGCCGGTGCCGATGGACGGCGGGACCGTGTTCCACTTCGTCACCGACGGGATCGACTCGGCGCTGACCCGGGCCCGGGAGGCGGCGGGTTCGGCGAACGTCCAGATCTCGGGCGGTGCGTCGACGGCGCAGCAGTACCTCAAGGCCGGGCTGGTCGACGAGCTGTACCTGCACGTGGCACCCATCGTGTTGGGTGGCGGTGAGCGGCTGTGGGACGGCCTGGAGGGGCTCCGGTTGGAGCCCTACGAGGTGGTGGCGTCTCCGGCGGTGACCCACATTCGGTACCGCGTGCTCCGGTGACATCGAGCCCGTCCGCTGCAGGTGTCCGCGGTCCCTCGTCAGATGGCGAAGGGCCCGCGCTTCGATTCCCTTGGTCGAAGCACGGGCCCTGCGCTACTGCTTGATGGTCCCGGGGCCGTCCCCCCTGCCCCGGAACCACGATTAGTCTCCTGAATCGCGGCTGGATCCGGGACCTCCGTTCGGTTCCTCTCGGCTACACCGTTCAGCCAGCCGCGTGCGGTCACCGCTACCGCAGCACGGCGGCCAGGGAGGCGCTCACGATGAGCAGCGACTGCACGCTGTGCACGAGGATGCCGAGCCAAGCGCTTCGGTAGCGGCGGGTCGGGTAGGCCAGGGCGAGCGTGTCGAGCAGCGCCTTCGGTATCACCCACGGCATGTGGAGGTGGTACACGGCGAAAAGCAGCCCGTTGGCCAACCAGTCGGCGCGACCGAAGGCGCCCCGCATTCTGGGCAGCAAGAGTCCGCGGAACAACAGCTCCTCGCCGAGCACGGTGTTGAACACCGCCATGACCACGATCAGCGCGAACCACGGCCAGTTCCCGGAGAGGAACTGCTGGCCGATCGCTGACCGCAGGAAGGCACCCAAGTCCCGTTCTGCCGGCCCAGGAATCGAGGGGAGGAGCTGCGCGAGCCCGACGACGAGCACGGCCGGCAGCAACACCCACCACACCCGGCCGCCGACCCGGCCAGTGCGAGGACTGACGGGCCGCCCGAGCCACAAGGCGTCCCGCACGGTGGGCCATCGCAGGCTGCCGGTTTCACGGCGGACGAGCGCCAGCACGAGGACCCCCTGCCACACCAACCCGGCCGTCATGCACGCGAGCAGCGCCCGCGGCCACCCCGTGGGGCCGTCGAGGATATGCGCCAGTGCTGGCGCGACCAGCCAGGCGAGTGCGGCCATCGGCAGCGCCGCGGCGGCCCAGACGCCCCAGATTTCGCGGAGACGATACTGGCGGGGCTCGGCGTGATCTCGTGACGAGTTCTCGACCAGCACCGACGTGTTCTGCTGGTACACGGTCACCTCCTCCGGTTTCGCCCAGAAGAATGCGCCAACGACCCGAGGCGCCGCATCGGGGAGCACCCTGGGCTTGGACCTGAGTCGCCGACGTTTGGTCAGGGTGACTCCGGCGGTGTCCTCACGGCCGTCCACATCTCGCGGACTGACGGGGTCTTGTGCGCTCCTCGGCCCAGCCCGACACGCCGCGGCTTCGTCTGCGCTTGGCCACGGCGTGGCTGGCTATGGGCGCGCTGCGTAGTGGGAGACGAGGCGATGGGTTCGGCCGGCGTGGTGGAAGTGCACCTGGGTTACCGCCGGGGGGCAGTGGAGCGGCTTGTCTGGCGGGCTGTTCAGCATCAGGTCGGTGACGGTGATGTGCTCGCCGGCCACGACCTGGAACGGTTGGACCGTCACTCCCTCGTCGAAGTCGTGCGTCAAGCCTTCAATCAGCTGGGCGCGCCCGTGGCGTTCGACCCGGTCCGCCATCCGGAAGGCGACGTCGGGGGTGAAATCGATTCGAGCAGGCGAGCGTCGGCGGTTCGCTCGAAGGCCTGCAGGGCGTTGCCGGTGGCCTCCGACCAACCCTGGACGAGAGAGCGGTCGCCATAGGCACTGCCGACCGTGATCAGGAGCTGGTCAGCGAGCCGACGACGCGCCGCATTGAGCCGGCTGCGTACCGTCCCGATGGGAACGTCGCAGAGGTCGGCGATGGCGGAGTACGAGTTGGCAGTCGAGAAGTGACGCAGCATCACGGTCACTCGCTGTGGTTCCGGCAGACCATCCAGGGCAGTCCAGACCCAGTCGCGCAGCGCTCCGCGTTCCACGGTTTCCTGCACGGTGTCCAGCGCGCCGGACGCCTCGGCCGCCTCCGTGTACGCGACCTCACGGACGGGCCGGCGCAGACGGGCTCGGCACACATTCACGAGGATGGCGACCAGCCATCCGCCGGCGGCGCCCGGATCACGAAGCGCGCCGATCTTGCTCATAGCGATGACGATGGTGTCCTGGACCGCGTCGTCGGCGTCAGGGCCGTGACCCAGGATCCCGAGCGCCACGGCGTACAAGTGCGCCCGGTGCCGCTCGAACAGCCCACCCAGCCCGGCCGGGTCGCCGGCCTGCGCGGCTCTCGCCAGCGTGGCGTCGTCGGTACCGGGCATGACCACAGTGTCCTGCGTTGCGACGTCCATGCCCATGGGATGTGCGGCCCCCTCGGAAAGTTCGGTTCGGCAGTGAACTTTCGCGCCGGCGGCCGCATCTCTTGGACATGCACATCACTGTCAATGGCACTCGCCTGTACGTCGACGTCGAGGGTCCCGGGCTGCCCGTCGTGGCCGGCCAACTCCGCTCCCGACCCTGCCTGCTCGTCCTGCATGGCGGGCCGGGCTTCGACCACGGTTACCTGCGGCCGGGCCTGAGCGCCCTGCGAGACGATGTCCAGCTGGTGTTCGTCGACCTGCGTGGCCAAGGTCGTTCAGCTCCGGAGCCTGCCGAATCATGCACGCTCGAGCAGATGGCCGACGATGTCGCCAGCCTGTGCTCCACACTGGGCATCGCTCGACCGGTGGTTTTCGGCCACTCTGCTGGCGGGTTCGTCGCGCTCCAGCTTGCGGTTCGTCATCCCGCGCTGGCAAGCGGACTGATTCTCTGCAACACCGCCGCGTCGCTCGGGCCGATGGAAGATCCCGCCCCACCGCCCGGACCCCTCGAGCGAGGCGGCGCGGCCGCGACTCGGCTGTTCTCGGGTGACTTCTCTGACCAGGCCGGGGAAGACTTCGACCGCCTGGTGCTTCCGCTCTACGCCGCACCCGGCCATGAACACATTCCGGGACAGCTGATGGCGCTGAGCAGTCTCAACCCCGAGATCGCCGCATACTTCTTCCAACACCTGGCAGCGCGCTACGACCTCTCGTCCCGGCTGCCTGCCATCGACGTACCGACTCTGGTCATCGTCGGTCAGCACGACTGGGTCTGCCCACCCGTCGCCGGGCGCATGCTCGCCGCGGCGATCCCGGCGGCCACGCTCGTAGAGCTGCCCGACGCCGGACACTTCAGCTTCTCCGAAACCCCGGCCGGCTTCCTTCAAGCCGTCCGGGGACACCTCAACCAGATCAGCGTCGATCAGCCGTCCGACCAGCGCGATCTGGAATGGGTCGACGCGTGAGCATGTCTACATCGACATCCGGGTGGGCACAGCAGAGCGGCAGCTCAAACGTGGCGGCGGGTGGTCACCACTCGGAACCGGTTCGCCACGAAGGCGGCGTCCGTGTATGCGGCGTTGGCCGCCGGGTTCGCCCCGGTGCCGTGGTAGTCGGAGAACGCCGTGGTCTGGTTGACGAACACCGGCCCCGTGAGGTTCTCGGACAGCGCGACCCCCGCCTCGGCCGCGGCATCCCGCGCGGCTTCCAGCACCTCGGATGAGGTCGACCACACCCCCGCCGTCATCGCTCCGTACTCGCGCACCGTCTCGACGAACCGCTCCAGCGACTGCTCGGTCGACGTCGTCCGGATGAGGAAGGTGACCGGCCCGAAGCACTCCCGCGTGTAGATCTCCTCGCTCGTCGCGTCGAGCGCGACCAGTCCCGGGGCGCGCACCACCGCGTCCGGGTATGCGGGATGGGTCACCGTCCGGGGGGCGAGGACGACGGACCCGCCCCCTCGCGACGCCAGCTCCGAGATCCCGGCAGCATTGCCGCGGACCTGGTCATTGACGGTCGCACCCAGGATCTCGACCGCTCGAGCGTCGTCACCGGTCAGCTTGTCGATCGCTCCGGCCAGCCGGTCGCCCAGCTCCTCGAACGACAGGTGGCCTTCGTCGGTGTCGATGCCGTCCTCGGGAACGTAGATGTTCTGCGGGGTCGTGCACATCTGGCCGGAGTACAGGGCCAAGGAGAACGCGAGATTACCGAGCGCCGCTCGAAGATCGGAGGTCGAGTCGATCACGACGGTGTTGACGCCCGCCTTCTCCGTGAACACCAATGCGCCGCGGGCCGCCCCCTCCCGCTCCAACCACTCCCCGAACCGGGGGCCGCCGGTGTAGTCGATGATCGCCACCTCGGGCCGCTCGGCCAGGACGCGAGCCAGACCCTCGCCGTCGGCCTCCGCGGCCAGCTGCACGAGATTCGGGTCGAACCCGTTGTCCCGCAAAGCCGTCCGCGCGGCGTCAACGGTGATGGCGAGCGGTAGGACGGCTCGCGGGTGCGGTTTGACGATGACCGGGTTGCCGGTCACCAGCGACGCAAAGATGCCCGGGTAGGAGTTCCACGTCGGGAAGGTGTTGCACCCGATGACCAGAGAGATGCCCCGCGCCACGATGCGATACGACTTCTCCATCCGGATCGGCGCATCCTTGGCCGGTTTCTCCCAGATCACCGAGGCCGGCACCCGCTCCTGCTCGACCAGCCCCGCCACGATCGCCTCGACCGCGCGGTCCTGCGCGTGGGGACCGCCGGCCTGAAAAGCCATGACGAAGGGTTGTCCGGAGGTGTGCATCACGGCATTGGCCATCTCGAAGCCCCGCCGGTTCACCGCGTCGACGATCTCCAGGCATACCGCAGCTCGCACCTGCGGCCCGGCGTCGCGCCACGCCGGCATCGTGGCGTGCGCGGCGGCGAGCGCGCGGTCCACGTCCAGGTGCGGGTACGACACCCCGAGCACCGGCCCGTACGGAGACACTTCCGAGCCCACCCACGAACCGTCGGTCGGCTGGTCGGCCAGCGACGCATACCGGTTCCCGAGCCGCGTCTCGTATGCGGACAGCCCGTCGACCGCCGCCGTCTCGCCGTAGACGCGGGGAGACGGTGACTCCGGGTAGCGTGAATAGAAGCTTCGGGCCGCCAGTGCGGCGCGGGCCTCCGACAGAGCGTCCCCGTGCTTCTCGAGCAGCGGATGAGCAGGCGTCGCCGTCGTCGTCACCCAGCGATCGTAGTCAGCGGCACCGGTCTCAGCGTCATCGCCAGTACGCGCCCAGCCACAGAGGGCACACTGCCCTCATGGGAACCAGCGGCGTCCACACCCTGCTGTGGCGCAAGGGTGAAGTCACTGACCATGACTTCCCCATCGACGACGTCTCCGAGCACCTGGCGGACGAGGACTCGCTGGTCTGGGTCGACCTCCTCGAACCCGACCACGCGATGCTCCAGAAGCTGGCCGACGAGCTCAACCTCGACTCGCACGCCGTGGAGGACGTCATCGAGGAGGCCAGCCGCCCGAAGGCCACCATGCATGCGCACCACTCCTTCGTCAGCGTGTATGCGACTCGCCTAGATCACCCGGGGACGGGCCCGATCGCGCCGGACCAGGTGCTGGCCTCGCGGTTGCGGCTGACCAAGGTCTCAACCTTCGTACTGCCGCGCGGCATCGTGACCGTCAGGGACAACGACGACTTCGACATGACCCAGGTCAAGCAGCGCTGGGACGACAACAGCGAGCTGCTTCACCTGGGCGGTGGCGCGCTGCTCCACGGACTGCTCGACGTCGTCGTCGACGGCCACTTCGACACCGTGCAGCAGCTCGACGACGCGATCGAGTCCCTCGAGGACGGCCTGTTCGCGGAGCAGCAGCAGACTCGCAGGACCCAGCAGCGGACCTTCCGGATCCGCAAGGAACTGGTCGAGCTGCGCCGCGTGGTGCTCCCGATGCGAGAGGTCGTCGGCGCCGTGCTGCGGCACCGAACCGAGCTGCACAAGGACGGCAACGAGCTGGACGGCTGGTTCTCCGACCTCTACGACCACGCGATCCGCGCCGCGGAGTGGACCGAATCCCTGCGCGACATGATCACGTCGATCTTCGAGACGTCACTATCGCTGCAGGACGCCCGCCTGAACACCGTGATGAAGAAGCTCACCGCGTGGGCCGCGATCATCGCGGTGCCGACGGCCGTGACCGGCTGGTACGGACAGAACATCCCGTATCCCGGGTTCGGCCACCCGATCGGCGTGATCACCTCGACGGTGCTCATCGTCGGGATCGCCGTGGGCCTCTACATCACGTTCAAGCGCAAGGACTGGATCTAGGTCACAACGACAGCCGACGGCGGCAGTTGTTGAGGCGTTCCGGAGGAAGCGGGATGGACAAGTGCGCCGCTGGTCCGGCCTGGCGACGGCGACCGCCAGCCACGCGGGAGCCGGGATGCTGCCTCGCAGCGCGAGCCCGCCAGGCAGGTACGGCAGGATGGCGGCATGACGGCCGACGGTCCTCGGGGCGACGTCGCGGTCGTCGGAACCGGGGCCATGGGCGCCGGGATCGCACAGGTCGCGGCCGTCGCCGGACACGACGTCTACCTCCACGACGCGGGCCCGAACCGCGCAGCCGCGGCCGCCGACAGTGTGGCGCAGCGCCTGGCCGACCTCTCGGCCAAGGGTCGGATGACCGCTGAGGGTGCGCATGCCGCCGCCGACCGGATCCACGTCGTCGCGGACCTCGCCGACCTCCCCCAATGCGAGCTGGTGGTCGAGGCGGCGGTCGAGGACCTGGGGGTCAAGCGGTCGGTCTTCACCGAGCTGGGCCGGCTTCAAGCACCCACGACCCTTCTCGCCACCAACACGTCGAGCCTCGACATCGATGCCATCGCCGAGGCGGTCCACGACCCCGAGCGAGTTCTCGGCCTCCACTTCTTCAACCCCGCGCCGGTGATGCGCCTCGTCGAAGTGGTCCACGGGTCAGTGAGCGCCCAGACGTACCTCGACTTCGCGGCGGACCTGGTCGCCTCCTGGGGCAAGACGCCGGTCCACTGCACGTCGACGCCGGGCTTCATCGTCAACCGGGTCGCACGGCCGTTCTACGGCGAGGGCCTGCGGATGCTGGAGGAGGGGCTCGCGGACGCCGCGACGATCGACGCCTGCCTCCGGTCCGCGGGATTCCGGATGGGTCCGCTCGAGCTCACCGACCTCATCGGGCAGGACGTCAACCTCGCGGTCGGCACCAGCGTGTGGGAGCGGACCGGCAACGACCCCCGGTATGCGCCCGTGCAGCTCCAGCGTGACCTCGTCACCGAGGGTCGGCTCGGCCGCAAGACCGGACGCGGGATCTACTCGTACGCGGCGGACGGTCACCCCGTCGACGCCGAGCCGGACGAGCGGCGGGTCGCCGAGCTGGTCGGCGGACCGGTCCGCACCGACCCGGTGGCGCGCACCGTCGCCATGCTTGTCAACGAGGCCGTGGACCTCGTGCACCGCGGCGAGGCCACGCCGGAGGACGTCGACACGGCGATGGTCCTCGGCACGTCCTATCCCAAGGGCCCGTTCGCGTGGGGACAGGAGCTGGGGCACGACCAGGTCCGAGGCATCCTCGCAGAACTCGACGACGCATACCCCGGTGGTCGCTACCGCCCGAGCCCAGCCTTGGAATCGGGCCCGTGAGCGACGAACCGGACCTGAGCCACGTCCGCCGGATGTGGGCCGACGACACAGCGTCGGCCCACCTCGGGATGGAGGCAACGCTCGTCGAGGTCGACCACGCAGTGGTGCGAATGACCGTCGGCGAGCACATGGTCAACGGCCACGATCTCGCGCACGGGGGCTACCTCTTCACCTTGGCCGACTCGGCGTTCGCGCTGGCCTGCAACTCGCGCGGCGCGCTCACGGTGGCCGCAGGAGGCGACATCGTGTTCGTCGCGTCGGCCCGCCGCGGCGACGTGCTCGTGGCCGACGCCCGGGTTCGCACCGCATACGGCCGCAGCGGGATCACCGACGTCACCGTCACGCGGGAGGCCGACGGAGCGGTCATCGCCGAGTTTCGAGGACGGTCACGGTCACGCCCGAGCCGGTGATGTCACATCTCACCGGAGGCCGGTGTCCTCCCAACGACGGGACACCCACGGACCAAGGAGGACCCATGTCCACCACCACCGCCCGCATCCCCCTCGTGGAGTCGGGCGCGCTCGTCAAGGCGATGAACTGGTTCACGCAGCGCGCCTACGGCACTGTCATGGAGCCGGCCCTGGGCCTGGCCCACAATCGCCGAGTGCTCCTCTCGTCGATGCGCTTTCAGCGGTCGGTCGAGAAGTGGGACGCCGCAGATGCCTCGCTCAAGCACCTGGCCACCTTGGCCGCCGCGGCGACGGTGGGCTGCAGCTGGTGCCTCGACTTCGGCTACTGGGTCTCCCACAACAGGGGAGTGGACCCGGCCAAGCTCGAGGCGATCACCGCCTGGCGCACCAGCGACGTCTACACCGACCTCGAGCGGCGGGTCATCGAGTACGCCGACGCGATGTCGACGACACCTCTCACCGTCACCGACGAGATGGTCGCCGGCCTGCGCGAGCGGATGAGCGACGCCGCGGTCGTCGAGCTCACCGCGGCCATTGCGCTGGAGAACTCCTACAGCCGGACGAATGCGGCCCTGGGGTTCACCAGCCAGGGTTTCAAGGATCAATGTGAGCTCCGAGCGGCTCATGCCTGACGAAAACTCGGCCGAGGCGCTGGCCGAGCGGTTCGAGGAGCTGCGGCCGCAGCTGGTCGGCGCCGCCTATCGGATCCTCGGCACCGTTGCGGACGCGGAGGACGCCGTGCAGGAGACCTGGCTGCGCTGGGCAGACCTTGGAGCGAGCCGCCGCAGTGCGGTCCGAGATCCGCGGGCATACCTGCTCACCGCGGCGACCCGGCAGGCGCTGAACCGGGTGCGTCAGCAGCAGCACCGTCGGGAGGACTACGTCGGACCGTGGCTACCCGAACCGGTCGCCACCGACCGGGGACCGGCCGAGAGCGTGGAGCTCGCCGACTCGGTCTCGATGGCCATGCTCGTCGTCCTCGAGTCGCTCTCGCCGCTCGAGCGGGCCGCGTTCGTCCTTCACGACGTCTTCGGGTTGAGCTTCGCCGAGGTCGCGACGACGCTGGACCGCTCCGAGGCGGCGGTCCGGCAGCTGGCCAACCGGGCGCGCGGTCACGTGCACTCCCGGCGGCCCGAGGTGGTCGACCGCAAGCAGCACGACGCGGTCCTCGGCCAGTTCGTCGAGCATCTCGCGGCCGGAGACATGGAGAAGTTCATGGCGCTACTCGCGCCGGACGTCGTCCTCGTCACCGACGGCGGTGGGATCAAGCGGGCCGCGCGACGCCCGATCCACGGCCCCGACAAGGTGGTCCGCTGGATGGCCGGCGTCCTGGCGCGACCGGAGTACGCGGACGTCGTCATGACGGTCGAGATGACCCGGCTCAACGACGAGCTGGCCGTGCTCCTGTACGCAGACGGCGAGCTCGACACCGTCTCCTTCCTCACGGTGGAGAAACGGGGCATCACGGCCCTGTACGTCGTCCGGAACCCGTCGAAGCTCCTCGGGATCACCGGAGAGGTGGCGACCGTCGTCGACTAGGGCCTATTACGCACTGGGCCGTCGGGGTCCCCGCGGAGTATCAAGCGAAGCGGAGAACTTCGTGGGCTGACCTAGCGAAGGTCCTGGACGCCCTCGTCGGTCAATTCGTCGGGCTCGATGACGAGCGGGTTGAGCACCCGGTGGAGGAAGGACCGCGTGCGGGCTTCCTGCGGGTCGCCGATGACGTCGGCGGGCCGGCCCTCCTCGACGACATAGCCGCCGTCCATGAAGACGACGCGGTCGGCCACCTCGCGAGCAAACGCCATCTCGTGGGTGACGATCAGCATCGTCATTCCCTCGGCCGCGAGGGACTTCATGACGGCGAGGACCTCGCCGACGAGCTCGGGATCGAGGGCGGACGTCGGCTCGTCGAAGAGCATGAGTTCGGGGTCCATCGACAAGGACCGGGCGATGGCCACCCGCTGCTGCTGGCCTCCGGAGAGCTGCGCCGGGAAGTCGTCCTCCTTGTGGGTCATGCCCACCCGCTCGAGGTTGTGGCGGGCCACTTTCGCGGCCTCGGCCTTGCTGCGCCGCAGCACCTTGGTCTGGGCGATAGTGAGGTTCTGGAGCACGGTGAGGTGCGGGAACAGGTTGAACGCCTGGAACACCATGCCGATCCGGCGGCGCACGCGATCGAGGTCGACGTCGAGGTCGGTCACCTCGTCCGGACCGACGTAGATGGTTCCCGCGGTGGGCGTCTCGAGCAGGTTGACGCACCGCAGCAGGGTGGACTTGCCGGAGCCCGAGGGCCCGATGACGCAGACGACCTCGCCGGTCGCGATGTCGAGGCTGATGTCCTTGAGGACCTCGTTGTGCCCGAACGACTTGGAGAGATTCTGGATCGAGATGGCGGGCAGCTCGGCGGCGGTCGGTGCGCCAGGTGTGTCCGGGATCTTGGGCATCGTCGTCACCGGGCCCTCGCGAAGCGCTTCTCGAGCGCCCGGACGAGGCTCGACAGCGGGAGGGTGATGATGAGGTAGCACAACGCCCCGACGATGAGTGGCGTGGGATTCACGGTGCGGTTGAGGAAATCCTGGCTGAACTTGGTCAGCTCGTACTGCGCGAAGGTCACCCCGAGGACGTAGACCAGCGAGGAGTCCTTGACGAGGAGGATGATCTCGTTGGTGAGCGGCGGGATGACGACCCGGAACGCCTGGGGCAGCACGATGCTCCACATCGTCCTTCCGTAGCTCATCCCCAGGGTGCGGGCCGCCTCGACCTGTCCGCGCGGAACGGCCTGGATGCCGGCTCGGATGGTTTCGGCCATGTATGCCGCGGCCGTCAGCCCCAGCCCCACCATCACCTTGCCGTAGATGTCACCGGGGAACTGGAATCCTGGGAAGGCGTTCGGGATGCCGTAGGCGACCATAAAGAGCACGACCAGGGCGGGCAGGCCGCGGAACAGCTCCACGTAGGCGTTGGCGAACCACCGGTACGGGCCGATCGACGACAGCTTCATCATCGCGATGAGCAGACCGAGGGCGAGTCCGAAGACAAAGGCCAACGCCGTGTAGATCAGGGTGTTCTTCAAGCCGGTCGTGATGACCGCCGGCCACATCCGCTCGAGAATGTCGACCCGCAGGAACGCCTGGCTGAACTGCGCCCAGTCCGTCCGGAACGCAAGGAAGAGGACGACAAGGATGCCAACGGCATACTGTGCGCCGCGGGTCAGTCGAGCTCGCTGGCGCCTGGTCAGCCCCCTCCGGCCGGTGTCCGGAGGGGCCGCGGTGTCGAGGGCCATGGGCGAGCCCCTTCCTCTTGTGAAGTCAGCTCGAACATAGGCCCCCGACGGCTACTTCGGAGGCGCCTGGCCGATCCACTTGGTGTAGAGGCTGGCGTACGTGCCGTCGCTCTTCGACTTGGTGATGACGTCGTCGACGACCTTCTTCAGGAGGTCGTTGCCGAGCTTCATCCCGAAGCCGTACTGCTCACCGGTGTCGAACTGCGTCGCGACCTTGGTCGCGCCCTTGTTCTCCTTGATCGCCTCGGTCCAGACCGGCAGGTCGTTGATCGCGGCGTCGACCTGGCCGGTGGTGAGGGCCTGAGTCTCGGTGGCGAGATCCTGGAACTCGACGATCTCGTAACCGTTCTCCGCCTTCTTGGAGTTCGCGTAGTCGAGACCGGTCGTCGCGGCCTGGGCGCCCAGCTTCTTGCCCTTGAGGTCTGCAAGCGTCGCCACGCTCGAGTCGCTCTTGACGAGCAGCGCCTGCGTCGCGTCGAAGTAGGGCAGCGAGAAGAGGATGGCCTTCTTGCGCTCGTCGGTGATGGTCATGCCCGCGGCCGCAATGTCGCACTTGCCGGTCGACAGATCCTGACCCGACTTGATGCCCTCGAACGGGGTGTCGACGATGGCCTGCTCGACCCCGATCTTCTTGGCAACGAGATCCATCATGTCGACGTCGAACCCGACCGTCTTGCCCGTGTCGTCGTTGGACTGGAACGGCGCATACGGCAGGTGCGTGCATACCGTGAGCTTGCCGGGGGAGATGAGTCGGACACTGGAGGCACTGGCCCCGGTGGTCGCGCCAGAGCCACCACCGGCCGCTCCGCTGGAACCTCCGGACGAGCCGGAGCTGCAGGCGGCCAGGCCGAGGGCCGCTGCAGCGGCGACGACGACAAGCGGACGGAAGGCAAAGCGGGAAGTCACGAGAGACGTTCTCCTGGTTCGGGGCCGGCACTTACCCGACACTCAGGCGGCATCATGGCACGCGGTCGCCGTCTGAGCGCACCCGGTCAGGTCCCGACGTCATAACATCGCGGCGTGGTCCTTGCCGATAGAAGAGGCGACGACACCAGGTACGACGATTTGCGTTCGTGGAGCGCCGACCGCCTCCGGTCGGAGCAGACCGCGCGGTTACGGGAGACCGTGCAGGCGGCGTATGCGTCGGTACCGCACTACCGGCAGGCGCTCGACGCGCTTGGGGTGCGACCCGCCGACGTTCGGTCCATGGACGATCTCACGCGCCTTCCGTTCACGACCAAGGACGACCTTCGCGCGAACTATCCGTTCGGGATGTTCGCCGTGCCGCGGTCCGACGTCGTCCGTGTGCACGCGAGCAGCGGAACGACCGGCCGGCCCACCGTGGTGGGGTACACCCGAGCCGATCTCGACGTGTGGTCGGAGGTCATGGCCCGGTCGATCCACGCCGCCGGTGGCCGTCCCGGCGACGTCGTCCACGTCGCGTACGGGTACGGGCTCTTCACCGGTGGCCTGGGCGCCCACTACGGCGCCGAGCGACTCGGCTGCACGGTGGTCCCTGTCTCGGGTGGGATGACCGAGCGCCAGGTCCAGCTCATCCGCGACTTCGAGCCCCGGGTCATCATGGTGACGCCGAGCTACTTCCTCAGCATCCTCGACGAGATGGAGCGGCAGGGGCTGGATCCGAAGCAGTCGTCGCTGCGGGTCGGCATCTTCGGCGCCGAGCCGTGGACCGAGTCGATGCGCCGCGAGGTCGAGGAGCGGACCGCCATGGACGCCGTGGACATCTACGGATTGTCCGAGGTGATCGGACCTGGTGTTGCGCAGGAGGCGGTCGAGACCAAGGACGGACTGCATATCTGGGAGGACCACTTCTACCCCGAGATCGTCGACCCCATCAGCGGTGAGCCGGTTGCGGACGGCGAGCGCGGCGAGCTGGTGTTCACCAGCCTCACCAAGCAGGCCATGCCGGTACTGCGCTACCGCACCCGCGACCTGACCCGGCTGCTGCCGGGGACCGCATACCCCGCGTTCCGTCGCATGGAGAAGATCACCGGGCGCTCCGACGACATGATGATCGTCCGGGGCGTGAACGTGTTCCCCACGCAGGTCGAGGAGCTCGTCCTCGCGGAATCCGTCCTGGCGCCCTACTTCCAGTGCGTCCTGACCAGACCGGGCCGGCTCGATGAGCTGACCGTGCTGGTCGAGAGCCACGGAACCCTCGTCGAAGCCGATAAGGCGGCGGTGACCGAACGGTTGGTCGCCCGGATCAAGGACCGTATCGGCACGACGGCCCGCGTCGAGGTGCGCGACCCGGGCGGCATCGAACGCTCGGTCGGCAAGGCGCGACGGGTGGTGGACGAGCGGCCGACATCACCGCATACCAGCCGCTAAGTGTTGCGGGAAGGCCGGCGCCGTCAGCTCTGAAGGGTGAGGGTTCCCCACGTGCTGCGGAACTGGGCGGTGTTGTCCCTGCGGTCGGGGTTATTGCTCACCATGTCACGCAGTCGGCCGAGGTCGGGTCCGTCGGGAATGGCGTCGCTGACGTTGAGGTTCATGCCGATCTCGGCACCAGCGCGGACGTTGGAGAAGCCGAGCGTCGACCAGGGAATGGCCGCTTCGATGATGTAGCCGCGGTCGTTTCTGCGCACAGCGCCCTCCAGCCCGACGATGCTGCTGGGCCCCGGCGTGAAGCCCGCTCCCGACGCGACGTTGACCGCGCTGATGAGATTGTCGCCCAACGCCGGTCCGAGGAGCAGGAACTGGTCGCCCACCTCCAGCGCGCGGTTGGCGTTCTGCGGTGTCACCGTGCCGAACTCGAAACTGATCCCGTCCCCCTGGGCGAGCTGGGAGGTGGCTCCCGTGTGCGTCTGGGTGAAGACGGGGTCGGTGACGTCGGCAAGGACGTACAGGTGGCTGTCGTTCCACGTCAGCGTCCAGGTCGCCTTCACAGAGGCCGTGTCGCCGGCGACCAGTCGGTCGCTCTGGATGGTGGGGAGGCCAGGAATCCAGTCGGAGGGGTTGCCGTCCAGGCTGAGCCGGGTCGAGAGCCTCGTCGCCTCGAAGGTGGGACCGGTCAGCGTGGAGACGGAGGTCCCTCGAAGCCGAGAGATGCCGAACCAGGCCAGTCCACCCACCACGACCAGGACGACCGCGGCGAGGGCGGCCACGACAAGGCGTCGGCGGCCGGTCGGCGAGACACGGTCTGGAACCGGCGGGGGCTGGTAGCCCCGACCGGAGGCGGTCAGGTATGCGGCTTCGGGAGTCGCCGGCGGCGGTTCGGTGCTCGCGGGCTGGGCGACGATGTGGTCGAAGACCTGACCGTCCGGCGCACGCAGGAAGAGGACGGGAGTGGCCCATTCGTTGCCGAAGTCGGCCAGCACCGCCTTGCGGCCGCTGGTGGTGGCCTGGTCGACGGGAAGCCCGTCGGCCAGCGCGCCGTAGAACTCGCCCGTGAAGGTGGTCGCCGCCCCGTCGGAGATGGGAAACTGCATGGCCACGACGGCGGTGCAGTCCTGCTGGACCAGGCCTTGAGCCATGCCGCTGAACGGGTCGGTGGCATCGACCCGGGCGGTCTGACAGGCGTTGAGCAGGACCAGCCGCAGCGGGTCGTGATCGCGCAGGTAGGGGCCAAGGATCGTGGAGCTGACCCGGCTGCTGCGTCCGTAGCGGTCGGTGAAGCACAGGACGCCGTCGCTGATCCGGTCGTCGAACTCACCGTGACCGATGAAGTGCAGGATGTGCACCTCGTCCCGACGCAGCCATGCGGACAGCGCCGCGACCGTCGGTATGGCGAGCCGGTCGATCCTCACCCGGCCCGCGGCGACCTGACCCGCGAGAGCGTCCTGAACCCGTCGCCACTCGGCCTCCACGTCGAGCTCCGGTAGGTCGGTGGGCGACGAGATCACGGTGAGGATCCGCAACGCTCCGTCGACGACCAGTGGCCGGGGCGGCTGCGGCACCTCCAGGTAGCGCACGACGGGGGTCCGCTCGGACTGGGCGAGATAGGAGTTGCCGCGCCGGTCGTAGAGCAGCTCCCACGGCAGCCCGGCGATCGATGGCGCGTCGGTCAGCCGTAGCCTCAGGCGGAGGCCGTCCCCCTGTGTCCGGGCCGCGTCCTGGGACCGCTGCCAGGCCAGCATGATGTCTCCGGCGAAGACCGACTCGAACAGCGCCCCGCCCAGGTCCATCGCCGCCTGCTGCTGCGGATCGACGCTCGACCGACGGGTGCCGCTCCGTCCCGGGTCCAGCTTCAGCAGCAGGATCTCCAGCTCGGTGTCCGCGAACGGCAGGGCGAACCGTCCGCTGGAACCCTCCCCCAGGGGACTGCCGGTCACGCGCGCCCGGAACTGCCCCTCCGCGGCCGCCTCGAGCAGCAGGTCGAAGTTCTGGTACGTCCTGGCGGCCATCCCGGCCCTTTCGCCAACCCGGCAGGTGTCACCACGCACGGAGCCTCAGGGTGGCGCCAGGATACCGCCGCCACCACATGAGGAGCCGCACACGCGGCCCGGGCGACTCAGGCTGCGCTGCAGGCCGGCGCGGCGGCGAGCGCGGCGGCGGCCGCCTTGTAGGGGTCGAGGTGCGCAGGCGCCTCACGCCAGCGCTTCAGCCAGTTGTCCTGCGCCTGGAAGCTGTTGATGTGCCCTTCCGCGTGGTCGGCCATCTCCCCGAGGTGAGTCTGCCAGTCGCCGATGACCGCCTTGGAGGCCTCGACGTAGGTGTCGAGGGCGGCCTGGTGCGCGGCGCAGGCGTCCAGCTTGGGCTTCAGCTCGCCCGGCGCAGACATCGCGCTGACGTTCTGGCACCCACTCACCCCGGTGTAGTTGGCCAGAGCCGACTGGAACGCGGCCACGTCGTCCGGGCCGGCCTTGCGGGTCGGAGCCCACGTGTTGGTCTTGACGTCGAGCAGGGTGCGCGCGCCCGAGTTGATGTCGTTCTGGCCCTGGACGTGGTCGCCCCAGTGCTGGGCCCCCCGGGAGGCAGCGTCGACGAGCGCCTGCGCGGCGTTCTCGCGCGCCATGCATTCCTGGAGCGCCTTTTGGACTGCGGCGAACTCGGCCGAAACCGTCGCCGTGGCCGTCGCTGTCGTCGTCGTTGTGCTCGGGGTCGACGTCGCGGTCTCGCTGCTCGACGCCGTGGCCGGGAGCGGAGACGCCTGGCTTGGGGAGTCGTTGCTCGTCAGAATGCGGAACCCGAAGAACGCGGCAGCCGCGATCGCGAGCACGGCGACGAACCCGAGGACGAGCGGCAGTGGCGACCGCCGCTGCGCACTGTGTCTACCCACGTCTGTCCACCCTTCCGATGCGACGATAGCCGCATCGGCCCCGTCCGGTCATTTCGGCCGGCCACCTCAACGCCGACCTGCGCCTGAGCGTTCCCGTCACACGGTGTGCCTCGGCATACCGTGTGCGCATGCGCGTACTGGTCAGCGGCGGGGCCGGATATATCGGCTCACATACCGTGGTCCATCTTACGGCAGCCGGGCACGAGGTCGTCGTCGTCGACAACTTCAGCAACGCCAAACCAGCGGTGATGGCGCGTCTGGACGCATTGACCAACACCCACATCCCGGTGCACGCATTCGACCTCACCGACCGCGACAAGACGGAAGCGCTGTTCGCGGCCGAGCGGTTCGACGCGGTCGTCCACTTCGCCGGCCTCAAGGCGGTGGGCGAGAGTGTCGAGATTCCGCTGGACTACTACGAGAACAACCTCCAGTCGACGTTCTCGCTGCTGAGGGCGATGCGGCGGCACGGCTGCTCGACTCTGGTGTTCTCGTCCTCCGCCACCGTGTACGGCGACCAGGCGCCGTTGCCGTACCGGGAGGACTACGAACCGCTTCAGTCGAGCAGCCCCTACGGCCGCACCAAGGTGATGATCGAGCTGGTCCTCCGTGACGCGGCGCACATCGACTCGTCCTGGCGAATCGCCGTCCTGCGCTACTTCAACCCCGTCGGCGCCCATCCCTCCGGGTCCATCGGCGAGGACCCCTCTGGGATTCCGAACAATCTCGTGCCGTTCATCGCCCAGGTCGCCGTCGGGCGCCGAGACATGCTGCACGTCTTCGGCGACGACTACCCCACCGCCGACGGCACGTGCGAACGCGACTACATCCATGTCGAGGACCTCGCCGCCGGCCATGTCGCGGCCCTCAACCGGATCGCGGTCTCCGACGAGCCGATCCGGACCTGGAACCTCGGGACCGGTCACGGCACGTCGGTGCTGGAGATGATCAGGGCGTTCGAGCGCGCGTCCGGCCGGCCTATCCCGTACGACATCGTCGGCCGCCGCGCCGGTGACCTGCCCGCGTCGTGGGCCGACCCGACCCGGGCCAACCACGAACTCGGCTGGGTCGCAACGCGGACCGTCGACGACATGTGCGCCGATACGTGGCGCTGGCAGCGCCAGAACCCCAACGGGTTCGAGGAGCCGGAAACCGCAGCCGATGACTGACCGGAGCCGGCCGTTCCACGTCACCGTCGTGTGCACCGGCAACATCTGCCGGTCCCCGATGGGCGAGGTCATCCTGCGCGACCTCTTCGAGGAGGCCGGGCTGCAAAACGCGGTCAAGGTTGACTCGGCCGGGACGACGCGGTGGGAGGTCGGCAATCCCATCGACCCCCGGGCGGCCGCCGAGCTCCGGCGCCGCGGCTACGACGGATCAGCCCATGTGGCGCGCCAGTTCGAGCCCGGCTGGTTTCCGGAGACCGACCTGATCCTGGCCGCTGACGCCGGGCACGCGTCGGTCCTCCGGCGATGGGCGCCGACCAAGGCGGACGCGGCCAAGGTCCGCCTGCTCCGCGAGTTCGACCCCACAGCGGTCGAGGCGGGCCGGCTCGAGATCGACGACCCGTGGTACGGCGGCGAGGAGGCGTTCGTCCGGTGCTTCACCGAGGTCGAGGCGGCCTGCCAGGGCGTCGCCGCCTGGGTCGCGGACGAGCTGGCGGCCTCCCGCCGCGGCGCTGGTTGAGCGTGTCGATCGTCCGCCGGCGGACAGTTCGACAGGCACATCAGCGCACATCGCGCCAATTTCTGCGTAGTTGGGCCCTGGTGCCTGTTGATGTGTCCGCCCTGCTCGGGCCGACCGACCCAACCGATCGGCCCTTCTGTCCGTTGAAGAGGACATGACGTCACCACGCGCCGGCCTACTCGGCCGGTCGGCTGGGACTGATCAGGACGCGGCGTTCACCGCGTGGGTCAGGGCGCATCGACCTCAGCTCGTGCGGACGGCATACCTGCTGAGCGGCGACGCTTTCGTCGCCGAGGATCTCGTTCAGACCTGCCTCACGCGTCTGTACCTCGCCTGGCCGCGGTTCTCCGCCATGGACGCACCGCTGGCGTACGCCCGTCGCGCTCTGATCAACGCGCACATCGACCTGACCCGGCGGCCGT
The DNA here is from genome assembly GCA_046731055.1 of Actinomycetota bacterium. Classification (GTDB taxonomy): domain Bacteria; phylum Actinomycetota; class Actinomycetes; order Actinomycetales; family Dermatophilaceae; genus Lapillicoccus. Next base: position 14,447 of record JBKPKI010000116.1, on the reverse strand, counting down.
GGTGGAGTCGCGAGCATCCGACGACCTCGCCGGAAGCCCGCGGCGTGCCCCGAGACGGGGTGGAGTCCCTCGCGGACCATGATGCGGTCGTCACGGCCCTCCTCGACCTGCCGCCCGGGCAGCGGCGCGTCGTCGTCCTTCGGTACCTCTGCGGCCTGAGTGTCCAGGAGACGGCTCTGGAGCTGGGGAGATCGGAAGGCACAGTCAAGAGCCAGACCTCCGATGCCCTCGCCAAGCTGGCCGTCACCCTCGCCCCCGTCGCAGATCGAACCGAGCCATGAGGGGACGACTGATGGATGAAGCTCGGCTCACCCGCCTCCTGGTGGCGGCGAGCGACGAGATCGCCGCACGCGGGTTCGACCCCGAGGACGACCTTGGCCGTGGCCGGACCGCCCGGCGCCGGCGAAGGAGCACCGCGACCGCAGCTGCCGTGCTGGGGACGGCAGCTGCGGTGGTCGTCGCCCTCTTCCTTTCCGGGGCGGTTGGCAGCCGGCGAGAGACCGTCGAGGTGCCGGCGGGTGGTCCGCAGACCAGCATGACCGCCGCCACGGCCAGCTCCCCGGCGACCAGCGTCGCGACGGCGACGACCGCCGTCACGACCTCGACTCCGACGTCCGAGGTCTCCACCACGACGCCGGGGCCGTTCGAGCTCCCCGCCGGCGCACCGGAGTTCGGCCGTCTCCTGTTCGACGTGGCCCAGGACCACTTCGATCCCGACCACACCCGTCTGGAGTGGAGCGAGGGGTTCACGGGCGGCGGGGACGCCGGTGTCAAGGAATGGGGCCGCAAGTTCGGCTGGCAGGCGCCCGGGGACCCAGGACAGGCGATGGTCTACCTGGGCGTCGGTAATCTCGCCGCCCCGGACCGGCTGGGCTGCGGGCAGTACGACTACCGCGGCACGCGTCGGTGCACCACGGCGACCCTGCCGAACAGCCAGAAAGCCCAGGTCCTCGACTCCGCCACCCGCCGCGAGGTGCACTGGAACCGGCCGGACGGGACGTACGTCTTCGTCATCGTCGACGCGGTCTTCGGCAACAACACCACGGTGGCGAGCAAGGCCGCCCTGCCGACCCTCGCCCAGCTCGAGGACTTCGTCATGGATCCGCGTCTGGTCCTGCCCACCTCGTAACCTGGGAGGGCACTGGCGGTCTGGGAGCATGGACCCATGTCCTCGTTCGCGGACGCCGAGCCGCCGGTGGCCCTCGGCGCGCTCGACGGCCGCTACCGCCCGGTCGTTGCTCCCCTCGTCGACTACCTCTCCGAGGCCGCGCTGAACCGGATGCGCGTCCACGTCGAGGTGGAGTGGCTGATCCACCTCACCGACCACAAGGTCGTCCCCGGCGTCCGGCACCTGACCGACGACGAAAAGGCGGCCCTGCGCCGGATCGCGGACGACTTCGGACCGGAGCAGGTCGAGGAGCTGGCGGCGGTCGAGCGGGAGACGGTCCACGACGTCAAAGCGGTCGAATACTTCCTCCGGCGTCGCCTCGCGGAGATCGCGCCGGACCCGCATGACGCCGGCCTCGGCGAGCTCGTCCACTTCGGCTGTACCTCCGAGGATGTCAACAACCTCTCGTATGCGTTGATGGTCCGGGGCGCGGTCACCACCGTGTGGCTGCCACGGGCGACTGAGGTCGTCGACCAGGTGGTCGACATGGCCCGCGAGCTGCGACGCATACCGATGCTCGCGCATACCCACGGGCAGCCGGCCACCCCCACCACGCTCGGCAAGGAGCTGGCGGTCCTTGGGGCACGACTGAGGCGGCAGCTGCGCCGGGTCTGCAGGGCCGAGTATCTCGGCAAGCTCAACGGCGCAACGGGCACCTTCGGCGCGCACCTCGCCGCCGTGCCCGATGCGGACTGGCCGGGGATCAGCCGGTCCTTCGTCGAGGGGCTCGGCCTCACCTGGAACCCCCTCACGACCCAGATCGAGAGCCACGACTGGCAAGCCGAGCTGTATGCGGATGTGGCCCGGTTCAACCGGGTGCTGCACAACCTGTGCACCGACGTGTGGACGTACATCTCGTTCGGGTACTTCGCGCAGGTGCGCGGGCAGGGGACCGTCGGGTCGTCGACGATGCCCCACAAGGTCAACCCGATCCGCTTCGAGAACGCCGAGGCCAATCTTGAGGTCTCCAACGCCCTGTTCGACGTCCTCGCCGCGACGCTCGTCCAGTCGCGCCTCCAGCGGGACCTCACCGACTCATCCATGCAGCGCAACATCGGGTCGGCGTTCGGCCACTCGGTGCTGGCTCTCGACAACGTCGCGCGGGGCTTGGCCGGTCTCGACGCCGTGCCGTCGGCCATGGCCGCTGACCTCGACGACAACTGGGAGGTGCTCGGCGAGGCGGTCCAGTCGGCGATGCGAGCACTGGCGGCGCAAGGGATTCCCGGGATGGATGAGCCGTACGAGCGGCTGAAGGAGTTGACCCGCGGCCGGCGGATCGGGGCCGAGGACCTGCGGGCGTTCCTCGCCGGTTTGGACCTGCCGGAGGACGTCGCCGCCCGGCTGTCGGCGATGACGCCGGCGGGCTACGTTGGCGCCGCCCCGGAGCTTGTGGACTACCTCGACGGCGAGGACTGACCGGGCTCAGACCGTGACGAGGCCCTCGGGGGTCAGGAAGGTCACGGCGAGCAGGCCGGGGGTCCCGTGCGGGGCGACGAAGGTGAAGTCGATGACCGATGACGTGCGATGGGGCGGCAACCCGAGCCACTCCTTGACCCGCTCGGGGTCACCTGCGATCTGCAGCCTTTCGATGGTCACGGTGGTCGATGCACCGACGCTCGGGTGCAGGGTGTCGTCCTCCCACTGCACGTAGTAGGGCAGCTGCGGGTCGGACATCAAGCCCTTGACCCCGATCTGGCGCCAGCGCAGCTCGACGCCGTCGGGACGGTGCCGGTTGCCCTCGACCGAAGACCGGCCCAGTCGCTCCTCCACCGGGCTGATGTCGTCGACGCGAACACACCAGCCCAGCCACCCCCCGCCCGCCTCTGACCGGGCCTTGACCGCCTGGCCGAACGGGGCCTTGTCGGTCGCCGGGTGGTCGAGGCACTCGACCACTTCCACGTAGCGCTCGTCCGCGAGGGGCAGGATGACGTTGCGCGTTCCGAACCGCGGGTGAACCCCTCCGTCGACCGGCTCGACCCCGATGAGCTTGGCGAGGCGCGCCGCCGTCGCCTGTAGGCCGTCGTGCTCCGCGGTGTAGGAGACGTGGTCCACGCGCATGCCGTCCATCGTGGCACACGCTCAGGGGTGCTCTTGACCACCCCTCGTGGGGGTGCTCGAGGCGGTCCGCTGACGCAGCGCCTCGAAGAGGACGACCGCCGCCGACGCCGCGACGTTGAGCGAGTTCGCCTTGCCGTGCATGGGAATTCGGACTCGGTATGCGGCCGCGTCCAGCAGCGCGTCGTCGGCACCGTGCTTCTCTGCGCCTACGGCGACGGCCACCCGACCGGTCAGGTTGACGTCGGTGTAGAGCAGGTCGGAGTCGGGGGTGGTAACGACAAGGCGGACGTTGGTCGCGGTCAGCCAGGCCAGGGTTTCTTCGGTGGTCGCCGCCGCGACAGGGATGGCGAAAACGGTCCCCTTGCTGGCCCGAACGACGTTCGGGTTCCCCCAGTCGGTGACCGGGTCGGCGGCCACGACCGCGCTCACGCCGGCCGCGTCGGCGGTACGGAGCATGGCCCCGAGGTTGCCCGGCTTCTCGACGCGCTGGGCGACGAGGACGAAGTCGTCGGGGCCCGTGACGAGCGTGGACAGCGCACGACCGACAGCGGGGACGACGGCGAGAAGGCCGTCGGGACTCTCGCGGTAGGCGACCTTTTCGAACGCGGACCGGCTGAGCTGGACCACCTCGGCACCGAGCTGACGGGCATACTGGACGAGGTCCTCCTGACGGCCGATCTCCTGGCGTCCTGGGTGGACGGCCGGACTGAACAGCTCGGGGCACACGAAGAGCGTCTGCGGCCGGACGCCGGAGGCCAGGGCCAGGGCGAGCTCCTCGTGGCCCTCGACGAGGGTTGTACCGGTTTCTTCGCGGACTCTGCGCCGCCGCAGCGAGATCAGAGCCTTGAGCCGCGGGTTCGCCGCGGAGGTGATCAGCAGGTCGGCCATGGCGGCTCTCAGCATGGCAGGGCGCCCCGCCGGGCGGCTGCGGGGCGGCTGCCGCCGACACGATTCACGTCGGATACCCGGTCAGGTCACCGTTTCGGTCGTCATCACGACGCACCCGGGTACCCGACTGGGTATCCAACCCGTGGTCAGCCGTGCAGGGTTGGGCGATAGACGACTTCCAGGATGTGGCGGTCGAGCGTCCGGCTATCGACCAGCTCGAGGTCGAAGTCGGCCGCCCCCTCGAAAATCGGCTCCTCCCCGGTCTGACTGCTGATGACCGGGAAGACCGTCACCTGCACGTAGTCGACGAGGCCGGCGGCCATCAGCGCTCGGTTCATCGACAGGCTGCCGTGAGAGCGCAACGGCACCTGCGACTCCTCCTTCAGCCGGGCCACGACGTCGACCGCGTCGCCGCTCACCACGTCCGCGCCACCAGGCCAGTCGAGGGGGCCTTTCAGCGTCGTCGACACCACGGTGGCCGGCGTGCGCCGCATTCGGGTGTTCGGGTCATCGTCGTCCGGCTCCTCGGTGCTCGCGCCGAAGATCTCCGCGAACTGTCGGTAGGTGTTGGCCCCGAGGACCAACCGCTGGTCGGTGCTGTAGAGGGCACGGCGGCGGTCGAGGAACTCCGGGCCTTGCTTGCCCCAGTAGCCGCCCCAGTCCCCGTCCGGTCCGTACGACGCGTAGCCGTCGAGGGTGCAGAGGACGTCGAAGGTATAGGTGGCGGTCACGAGCTCTCCTCTCGTTCAGTGGATCGGGTCTGCGGACTGCGCTCAGCCTTCCCTCGAGGTGGTCAAGAGGCGGCGCAGATCCTCCAGCGTGTCGACGACGTTCTCGGCTCCCGCCTCGTAGAGCTCGTCGGCCGAGAAGCCTCCCGTGCGTACCGCGACCGCGGGCAGGTCGGCCCGGTGTGCGGCGACGCAGTCCCACGTCGAGTCGCCGACGACGACCGGACGGCCCTCGCCCGCCTTGCGCAGCGCGGTTTCGAGCAGGTCGGGGGCGGGCTTGCTGCGCTCTGCATCGTCGGCACTGGTCCACGCGTCGGCCAGGTCACGTCCGCCGACAAGGTCGAGAAACGTCTCGACGTGCTCCGCCGGCCCTGACGATGCGAGGACGAGGCTGAACCCGGCCTTCTTGAGGCCGGCCAGGACGTCGTGGGCGCCGGGCAGGGGACGGATCTCCGGCAGCATCGGGTCGAACTCTTCCCGCCAGCCGGCCCGAAGCTCGTCGCCGTGCTTCCGTTCGACGTCGTCGTCCGTCAGGTGCGCCACCAGCTGGTCGCCGCCCATGCCGACCGAGCGATGGATGGTCCACAGCGGCAGCGTGATGTCGACCCGGCGAAACGCGCGGAACCACGCCAGCGCGTGCTGGTAGTTGCTGTCCACCAACGTCCCGTCGACGTCCACGAGCACCGTGTCGATGCGAGTCCTCCATGTCATGGCAGGCCTCTTACCCAGACCGCCCGTCGAGCAACACGCGAGTCAGTCCGACGGCGCTCAGAGCAGCGAGCGCAGCACCGGAACGAGGCCGTCCTCCTCGACGGTGCCCGTCACTTCATCGGCCGCGTCCTTGACCTCGTCCGGCGCCTGGCCCATGGCGACGCCGCGAGCGGCCCAGTGCAGCATCTCGATGTCGTTGCGCTGGTCACCGATGGCCACGGTGTCACCCGGCTCGACCCGCAGGGTGCGGCGCACCAGCTCCAGCGCGGAACCCTTGGAGACGCCCTCGGGGTTGATGTCGAGCCAGGCCGTCCATCCGACGGCGTACGACACCCCGTGCAGTCCCGCGTGCTCGACCTGTTCCATGAACTCCTCCAAGGACGCGTCCGGTCGCCGGAGCGTGACGCGCGTGGCCGGGTGCGCCACGAGCTCCTCCCAGTCCACGACGACCTGCTGGCCACCGAGCTCGCCGTCGGGGAAGGGGGCGTTCACCTTGAATCCGACGCCGAGGTCCTCGACGGCCACCAGAGCGTCGGGGATGGCGGCCCGGAGCATATTCAGGACCGGCCGAGGGTCGAAGGTCACGGTGTCGACGATCCGGTATCCGCGCGACCGCTCCGGGTCGAGGACCAGCGTCACGGCACCGTTGGAGCACACCGCATACCCGCGCTCGAGTCCGAGCATGTCGACGATCGGCAGGGTTGCGACGATGGACCGGCCAGTCGAGATGACGAGATGGTGGCCGGCGTCGACGACGTCGGAAACCGCGTCGCGGACGGCGCTCGACAGCGCGCCGACGTGGTCGATGGTGGTGCCGTCGAGGTCGAGGGCGACGAGGAGCGAGGTATGCGGGGCGGCGCCCGGGGTGATCGCGGCAGTCATGGTCGCGACCACCCTACGGGCGGCTCAGATGTCGGCCTTCAACGCCTCCCGAACGCGGAGCCGCCGGCCGGTGTGCATGATTGACCGCTTGTAGAGCCGCTCGCCGACCACCATGGTCCAGCCCGCGAACGCCAGCGTCACCAGCAGCGAGACGAACGGCTCCCACCACGCGGCCTCGCCTGCGAGCAGGCGCTGCGGCATCGAGATTGCGGACACCACGGGGACGTAGGACCCGACCACACGGACCAGACCCTCGCCGAAGATCCCGACGAACATCGCGCCCATGAGGATCGTCGTGAGGACCGGCGTCGTCGACTGCAGATCCTCGTTCCGGGTGGCCAGCGACCCGGCGACCGCCCAGAGGCAGGCCAGCGCCGCGAACCCGGCCACGAAGAAGACGAGGAACCACGCCGCCGATGCCGCCACGAGACCGATCTGCGCCGCATACGAGGTGAACGCCATGCCCACGACTCCAACCCCGACGAAGAGGAGCATCTGGGCCAGCGCGAGAAGGACGTTGCCGAGCACCTTGCCGGCCAGCAGCTGTCGCAGCGGCACCGCGCTGACGAGAATCTCGACCACCCGTGACTGCTTCTCCTCGACGACGCTCGTGGCGATGGTCATGCCGAACGTGATCGACGCGACGTAGAACAGGAAGCTGAAGATGAAGCCGACGGCAGTCTTCAAGCCCTCCTGGGAGTCGGGGTCGAGGAGCTGCGGCGTGACCGTGCCGCCGACAGTCAGGGCAGCGGCGGTGGTGCCGGCCGCCTGCGCGTTCGCCGCCAAGGTGCGCGCGCCGACGATCTCGGTGACGTATGCCGTCATGCTCGGCTTGACATCGGTCTTGCCGACCAGCCGCCAGCCGTCGGCGGTGTGGACCAGGCCAACGTCGGCCGAGCCGTCCCGGACGGCCGACTCGACGGCGGCGACGTCCGGGGCGTCCTGGATGGTGAGGTTCATGGCGTCGTCGCGCTGGGCTGCGGTCTCGCCCACCTGCTGCATCACGGGCCGCGCGCCGTCACCGGTGACCACAGCGGTGACGTCGTTGCTCTTTCCGGACAGGAACGCCTGCAGGGCGAGTCCGCCGGCGATGAGGACCAGAGTGATGACCGTGCCGACGACGAAGTTGCGGTCCCGCAGCTTGACCACGATCTCGCGGACCATGACGATCGGCCACACCGGCTGACCGCTGGTGCGGGGCGCCTCGGGGGCGTCGACGTCGGTCGTGGCGCGGGTCGTGGTGGCGGTGCTCATGCTGTGACCTCCCGGTAGATCTCACTGAGGCTGGGGACGAGGGTGCTGAGCTCGCGGACTGACCCGCGGCGCAGAGCCTCTCGGAGGATGCGGTCGGAGGCGTCGGCCGCGACCAGCTCCAGGACCGCGACGGGTCCGTCGACGTCGACGACGGCGACGCCCGGCACGTCGCGCACCCAGCCGGCGTCGGCGGTGCCGCCCGACGTACCTGAGGCGACGACGAGGCGGTGCAGCGTGCGGCCTCGGTGGCGCAGGTCCTCGACCTGACCGTTCGCCACGACACGGCCCGCGGCCAGGACGACGAGCTCGTCGCAGATCCGTTCGACGAGGTCGAGCTGGTGCGACGAGAAGAGCACGGGCACGCCGCGCGCGGCCTGCTCGCGCAGCAGGTCGGCCATCGCGTCCACGGCGTCGGGATCCAGACCAGAGAACGGCTCGTCGAGAATCAACGCCGTCGGAGACGACATCACCGCAGCGGCGATCTGGACGCGCTGCTGGTTTCCGAGCGAGAGCGACTCGAGGGTGTCGTTGGCGCGGTCGGCGAGGCCGAACCGTTCGAGGTACTCCCCACCCGAACGCCGCGCCGCAGCCGCCGTCATGCCGTGGAGGCGGCCCAGGTAGATCAGCTGGAAGAGCACCGGCTGCTTGGGGTACAGGCCGCGCTCCTCCGGCATGTAGCCGAACCGGGCCCGGTCCTCCCACGCGACGGGGCGGCCGCGCCAGAGCACCTCTCCCGCGGTGGGCTCGAGGATGCCCATGATCATCCGCATCGTGGTCGTCTTGCCGGCGCCGTTCCCCCCGACGAAACCGGTCAGGCCGCCGGGTCGCACGGTCAGGTCCACGTCGTCGACGGCGAGCTGGTCGCCGAACAGTCTGGTCAATCCCCTGGTCTCGAGCATGCCTCCACGCTAGGGAGGCACCATCGGCGAGGGATCAGCCCGCAGGCGGATTGTTGCCGTCCCCCTCGGGGCGGATGAGGCCTGCCTGGTGGGCGAGGACGACCGCCTGCACACGGTCACGCAGGTGCAGCTTGGCCAGCACGTTGGACACGTGAGTCTTGACCGTGGCGTCACCGACGAACAGCTCGGCCGCGATCTCGGCGTTGCTGAGCCCTCTGCCGATAAGGACCAGGACCTCCCGCTCCCGGTTCGTGAGGAGGTTCAGCTCCTTCAATGGCCTTGCCGTAGAAGGCTTTTCGGAGGTATGCGTCGGCTCGCCGGTCGTCATCCGTTCGATGACCCGGCGGGTCACCTCAGGCGCCAGCAGAGCGTGGCCGTTTCCCACCACCCGGACCGCGTCGACGAGCTTCTCCGGTTCGGCGTTCTTGAGGAGGAACCCGCTGGCCCCCGCGCGAAGGCCGTCGACGAGGTAGTCGTCGCGGTCGAAGGTCGTGAGGATGATGACCTTGGCCAGATCCCGCGCGACGATCTCGCGGGTCGCCTCGATGCCGTCCGTTCCAGGCATCTGCACATCCATGAGGACGACGTCGGGCCGCAGTCGCGTGACGACGTCGACGGCCGCCGTGCCGTCGCTGGCCTCGCCGACGACCTCAAGGTCCGGTTCGACGCCGAGGATCATCGAGAAGCCGGAGCGGACCAGTGCCTGGTCGTCGACGACGACGACGCGCAGGGTGTCGGTTACCGAGTCGGTCATCGGCCGGACTCGACGGGCTCGGGCGCACGGACCGGGGTGGGAGGCGTCTCTACCGGGTCCTCGTCGCCGGGCCGGCGCGCCAGCGGCAGCCGAACCCGGACCCGAAACCCGCCGGTCGCCCTCGGACCGATCTCCAGCGAGCCGTCGAGGGAGGCGACCCGCTCACGCATACCGAGCAGTCCGAGACCGGTACCGGACGTGCCGGTGCGGGGGCGCCCGGCGTCGAGCACCTCGACCTCCGCGAACCCGCTCGGACCGGACCCGCTGACCCGGAGGACCACCGTCGCCGCCGACGCCGTCGAGTGGCGGCGCACGTTGTGGAGGGCTTCCTGGACGGTGCGGTACAGCGTCAATCCCACGGCTGGACTGACCTTTTCGGCTTCCCCCGGGTTGGCCACGACCGCGTAGGTGACGTCGAAGCCTTCGCTGCGAAGCTGGTCGACGAGACCGGGAATGGCGTCGACCGACGGTTCGGGCGCGCGACCGGGCTCGGCGGGAAGGCGCTCGCCCTGGCGCAAGGTTCCGAGCAGGGCGCGCATCTCCGTGACCGCCTCGCGAGCCGACGACTCCACGGAGGCAAGCGCCGATGATGCCGCCTTGGGATCGACGTCGAGCACCCGGCGCGCAGCGGCGGCCTGGACGCCCATGACCGAGATGTGGTGGGCGACCACGTCGTGCAGCTCGCGGGCGATCCGCAGCCGCTCCTCGACGACGGCGTGCTCCTTGAGCTCGGCCGCCTGCGCCCGCAGCGTCTCCGCCTGGGCGGCGAGTCGGGCGCGGCGGCGGGCGGCGTTCCACGCGGCCTGGCCGCCGAGGACGGCGCCGCCGAAGTAGACGACGTTGATGAGGAACGTATAGACGACGGCGCCGAGGATCGGGTTGACCGCGCCGCGGGTCCGGCTGGGGTCCGCAAGTTCCTCGGTGATCTGGGCGACGGCGCTGCCGAGGAGGAACTGGTACGCGAGCCAGCCGAACATCAGCAGCAGCACGCCGCCCATGACCAGCAGCGCCACGCGGCGGTCCCGGGCCCACGCCATGGCGCTGAACAGGGCGAAGAAGTAGAGCCCCTGAACCGACAGCTGCATCGCCACGTCGGGCATCCGGACGCCGACGACGAAGAAGGCGACCGAGGACGCGACCACGGTCCCGATCGGCCACCGGCGGCGGAACGCGATGGGGGCGGCCATCGCGGCCAGACCGAGGTACTCCTCCCAGACCGGCGTTCCGGCTCGCAGGCCACCACCGCTGCGGAGCATCTCCAGCGCGACCGCCGAGATGCCGAAGAGGACCAGCGCAAGCGTGGCGTCCCGGCGGCGTGAGTCCGACGTGGGCACCCGCACCCACTCACTGTCGAGGGCGAAGAACTCCGCCACCCGGGCGCGCCAGGTCGTCATCCCTCCAGCGTAGGGAGGAGGGCCGCATGCCGGATCCACCTCGGGACGGAGCTAGCTGATGGAGTCCTTGGCCAGCGCCGGGGTCCGCGTGGCCGCGACGACCGCGATGATGTTCAGGCCCAGGAGGATCGCCGACGGCCACACCGTCCCGTGGATCTGCGCCACCGTCGCGATGACCGCAGCGACCGCAGCGGAGCACAAGCCGATGACCAGCTGAGTGAACGCAGACAGCTCCGGCAGCTCCGCGGGCTCGGCGTGCCCCACGATGTACGCCGACTTGGCCACGGTGACCGCGTCGGCGGCCAAGGTCGCAAGCAGGATGAAGATGGCGTGGACCAGTGGCGAGCCGACCAGCCCCAATCGTTCGACCGTGACGGCCCCGGCCGCCGCGAGGGTGCTGCAGAGGGTCCCGCCCACGAGCATGCCGCGGTAGCCCCTGGTACGAAGTACTCGCTTCCAGAGCAGCGCGCCGACAACGAGGGCCGTGCTGGCCACGGCGATGAGCACGGCCAGGCTGCCGGGGACGCTGCCGTGGAGAGCGGCGACTCGGATGCTGAAGAAGGTCGTGGCCAGCGCGACTGAAAGGAAGAGGACCTGCTGGGTGAGATAGCGCCGCAGCCAGGGGTACCGGCGAGCGGCAGTCGCACCGTCCTTCATCGTCGCGACGAGGGTCCGTCGCTGTCCGAGCACCGTTGGGACGTGCTCCACGCCGATGAGCATGCAGCAGACCCCGGCGAGGACGAGGAAGCCGCCGGCGAACCACATGAGCGCGACGTGCCCGACGATCGGGTCGAGGCTGGCAAACAACCAGACCGACGCGATGGCGACGACGCAGGCCAAGGCTCCGCCGACGCCGCCTGGGTGAGCAGCAGCGTGCTGCGTCGCTCCGGGTGGACGCCCCGGGCGAGGAGATCGGTGAAGGCGACGATCCCGATGCCCGAGGTGAGCCCGACGCCTAGAGCGACGCCGAGGAAGGTGATGTCGACGGCCAGGCTTCGGTGGGCAGCAGGCTGATCCCCGCCAGCGCGAAGAGCAGGGCGCCCGCCGCCATGTCCATGAGCGCCATAACGGTACGGCTGCGGAGCCGTGACGCCATGACCGCCGGCGCGACGGAGAAGCCGATCAGCGTGCCCAGCGTCTGCAGCGGGTCGAGCAGGCCGGCCACGAGCAGCGATCCGCCGAGGGCCGCACAGAGGAACGGAAGCACGACATTGGTGCTCGCCAGCTTCCCCGCCAGCCCATACCCGGCACCCTGAGCGAGGAGAAGGGGGTAGTTGCGGCGCGGCGGTGCGACGGCCAGCGGAGTGGAGTCCGCCAGCGATGTATGCGCCGACGCCGTTCCCGCGACGCCCATGACCGGGGGTGCTGCCGGGGTCACTGGCAGGACCGGCGCGTGGAAGGACGCTTTCGCCGGTCCCTCTGCAGCCGGCATCGCTCAGATCTGGGGTAGGAGGACGTCCAGACCGAGGTAGGGCCGCAGCGCCGTCGGCACGATCACCGATCCGTCGGACTGCTGGTGCGTCTCAAGGATGGCGACCAACCAGCGGGTCGTCGCGAGCGTCCCATTGAGGGTGGCGACGGCCCGAGTGCGGCCATCCGGGTCGCGCTCGCGGATGCCCAGCCGGCGCGCCTGGAAGGTGGTGCAGTTCGACGTCGACGTCAGCTCGCGGTAGCGGCCTTGCGTCGGAATCCACGCCTCGCAGTCGAACTTGCGCGCGGCGGCGGTCCCGAGATCGCCCGCGGCGGTGTCGATGATCCGGTACGGCACGTCGATGGCGGCGAGCATGTCCCGTTCCCATGTGAGCAGCCGGTCGTGCTCGGCCTCGGCCTCGCCGGCCGTGCAGTAGACGAACATCTCGATCTTGTTGAACTGGTGGACGCGGATGATGCCGCGGGTGTCCTTGCCGTGCGAGCCGGCCTCGCGCCGGTAGCAGGTGGACCAGCCCGCATACCGTCGCGGTCCGCCGCTGAGGTCGAGGATCTCGTCGGCGTGGTAACCCGCGAGCGCTACCTCCGAGGTGCCCGTGAGGTACAGGTCCTCGGCCTCGAGCCGGTAGACCTCCTCGGCGTGGGCGTCGAGGAACCCGGCCCCGGCCATGATCTCGGGGCGCACCAACGTCGGGGGGACCATCGGTGTGAAGCCGAATTCAACGGCCCGGGAGAGGCCGAAGTTGAGCAGGGCCAGCTCCAGCCGGGCGCCGACGCCGGTGAGGAAGTAGAACCGCGACCCGGCAACCTTGGCGCCGCGCTCCATGTCGATGGCGCCGAGGAGCTCGCCGAGGGCCAGGTGGTCGCGCGGCTCGAAGCCCTCGTCCGCGAAGTCCCTTGGCGTACCGACCGTCTCGCGCACGACGTAGTCGTCCTCGCCCCCGGTCGGGACGCCCTCGATGATGACGTTGCCCACCTGCCGGGCCAACACATCCAGCTCGCGCTCGCGTTCTTGCGCCTCGGTTTCCAGCGATCGAACCCGCGCGGCAAGGTCCTTGGCCTGCGCGACGAGGGCGCCCTTCTCCTCGCCCTTGGCCGTGGCGACCTGCTTGCCGAACGCCTTATGCTCCGCTCGCGCACGCTCGAACTCGCCGAGGGACGACCGGCGCGCCTCGTCGGCGGCGAGGATCGCGTCGACGATCCCCGGGTCCTCTCCACGAGCCTTCTGCGAGGCCCGGACCACGTCCGGCGCCTCGCGCAGGAGCTTGAGATCGATCACCGGACCAGGGTATCGAGGGACCATGGCCGCCCTCCCTCCACTTTTCGCGGAGGAGCACGCGTGCGAGCGGTGCGGACTCGCCTACGCTGAACTTTCGGTCGACCGGTGCGTCGAGCTCGTCACGGACTCCGTCGCGACGTTGGTGGCTCTGCTGACCACCGCGAACGACCGCAGTCTGCGCCGGCGGCCAGAGCCCGGTGTGTGGTCGGTGGTCGAGTATGCGTGCCACGTCCGGGACGTGCTCTGGGTCTTCGCGCTCCGGTTGCACCGCGGGATCCACGAGAACCGGCCGTCGCTCGACCCGATGTACAACGACTGGCGGGCCGAGCGTTTCGGCTACGCCCGGCTGCCGGTCGATGTCCTGCTCCCCGAGCTCGAGGCGGGGGTGGAAGGCTTCGTGGCCGAGGTTCGGTCGGTGCCCGACGACGCGTGGAGCCGGACCGTGGCGCGGCGCCCCCACGAGGTGCGGACCGTGCGGTGGCTCGTACGACAGGCGGCCCACGAGTGCGTGCACCACCTGGCGGACGTCAGGCGCATCCTCGAATCGCACCGATAGCGATGGAAGCCGGAATGCCTTTGGTCACGGGGTGTTCGGGTGCAGCGGCTCCCCCGTCTCCAACAGGGTCTTCAGGGCGGACAAGACGCCCATCCAGCCAGCACCCGCGACGCCGGAAGCAGTGCGCGGCGCACCTTCCAGCCGGTCGTGGATGACAGTGAGCAGGCAGGTGCCGTCGTCGTCGGGCGTGATCTCCCACGTGACCCGGCTCTCCGCCTCGTCGGCCAGCTCGGGGTCGTAGAGCGATTTCCAGCCGTGGACGACGCGGCGCGGCGGGTCCCACTCGAGCACTTCACCGTCGCCCCATCTGGAGCCGTCCGGTCCGAACGACGAGTAGCGATCCGGGTGGATCGTGATCGCGGCACCGTGGAAGTAGCGGCGGGTGAACTCGGGAAGCGTGATCGCGTCCCAGATCTGCTGCGGCGTCGCCTTGATGACGATGCGGTAC
>JBKPKI010000115.1:0-19545 GCA_046731055.1 Actinomycetota bacterium | reverse complement strand
GGCAAGCTCCGCCGCCAACCTGCGCCTTCTGATGCGAGACAGCGACATTCGTGAGTCGCACCGGACCGAGGAGTGCACGAGGGTCCAGGACGCCTACTCGTTGCGGTGTGCGCCGCAGGTGGCCGGTGGAGCGCGCGACACGCTGGACCACGCCGCGCGGGTGGCGGGATGGGAGCTGGCGTCGGCCGTCGACAACCCGGTCGTGACGCTGGACGGCCGGGTGGAGTCGAACGGCAACTTCCACGGCGCCCCGGTGGCCTATGTCCTCGACTTCTTGGCGATCGTTGCCGCAGACCTGGCCAGCATGGCGGAGCGCCGGACCGACCGGTTCCTCGACCGGGCCCGCAACAACGGCCTGCCGCCGTTCCTCGCCGACAACCCGGGCGTCGACTCGGGGCACATGATCGCGCAGTACACCCAGGCCGCGCTCGTCTCAGAGCTCAAGCGCCTCGCGGCGCCGGCCAGCGTCGACTCGATCCCCAGCAGCGCGATGCAGGAGGACCACGTCTCGATGGGCTGGTCGGGGGCGCGCAAGCTTCGGCGCGCGGTCGACGCCCTGACCCGGGTGCTGGCCATCGAGCTGCTGACTGCGGCCCGTGGGATCGAGCTGCGCGCGCCGCTGCGGCCGGCGCCGGCCACCGGCGCCGTCGTGGCGATGCTTCGTGCGTCGGTGCCCGGCCCCGGCCCGGACCGCTTCGTCGCCCCGGAGATCGAGGCTGCCGTGGGCCTCGTCGCCGCCGGCCACGTCGTCCGCGCCGCCGAGACCGTCACCGGCCCCCTCGCCTAGCCCACCCGCATACGAAACCCAGGCTTTCCCGCTTCCAGACTCACGTTGTTGGTATGTGAACCGTTTCAAGCGGCTGCTGATCGACAACAACGTGAGCTTGGAAGCGGGAAGGCTCACCGGAGGAGACCCGACATGGACACCACCTCGATGGCCCGCCCCGTTCGCGCGCCGCGCGGCACCACGCTGGCCGCGCGCTCGTGGGCCGCGGAGGCTCCGCTGCGGATGCTCATGAACAACCTCGACCCAGAGGTGGCAGAGCGCCCCGACGACCTCGTCGTCTACGGCGGGACGGGCCGGGCGGCCCGCGACTGGCGGTCTTTCGACGCCATGGTCCGCACGCTGACGACGCTCCAGCCCGACGAGACGATGCTCGTCCAATCTGGTCGGCCGGTCGGCGTGATGCGCACGCACGAGTGGGCGCCGCGCGTCCTTCTGGCCAACTCCAACCTGGTCCCCGACTGGGCCACCTGGCCGGAGTTCCGCCGCCTGGAGCACCTGGGCCTGACGATGTACGGCCAGATGACCGCCGGCTCGTGGATCTATATCGGGACCCAGGGAATTGTCCAGGGCACCTACGAGACGTTCGCCGCGGTGGCCGAGAAGCGGTTCGGAGGGACTCTCGCCGGGACGCTCACCCTCACCGGTGGGTGCGGTGGCATGGGGGGCGCCCAGCCGCTGGCGGTCACCCTCAACGACGGGGTATGCCTCGTCGTCGACGTCGACCGCACTCGCCTCGACCGTCGGGTCGAGCACCGGTACCTCGACACGGTCGCCGACGACCTGGACGCCGCCGTCGAGCTGGCTCTCGACGCCAAGGCGAACCGGCGCGCATACAGCGTCGGCGTCGTGGGGAACGCCGCCGAGGTCTTTCCCGAGCTACTGCGCCGCGGCGTCGAGATCGACATCGTCACCGACCAGACCTCTGCGCACGACCCGCTCTCCTACCTGCCGATCGGGATCGACGTGGCCGACTGGCACGACTACGCCGAGCGCAAACCGGATGAGTTCACCGACCGGGCGCGCGAGTCGATGGCCACACATGTCGGGGCGATGGTCGGATTCCTGGACCAGGGTGCCGAGGTCTTCGACTACGGCAACTCGATCCGCGACGAGGCCCGCAAGGGCGGGTTCGACCGGGCCTTCGACTTCCCCGGCTTCGTCCCGGCGTACATTCGGCCGCTGTTCTGCGAGGGCAAGGGCCCGTTCCGCTGGGTGGCGCTGTCCGGTGACCCGAAGGACCTCGACGCGACCGACCGCGCGGTCATGGACCTGTTCCCCGACAACGACCGGCTCCAGAAGTGGATGCGCGGTGCCCGGGAGAGGATCGCGTTCCAGGGCCTGCCGGCGCGGATCTGCTGGCTGGGGTACGGCGAGCGGGATAAGGCCGGGCTGGCCTTCAACGACCTCGTCGCGACCGGCCAGGTCAGCGCGCCCATCGTCATCGGCCGCGACCACCTCGACTGCGGCTCGGTCGCCAGCCCCTACCGCGAGACCGAGTCCATGCTGGACGGGTCCGACGCCATCGCCGACTGGCCGCTGCTCAACGCCCTGGTCAACACCGCGTCCGGCGCTTCCTGGGTCTCGATCCACCACGGCGGCGGCGTGGGCATCGGCCGCTCCATCCACGCCGGACAGGTGTCAGTCGCCGACGGTACGCCGTTGGCCGCGCAGAAGCTGGAGCGCGTGCTCACCAACGACCCCGGGATGGGCGTGATCCGGCACGTGGACGCGGGCTACGACCTCGCCGAGCAGGTCGCCGACGAGCGCGGCGTGCGGGTACCGATGCACGAGGACGTCGTGGGGTGATCAAACCGGGGCCCCCGCGAAGTATCGGAGCGAAGCGGAGAACTTCGTGGGGTGGTCAATCGCTGATGTCCGCGACCTGCGCGTCGAACACCCGGATGACGTCGTCGCCGGTCACCGTCAGGGCCACGCCATGAGCGCCGCCGCCCATCGAGACGGTGCGCCCGGCCACGGTGATGTCGGCAACCACCGGCCAGGCGACCGTCGCCCCGAACGGCGTGATCGTGCCACGCTCGTAGCCGGTCACCTCCTGAGCGACGGCGGCGTCCGGCATCGAGAGGCGGTTCGTCCCGAGCAGGGCGCGCAGCTTCGGCCAGGAGAACTGGCGGTCACCGGGAACGAGCACGAACCAGAAGTCGTCGTCGCCGCGCCGTACGACAAGCGTCTTGACGATGTCCCCGGGCCGGACACCTCGAGCCGCCGCGGCTTCCTCGAGGCTGCGGACCGGGCCGTGCCGGGTCACCGTGAAGGGAATCCCGGCGGCTTCGACGGCCGCCAGCGCACGCTGTTCTCCGGACGCCTCCACGGCCGACAGCCTAGGTTGGTTGCGTGAGCGCCGCCGTGGACGCCCCACAGTCCCGTATGCCGGTCGCGGCGCTCCGGTCCTTCGACGCGATGTGGCGCGAGCTCGAACCGGTCGGGCGGAACGCCTCGAGCGGCGGCTACCGACGGTATGCGTGGACCCGCGAGGACCACACGCTTCGGGAGTGGTTCGCGGGGCAGTGCGCGGCGCGCGGACTCGACCTCGTCGAGGATCGGGCCGGTAACCCGTGGGCGTGGTGGGGCGATCCCGACGCGGTCCGCGCAGACGGGTCGACCGGCGGCGTGGCGATCGGATCGCACCTCGACTCGGTTCCCGACGGCGGCGCGTTCGACGGCCCGCTGGGCGTGGTCTCGGCGCTGGCCGCCGTCGATGCCTTGAGGGCCAACGGTATTCAGCCTCGCCGGCCCCTGGCCGTGGTCTGCTTCGGTGACGAGGAGGGCGCCCGCTTCGGCATCGCCTGCGCCGGCTCGCGGATCATCACCGGAGCGCTCCAGGCCGAGCGAGCTCTCGCCTTGACCGACGCCGAGGGCACGACCATGGCCGAGGGCATGCGACGAGCCGGTCGCGACCCCGCCACCGTCGCCCCCGATCCTGAGACGCTCGGTCGCGTCCACGCCTTTGTCGAGCTGCACGTCGAACAGGGCCGCGCCCTGGCCGATCCCGACGCATACAAGCAGAGCCGCTCGGCCGTGGGCGTGGGCAGTGACATCTGGCCGCACGGCCGTTGGCGCATCGATGTGCCCGGTACCGCCAACCACGCCGGCACCACCCGTTTGGAGGACCGCGACGATGCCGTCCTCAAACTGGCTGCGCTGGTCCTCGCCGCGAGGGCCGCCGCCACGCGCCACGGGTGCGTGGCGACGATCGGCAAGGTGCGCGTCGAACCCAACGGGGTCAACGCGATCGCCAGCCAGGTCATCGCGTGGCTGGACGCCCGCGGCGCGGACGAGGCGGCGGTGCACCGGGTCGTGACCGACGTCGAAGGGGCCGCCCGGCCGCACGGTGCAACCCTCACCGAGGAGTCGTGGACGGCCACGACACGGTTCGACCCACAGCTGGTCAGCCGCCTAGCTGCCCTCCTCGGACCCCACACGCCGATCCTCGGTACCGGGGCCGGTCACGACGCAGGCATCCTCGCGGCATACGGCATCCCGACCGCGATGCTCTTCGTGCGCAACCCCACCGGGGTGTCGCACTCACCTCAGGAGTACGCAGAGCGCACCGACTGCCACGCCGGCGTCGACGCACTGACCGCCGTCCTGGCCGACCTCACCGGAACATCCTCGTGACGACGTACTGGGCCGAGCACGCCTGGCTGCCTACCGGTCCCGCGTCGTCGGTGCGGATTCACGTGCACGACGGCCGCTTCGGAAAGGTCCGGGCCCACGCGCAGGCCCGTCCCGACGACGTCCAGCTGTCGGGCGTCGTCCTTCCGGGACTGGCCAACACGCACAGCCACGCGTTCCACCGTGCGCTCCGGGGGCGCACCCACAGCGGCGGCGGGAACTTCTGGACGTGGCGCGACCAGATGTATGCGATCACTCTGCGGCTCGACCCGGACACCTACTTCGCTCTCGCGCGGGCGACGTTCGCCGAGATGGTCCTCGCCGGGGTGACGGTCGTCGGTGAGTTCCACTACCTGCATCACGACCCCACCGGCCGGCCCTACCCGAACCCGAACGCCATGGGCGACGCCCTGGTCGCCGCGGCCGCCGAGGCCGGACTGCGGATCACGCTCCTCGACACGTGTTATCTCGCCGGCGGTCTGACCGGTGAAGGACATACAGCGCCGGACGCCGTCCAGCAGCGATTCAGCGACGGCTCGGTCGGTGGATGGCTCGACCGGATGGCCGCCCGGACGACCCCGGACCCGTCCGCGGCCCGCATCGGCTCGGCGATCCACTCCGTGCGGGCCGTCCCGAAGCCGTCGCTCGAGGAGGTCGGCGCCTGGGTCGAGGGCGTTCCCCTGCACGTTCACCTTTCCGAGCAGCCGGCGGAGAACATTGCCTGCGAGATGTTCTACGGCTGTTCACCCACGAGGCTCCTCGCCGACACCGGGGTGCTGCGGCCGGATCTCACGGCCGTCCACGCGACGCATGTCAACGCCGAGGACGTCAAGATGCTCGGCGACGCCGACGCCCAGGCGGCGTTCTGCCCGACGACCGAACGCGACCTCGCCGACGGCATCGGCCCCGCCCGCGACCTCGCCGACGCGGGCGTCAGCCTGAGCCTCGGCTCCGATCAGAACGCCGTCGTCGACCCGTTCGAGGAGCTGCGCGGACTGGAGATGAACGAGCGGCTCACAACCAACGAGCGCGGGCGCTTCCGCCCGGACGAGCTCGTCCGGGTGGCGTCGGCCAACGGGTACCGGAGCCTGGGCTGGTTCGGTGGCGGCGTGATCGTCGACGGTGCCCTCGCCGACTTCGTCGTCGTCCGCGACGACACGATCCGCACGGTCGGCAGTCGCGCCGGACAGATCGTCTACAGCGCGACCGCCGCCGACGTGGCGACGGTGGTCATCGGCGGCCAGGTCGTCGTGGACCGCGGCGAGCATCAACGGCTCGGTTCCGTGGCTCCGCTGTTCCGCGACGCCTTCGACGCGCTGCGAGTGGAGCGGTGACCACCACTCTCGTCACCGGCATCGGCGAGCTCACCACGATGGATCCGGGGCACCCGGAAGCCGAGGACGAGCTCGGCACCATCCACGACGCCGCGCTGGTCCTCGGCGCCGACGAGCACGTCCTCTGGGTCGGACGCTCCGGTGTCCCCGACGCCAACCGGCGCGTCGACGTCGACGGCCGCGCGGTCATCCCGGCCTTCGTCGACAGCCACACCCACCTCGTCTTCGCCGGTGATCGCAGTGCCGAGTTCGCCGCCCGGATGAGCGGCGTCGCATACGACGGGGGTGGCATCGCCAGCACCGTGCAGGCTACCCGTGAAGCGACGGACGACCAGCTGCGCGAGCTCCTTGGCGACCGCGTCGCCGAGATGCGCGCTCAGGGCACCGGGGTGGTGGAGGTCAAGTCGGGCTACGGCCTCGACGTCGCCTCGGAGTCGCGACTGCTCCGCCTGGCGCGGGACGTGACCGACGAGGTGACCTTCCTCGGTGCCCATGTCGTCCCGCCCGAATACCGTTCCCGCAGAGGGGACTACGTCGATGTGGTGACCGGTCCGATGCTCACCGAGGCCCGCGCATACGCCCGCTGGATCGACGTCTTTTGCGAACCGCACAGCCCGTACGCGTTCTCCGAGGACGAAGCCCGAACCATCCTGCTCGCCGGCCGAGACGCAGGACTCGGGCTGCGGGTCCACGGGAACCAGCTCGGCCCCGGACCCGGCGTCCGGCTCGCCGTCGAGCTTGGCGCCGCGAGCGTTGACCACTGCACGTACCTGACCAGGCAGGACGTCGACGCGCTCGCCGGCGGGACGACGGTCGCCACGCTGCTGCCTGGGGTCGAGTTCTCGACGCGCCATCCCTATCCGGATGCGCGGGCACTCCTTGACGCGGGCGTGACCGTTGCCCTGGCCACCGACTGCAACCCGGGCACGTGCTACACGTCATCCATGCCCTTCGTCATCGCCCTCGCGGTGCGCGAGCTCCGTCTCACTCCGCAGGAGGCGCTGTGGGCCGCGACGCGAGGTGCGGCAGCATCGTTGGCTCGGAACGACATCGGGAGGATCGCGGTGGGAGCTCGGGGTGGGGTGACGGTTGTGGACGCACCGTCGCACCGGCATCTTGCGTATCGTGCAGGCGTGCCGCTCGCCCGACGTCTGTCGACTGCCACCTGATGGCCGTCATCCCCCATTCGCTCGGGATCGTCCGCTCCGGCGACCGGGAGCCCACGCCCTGGAAGAACGGCCAGGGCGCCACCCGCGAGATCGCCCGGCGCCTGCTGGGCGTGAGGGGGCCGCACTTCGTGTGGCGGATCAGCGTCTCCGACATCCACCAGGACGCGGACTTCGGGGCGTTCCCCGGGGTGCAGCGGTCAGCGACGCTGATCCACGGCGACGGGATGGTGCTCGACGTCGCCGGAACCGAGCATCAGCTGGTCCCGTTCGAGCCGACCACCTTCGACGGGGCGGCGGAAGCCCACGCCCGGCTCTCGCACGGGCCGGTGAGCATCCTCAACGCCTTCACCGTGGCCAGCAGGATGAGTGCGGTGGTCCGGATCGCCGACTTATCGGACGGGCGGCCACTGAGCATCGCCGGAGCCACGGTGCTCGTGCTGCTCGACGGGCACGCATCGGTGTATGCGGCGGACGGCACCAATGGCAACCTCGCCCCGCTCGACGCCCTCGTCCCGCGACCACGGGTGCGCCTGGTGTCGGGTAGCGGGATGGCAGCCGTGATCCGGATGGAGAACTACCGAGCCTGGCGCGCCTTCTCCTGGTGACCGCGCTCTCTGCTTCCAGGCTCACGTTGTTCCCATTTCGGGGGGCAGCGACACCCCGAAACTGGCAGCAACGTCATCCTGGAAGCGAAAGGGACCGGTAGCAGGCCTCCGCACGGGTCGCTAGCTGCTCACGTGCGGCCGCGGCGGCCCGGCTTCGATCCGCCGTCGGTGTCGCTCGACGGCGTCGTCACCCATCGACCAGTCGGATTCGACCCAGAACGTCGCGCCGGCGTCTACCCATTCGGCGACCGTGGCGTCGCCCGCCGCACCGGGCTCACTCACCCCCTCGGCGACCACGTCGTAGCCCTCCCACGGCATGCCGTCCCGTTCGCGGATCTCCTTGAGCCTCGACACCATCGGCGGCAGATCGGCCGGACCGAACGGGTTGTCGTCGGTGCGGTCCAACTTGGTCGGGATGACCCCGTCCCACTGCGCGGCGCGGGCCATCGAGTGGCGTGCCGGATAGGCGCCCACGACCCAGACGGGGACGCGAGGCTGCTGGACCGGCGCCGGCGGCGGGAAGAAGTCGGTGGGCTCGACGGAATAGTGCGTACCCGCGTACGAAAACGGCTGGCCGCGCATCAGCCCGTCATAGATCGCGAGCCCCTCGTCGAGCTTCTGGGCGCGCACCGGGCGGCCCTCGTCGCGCTCGAAGGCCAGCCACCCGGGGTGCAGCGCGCCCAGGCCGACGGCCAGCTGGACCCGTCCGCCGGAGAGGTCGTCGAGGGTGGCAACCCGTCCGGCGAGTTCCCAGGGCCGGATCCTCGGGAGGGGCGTCAGCATGGTGCCCAGCCGGATCCGGGAGGTCTGCATCGCCGCGGCGGTGAGCGTGACCCAGGCGTCCTGGCCCCAGACCGCCTCCCACGTGAAGATGGCGTCCCAGCCCGCGTCTTCCGCGGCTACTGCGAGGTCGGCGAACTCTCTCGCCGTCGCCAAGCTGATGACGACGCCGGCACGGAACGTCACGCTCAGTCGTTGACGGCGTCGGCGTTCGACATACGTCCCGTCGACTTGAGGTAGTACTGCGCCGCCTTGCGCTCGGCGACCACCCGGGCCGCGCCCACGGTGAGCCCTAGGACCGCCCCGTACAGCAGCGCTTCACGCCAGCTGGTCTCGTCGACCGCGCTCGGGTCCGTCGGCGCTTCGTGGCCCGACACGGCCCGCCACCCAACGCCGACGACCTTGGTCGCTATCGCGCCGGCCGCAATCGCCACCGCGGTGCCGATCAGCCGCCATCCCACCGTGCCCATACAAGCCTCTCCCGCCGATTCCTGCCGGTTCTCGCCACGACTCTGGCATGCCGCTGGAGTAAAGTCATCTTCACAACGACAGGGGAGCGCCCCATAGCGCTGAGAGTGCGGTTCGCCGCAGACCCTCGAACCTGCTCCGGTTAGCACCGGCGAAGGGAGTCGGTTACATCTCAGGTGTGGCCACGCATATCCGGTGTATGCGCGGGCGCACCTCCCCCGGGAACCAGCACGACCCCACCCGGGAGGCCACGAATGACCACTCAGACCCACCGCACCGTCCTCGCCACCCGTCCGCTCGCCCGGTGGCGAACCATCGACCTGCTGACCTGCGCCTTCCTCGGCGTCGCCTTCGGGGTGGCGTACTGGGGCTGGTACCTCGCCTACCAGGTTCCGAGCAAGGCCCTCGAGGCGGTCTTCCCGCCGCTGCAGGGCATCACCGGGGCGCCTTGGCTGATGGCCGGCGTCGTCGGCGGGCTCGTCATCCGTCGGCCGGGCGCCGCACTTTTCACGGAGCTCGTGGCGGCCTGCGTGGAGGCCCTGATCGGCAGCTCCTGGGGTATCGCGACGGTCGTGTCCGGGGTATTGCAAGGCCTCGGCGCCGAAATCGGGTTCGCCGTCCTCGGCTACGCCTCGTTCGGGCTGGGCGCGGCCCTTCTGTCGGGGGCCTTGGCCGCCCCGTTGGAGGCCGTCTACGAGTGGTTCAGCTACTGGACCGACTGGGACTGGGCATACAAGCTGGCCTATCTGGTCATCCTCACCGTCGCGGGTGCCCTGATCGCGGGTGGCCTCGGGTGGCTGCTGACCCAGGGCTTGGCCCGCGCCGGTGCCTTGGGATCGCTGCCGCCCGGCCAGGAGGTGCGGGAGGCCCGTGCTGTCTGACACCCTCGGCCTCGCGCCGTCGGCCGCGACGGGCGTCGGTGGTGCCTCGGTCGAGATCGACGCCCTCACCTGGCGCCCGTACGGCCGGGCCCGGCCGGTTCTCTCCGACCTGAGTCTGCGGTTCGCCGCGGGTGAGCGGGTGCTGCTCGTCGGCCCGAGCGGTTCCGGCAAGTCGACCGTGCTTCGGGCTGTGGCCGGGTTGCTTCTCACGGCGGACGCCGGTGATCTGTCGGGGATCGTGTCGATCGACGGAGTGGATCCGGGCGCGGTGGCCGGATCGGTCGGGCTGGTTCTGCAGGATCCCGGCGCCGGGGTGGTCGCCGCGACGGCTCACCGTGACGTGGCCTTCGGACTGGAGAACATCGGTATGCCACGGCAGGCCATGGCGGCTCCGGTCGCCGCTGCCCTGGCCGAGGTGGGACTGGGTGATCTCGCCTCGGCGAGCCCGCTGACGCTCTCGGGCGGCGAGCAGCAGCGGCTGGCGCTCGCCGGGGCCTTGGCCATGTCGCCGCGAGTCCTCCTCCTGGACGAGCCGACGGCGATGCTCGACCCCGCGAACGCGGCGTCGGTTCGCTCTGTGGTCGGTGAGGTCGTCGACGCTCGCGGCCTCACGACGGTCGTGGTTGAGCACCGGCTCGGCCTCTGGCTCGATCTCGTCGACCGGATCGTCGTGCTCGGGCCCACGGGCGCCGTGGTCGCCGACGGGCCGCCCGCGGCGGTGCTCGCCGCTCAAGGCGCGGAGCTGGCCGCGATGGGCATCTGGGTTCCCGGGCAGCCGGACCCGGAACCGGTCGACGTGCTGGAGGCGTTCGCGCTTCGTCCGCCTCGCACCGATCCGGGCGTCTGCGCCCGCGGCCTCACGGTTCGGCGCGCCTCGTCGCCGCTCAACGGTCAGCCTCGGGTGACCACCGCTGTCGAGGGTGTGGACCTGGAGGTATGCCACGGGTCGACGGTGGCGCTGGTCGGGCCGAGCGGGTCGGGCAAGTCCACCTTGCTGGAGGCCCTGGCCGGGCTGGTGCGGCCGGCGGCGGGGACCGTGGAGCTGGGTTCGGACGCGCCGCCGCCCGCTCCAGCTCTCGACGCGCCGACCGCCCCCGCTCTCGACGCTCGGACCACGCCCACTCTCGACGCGCCGAGAGGCCAACTTCGGCCACTCGGCGGACGGGGGCGGCATGGGGAGGGACCGGCGGCCGTGACAGGCGAGCCGACGACCGTGGCCCGGGATCCGTACCGCCGGTCGTCGCCGGATCTCGCGAGGACCGTGGCCTGGGTTCCGCAGCGCGCCGCCAGCACGATCGTGCGCCGGACGGTTCACGACGAGGTGCTGGCGACGTCGCTCGCAGTCGGCGCCGACCCCGCGGTCGCCGAGGCGCGAGCCGACCTCGTGCTCGATCGGCTCGGGTTGGCATATCTCGCGACGGCTGATCCCCGACAACTGTCGGGTGGCGAGCAACGGCGCCTGGCCGTGGCCGCTGCGGTCGTGCATCAGCCCTCGGTGGTGCTGGCCGACGAGCCCACGGTCGGCCAGGACCGGCTTACGTGGGCGGCCGTAGTGGGAATCCTCGACGCGGTGCGCGCGGCGGGCTCGGCCGTCGTCGTGGCGACCCACGATGATGCCGTGATTTCCCGCGCCGACCGCGTGCTGACCATGCACGAGAGGCGAGGCGCCACGCATACACCCTTCGCAGGCGAACCCCGGCGGTCGCTGGCCGCCCGCTGCGGACCCCTCTCGCTGCTGGCGGCGTGCGCACTGGTCCTGCCCCTCCCGGCGCTGGTGAGCGGCTGGCGGCAGTCGCTCGTCGTCCTCGCCGTCGAGGCGCTGCTCGGCCTGATCGCCTTGTGGGCGCCGGGTCGCGGTCCGGCACCGACCGGTCGCTGGCGTCGCTTGGGGGCCCGATCGGTGCCGGCCCTGGTGGGGATCCTCGGCGTTGCCTGGTCCACGTGGCTGCTGGGTGGGCACGACCTCGAGATCGCGGTCAGCGCCGGGCTTCGGGTGCTCACGCTGGTCCTGCCCTCGGTGGTTCTCCTGCCGTACGTCGACCCGGACGCCCTTGGTGACCACCTGGCCCAACGGCTCCGCCTTCCGGCCCGTCCGGTCGTCGCCGCAACTGCCGCGCTGCAACGGTTCCAGACCTTCGGAGCGCTGTGGCAGGAGCTCACCCGGGCGCGACGGGTGAGAGGGATCGGCGCGGGCCGGTCGGTCGTGGCGAAGGTGCGCGAGGCCGGCGCCACGACGCTGGCGTTGTTTACGGTGGTGCTCGGCCAGGCGGCGGTGCTGGCACTGGCCATGGACGCTCGAGGGTTCGCCGGCGCCCACCGACGGACCTGGGCCGGTGCGGCGCCGTGGCGGCGTCCCGACACGCTGGCCGTCCTCGGTGGTCTCCTCGTCGTCGCCAGTGCAGCCGCCACGCGCATCCTGCTGCCCAGCTGACTCTCCGGCCGACGTTCCAACGCGGCGTCCAGCCGGCGGGCGACACGTTGTGGATCGGGGACGTGGCACGTCGTGGGCCGGCACGTCGGCGCCGGCGGGGTCTGGGATGTGGGGGCGTCACGGCTCACCTAGCCTGTCGGAGTGCGCCTGTTGCTCATCCGCCACGCCGAGACGACCGCCAACGCCGAGCGCCTCCTGGACACGGCTCCCCCCGGGACGGACCTGAGCGATCGTGGCCGCATCCAGGCGGAGGAGCTGGTC
Source organism: Actinomycetota bacterium (assembly GCA_046731055.1). Classification (GTDB taxonomy): domain Bacteria; phylum Actinomycetota; class Actinomycetes; order Actinomycetales; family Dermatophilaceae; genus Lapillicoccus. The sequence continues at coordinate 7,196 of JBKPKI010000115.1, read as the reverse complement.
AAGGCCCTGGAGGACGTCCCGCTCGACGCGATCTATGTCTCGGACCTAGTCCGTACCCAGCAGACGGCAGCGCCACTGGCCGCGGCCCGAGGCCTGGCGCCGCTCATCCGGCCCGGAGTCCGGGAGATCCAGGCGGGCGAGTATGAGATGGCCCCCGACGACGGCTCCTGGGGCGCCTACCTCGCCGTGCTCTATCGCTGGGCGGACGGTGAACCCGACGCACGCATACCGGGCGGCGAGTCAGGCACCGAGGTGTTGACGCGGTATGACTCGGTCGTCGCCGAGGCGGCGCAACACGAGGCCGCCGCCATCGTCAGCCACGGCGCGGTGATTCGGGCCTGGACCGGCGCCCGCGCAGCGAACGTCGACCGCGCCTTCGTCGCCGACACCCGGCTTTACAACGCCGCGGTCATCATCCTCGACGGCAGCCCCGAGGCGGGCTGGCGGGTCGAGACGTGGGCCAACGAGCCGGTTCCTCTGCTGGATTGAGCGACGTCGAAGAAACATTCCTGAAACGTACCGTTAAGAACTCGGAATTGGCCATCTCACGATTCGGATAGAGAATCGGAGAACCGGATGTCTTTCCTATTCTCGAATATATGGCCAAAAGGGTGGTCGCCCTTGGCGCCCCGCTCCTGCTGATTGCTGCGTTGACTGCGGCGATCGCCGTGCGAGCAACGGCCGCCCCGGTCCCGGGTCCGCTGGCCTGGTCCGACGAGTTCGACGGCCCGGCCGGGAGTGGGCCCAGCGCGTCCTCCTGGCAGATGGAGACCGGCGGTTCGGGATGGGGTAACCAGGAGCTGCAGACCTACACCACCCGCACCGCCAATGCCGCCCAGGACGGCGACGGACACCTCGCCATCACGGCGCGACAGGAAAGCACGCAAACCGACTGCTGGTACGGCCCATGCCAATACTCCTCGGCGCGGATGACCACAGCGGGCCACTTCGCCCAGACCTACGGGCGCTTCGAGGCACGAATCAAGGTGCCTCGCGGCGAGGGCATGTGGCCGGCGTTCTGGATGCTCGGCAACGACGTCTACAGCGCCGGGTGGCCCAACAGCGGAGAGCTCGACGTGATGGAGAACGTCGGCAAGGAGCCGGGAACGGTCTACGGCAGCCTGCACAGCCCCGGCCACTCTGGCCCCAACAGCCGACACGGGACACTCACCCTTCCTGACGACCGACCGTTGGCCGATGACTTTCATGTCTATTCTGTTGACTGGGAACCAGATTCGATTACCTGGTCAGTGGATGGCGACGTCTATCAGACACGGACCCGGGCAGACGTCGGCTCGAACCCGTGGCCCTTCGACCACCCGTTCTTCGTGATCCTCAACCTCGCCGTCGGCGGCTCTTGGCCTGGCTCTCCCGATGCCAGCACCGGCTTCCCACAGACGATGCTGGTGGACTACGTACGCGTGTACCAGAACTCGTCGCTCACCACGTCGGCGGCCCCTGCGACCGCCTCCATCCCCGCGTCTGGCGCCACCGCGACGACGGCCGGGACCACCCTTCGCGGGCTCGGGGGGAAGTGCGTGACACTCCCCGCGGCCGACGGCAACGCCCCCCAGCTCGAGATGCGCGAATGCACAGGCGGGACGAACCAGACATGGAGCTTCGGCGCTGACGGGAGCGTCACCGCGCTCGGCCGATGCATGGACGTGGCATGGGGCTCGCACGAAGACGGTGCCCCGCTGCAGGCGACGACCTGCAACGGCGGAGCGGCCCAGCGCTTCCGTCTCACGTCGGGAAGTGACCTGGTTAATACCGACGCCGACAAATGCGTCGACGTGGCGGACGCGAGCACGGTGGATGGTGCACCGCTGCAGCAATGGACGTGTGCAGGATCACAAAACCAGAAATTCTGGAAGCAATAAGGACCGCGCCGAATTGCGTCATCGTGATGTGCACTGCACGATGGTTTGAGAGAACAGCAACCACCGCTTAGGCGCGTCTCGGAGGGCCACCGCCGCCCCCGGTCGCGACAGCGCGTCAAGGCCGACGTGACGAGCACCGTCAGAGCCGACGAGCACTAGCCAACCAGCACACGTCGTGCTGCTTGCTCCGGGCCGCGCAGGGGGCGCGGCATACCGTCTTCCCAGGGGGATCACCATGAGTAGGAATCGACTTGCGCTCGCCAGAGTGCTCGCCGTACTCACCGTCGCGTTCGGTGTCGTCTACATCGGCTGGCGCTGGACGGGCACCATCAACTGGCACGCGTGGTGGATCGCCATCCCTCTTGTCCTGGCCGAGACCTACAGCCTGGGCGAGTCCGTGCTCTACGCCCTGACGATGTGGAACGCCCGGCGTCGTCCGACGCCCCCGCCCGCTCCGGAGGGTCGCACGGTGGACGTGTTCGTCACGACCTACAACGAACCGCTCGAACTGGTGATGCGAACGGCCATCGCCGCCCGCGACATGACGTATCCGCACCAGACGTGGATCCTCGACGACGGCAACCGGCCCGAGTTCGAGCGGGCGGCGGACGCCGTCGGCGTCGGATATCTCAACCGCGGCCCCGAGTGGGATGGCCGCCAGCGCTTCGCCAAGGCGGGGAACGTCAACAACGCCCTGTTCAAGACGACCGGCGAGCTCATCGCCATCCTCGACGCCGACCAGGTCCCGGAGCCGCGATTCCTGGACAGCGTGCTCGGCTACTTCGAGGACCCTGAGGTGGCCTTCGTCCAGACGCCCCAACGGTTCTGGAACGTTCCCGCCAAGGACCCGCTCGGCAGCCAGGCCGAGCTGTTCTACGGGCCGATCCAGCAGGGCAAGGACGGCTGGGGCGCTGCCTTCTTCTGCGGCTCGAACGCCGTCCTGCGGCGGGATGCGCTGATGGCCCTCGGTCTTGCGCGCTTCTCGGCCGAGGCGACGGGACGCACTCGGGACGCGCTGCGCAAGGGGCGTCGCCGGCTCGAGTCGGTCCTCGCCGCGCCCGACATCGACGGGACCTCCACACGCAGTCTCCTCCACGCGTTGGCCGCGGTCGACTACGCGCTGAGCCAGCTGCGTCACGGGGAGGTGCTCACGGAGATCACGTATCGCCTCCGACACGCCTTCGATGCGGCCATGAGCGAGCGGACGAGCGCCTGGGGCGACGCCGCCAGCGAGCCGGTCCGTTCCGCGATGCGTCACGTCTACGAGCTCGTCGACGTCGCCCGCAGCGACGAGGCCCTCGCCATCCACCCCCTCGACACGACGTCCATCACCGAGGACATGGCCACCGCCATGCACTTGCACGCGATGGGCTGGTCGAGCGTCTACCACCACGAGGTCCTCGTGCACGGCCTGGCACCGGAGGACCTCGGAACGATGCTGTCGCAGCGCAAGCGCTGGGCCACCGGCTCGATGCAGGTGTTCTTCAAGGAGAACCCGATGTTCGTCGGTGGCCTGACCATCGCCCAGCGGCTCATGTACCTGGCCACGATGACCAGCTACCTCAACGGCTTTGCGGCGCTGGCCTTCATCGCCGCGCCGATCGTCTACCTGACCACAGGCATCTTTCCGCTGGTCGCGGAACCCGAGGCATTCTTTGCCCGCTTCGTGCCGGTGTTCCTCGCCTGCCAGGCGCTCTTCCTCGTCACCGGGTTCAAGGCCAAGGGGCTATGGCGCGGTCAACAGATGTCGTTCGCGCTGTTCCCCACCTGGGTCGAGGCCACTCTGGCTGGTGCGAGCGCCGCCCTGTTCGGCCGCCATCTCACGTTCTCCGTGACCTCGAAGACCAAGCAGACCGCCCAGGGCAACTCTCGGTTGGTCCTGCCGCAGCTCTTGGCGATGGCGGCGCTGCTCGTGGCCAGCGGAGTCGGCATCTATCGAGTTGTGGTTCACGAGGCCTCGGCGCTGATCACCGGACTCTCCATGGTGTGGGTGGTCGTGGATCTCGCCCTTCTGGGGGCGGTGGTAGCAGCGATGCGCTACCGGGGGCCGGGGGACGACCTCGTGTCGCCGGTCTCGGTCGAGTCGTGGATCGAGGAGCCAGTCCGGGCCGAGTCGGACACGGTCGACGACTATGTGTTGCGAATGAGCGCCCTGGCCGTCGTGACCCACGCGGAGCGCGAGGTGCTGGAGGTCGTAGAGCTCACCAGCGCGTCCCCGCACACCCGAGTCAAGAGCCACCGGATCGACAGCGAGCGCTTCGGCGCCCAGGAGGCGCTCCGGTTGCGGGTCCTGATCGCCGAACAGCTCTCCGAGGGCCACGACATCATCCTCCTCGACGTCTCGCAGGTCTCGGTGGTCACCTCCTCGGGAGTGGCTGCCCTCTTCGACCTGCTCCGCTTCGTCCGCAGCCGCGGCGGCGACGTCCGCCTCTTCGGCGTCTCATCGGCGTTCTCCGCCGCCCACGAGGCGCTGCAGCTCACCTCGGTAATGCGGGTGTACGCCGCGCAGCCCGAGGCAGCACCCCAGACGGCGACGGTGTAGCCCATGCCGACCAGCAACGATGTCCCACCCGATCCCGCCCGGGAGCCGAACAGGGAGCACGGTGCACCGGTTCGGGCCGACGAGCCGCTAGGCCCGGCCTACGTCGGACTGCCACCCAAGGGCGGCCGTCATCGGACGGCCGTGATTCCCCTGCTGATCATGACGTTCGCGGCGATCATTGCGGCCGCGGGGCTCAGTCGCGCCGCTCCGACGACGGACCCCAACGCGTCCTGCATCTTCAACGACGCCCGCTCCTTGGTGCCGACGGACGGCGTCCTGTTCGGGGTCAACATCGACTGGGAGCAGGAGACCCTCGAGCAATACCGCTCGAACCTCGGCAAGCATCCCGCCGCAGCCGTGCAGTTCTCAGACATCCCCTACGACCGCAACACCTGGTCGTACACAGTCGGCTCCGCCGGACAGGTCAAGGAGAACGGTGGCGTCCTCATTCTCACGTTGGAGCCGCACGGCGGACTCGACACACTGAGCGACTCGGTGATCCAGACCCTGGTGACCGACCTCAAGGCGCTCAACGACATCGGCGTCCCGGTCGTCGTGCGGCTCGCCCACGAGATGAACGGCACGTGGTATGCGTGGGGGCAGCAGCCCACGAAGTACGTCGACGCCTACCGCCGAGTGGCTACCGCCATCCACGCGGGAGCACCGGGTTCGTCGATGATGTGGGCCCCCAACTACGGCGGCGGCTACCCGTTCGTCGGCGGTCAGTACGCCGCCGCGCCGGGGACAGCCGACTTCACTCTGCTCGACACCGACCACGACGGCCGGCTCACCATGAACGACGACCCCTACGCCCCGTACTACCCGGGCGACGACTCCGTCGACTGGGTGGGGATCTCCCTCTACCACTGGGGGAACAAGCGGCCGTGGGGGGACAACGAGATCACCGAGCCCACCAAGTTCGCCGACATGCTGAGCGGCGACTACAAGGGCACGGCCGGTGACGACGCGGCGGTCCCGAACTTCTACGACGTCTACGGCGTCACGCACGCCAAGCCGGTCGCGATCGTCGAGACGGCCGCCATCTACACGCCCTCACGTCCCGGGGCGTCTGAGCCGGCGATCAAGCAGGCCTGGTGGCAGCAGGTCTTCTCAGAGGACTTCCACCGGCGATTCCCCCAGGTGAAGATGATCAACTGGTTCGAGCGCAAGAAGTACGAGATTGAAATCAAGGACACGGTGGATTGGCGGGCGGCCGGTACGCCGGCGATGGGCCAGGCCTTCGCTGCCGCCCTGCCCACCTGGGTGCGGTATGCGGACTCGGTGACCACATGCACACCGTGACGGACGGTCGAGTAGAAAATACATAGGCAGTCTATATAAAATGGCGGTGTGCCTCGATCCGCCGGAGTGAATGTTCAGGGGCATCCGGCACTAGGCGCCGAGCTGCTGTCCGTCGTCGCGCGCATCAACCGGATGGCCACACGGCGGGCGGACCTGCCTGTCCCCTACGCGCAAGCCCGCCTGCTGGCCCAGATCGAAGAGAGCGGTCCTTCGCGCGTCTGCGACCTCGCGACCGCTGACCACTGCAGTCAACCGACGATGACGGCTCACGTCCAGCGGCTCGAGTCGGGTGGCTGGGCGCGGCGCCGCCCGGACCCCTCCGACGCGCGAGCCGTGCTCGTCGACATCACGCCGGCCGGCCGTGCGGTTCTGGAGGACATCCGGACGCGCCGCGCGCGTGTTGTCGCTCCCGACCTCGACCGGCTCACGGCCGCGGAGCTGGCCACCCTTGCCGAGGCGGTCAAGATCCTCCAGCGCGTCGTGACGGCCACCGGCCCGACGCATACCCCCGAACAGGAGTGAACCCCCACCACATGTGGCGCCAACCGAAAGCCGTCTGGGCCGTCGCCTTCGCGTGCGTGATCGCCTTCATGGGCATCGGCCTGGTCGACCCCATCCTCAAGCCGATCGCCGACCAGCTGAACGCGACGCCCTCCCAGGTGTCACTGCTGTTCACCAGTTACATGGCCGTGATGGGCGTCGCCATGCTCGTCACCGGTGCCGTCGCCAGCCGCATCGGCGCCAAGCGCACGCTGCTGATCGGCCTCGTCGTCATCATCGCCGGAGCCGCACTGGCCGGGTCGTCGGACACCGTCATGGGCATCGTCGGGTGGCGGGCCCTCTGGGGTCTCGGCAACGCCCTCTTCATCGCGACCGCCCTCTCTACCATCGTCTCGTCCGCCCGGGGCTCGGTGGCCCAGGCGGTCATCCTCTACGAGGCCGCGCTCGGCCTCGGCATCGCCGTCGGCCCGCTCGTCGGCGGCTTCCTCGGCGCGATCTCATGGCGCGGCCCGTTCTACGGCGTCTCGACCCTATGGCCATCGCCCTGGTCGTCACCGCCCTCGCGCTCCCCGCGACTCCACGGGCGCCACGGCCGACCTCGCTGCTCGACCCCTTCCGCGCGCTGAGGCACCACGGCCTACTGGGGGTGGCCATCACCGCGCTTCTCTACAACTTCGGCTTCTTCACCCTCCTCGCGTTCACCCCGTTCCCGCTCGACATGGGTGCTCACGAGATCGGCCTCATCTTCTTCGGCTGGGGCGTCGCCCTGGCCTTCACCTCGGTCGTCGTGGCCCCGCGTCTGCAGGTGCGCTACGGCACGATCCCGACCCTGCTGGTCAACCTGTCCCTGCTGTCCGGGCTTCTCGTCGTCATGGCCCTTGGGACGAACAGCAAGGGAGTTCTCGCGGTATGCGTCGTCGTCGCCGGCCTGTTCCTCGGCATCAACAACACCCTCGTGACGGAGACGGTCA
>JBKPKI010000114.1:0-15143 GCA_046731055.1 Actinomycetota bacterium | reverse complement strand
CGAGACGAATACCTCGGTGATCGGCCTTGCGCTCACGGCGATTGCCATCGGTGCCTGGTCCGGAGGCGCAGCCGCCGACCGGATCTCACCGCGCTCGATGATCGGCCCGCTGCTCATCGTCGGGGGTGCGTTCGTCCTGTTCGTGACCCCCGCCATTCGGCTGGCAGCCTCGGCCGCCGGACCAGTGTACGCCGCCCCCATCGCGCTGCTCGTCGCGACGGTCACGGTGTTCGTCCCGGCAGCGGTGCTGTCCGCGGTGCCTCCGATGGTGGTGAAACTGGTCCTCTCGACGCTGACCGAGACCGGGTCGGTGGTCGGTCGGCTGTCCGGAGTCAGTACGGCCGGGGCGATCCTCGCGACCTTTCTCACCGGGTTCTTCCTGGTGGCGCTCGTCCCGACCAGCGTGATCCTGTTCGGGACCGGCACTCTTCTTGTCCTCGGCGGCATCGCCTTCGTGCTGGCCCAGCGACGGCAGGGCATCGCGCCACACGTCGGAGTGGCGACGCCGCTCGTGCTGGCATTGCTGGCTGGTGGCGGGATGCTCCTGGTCCGGTCACCGTGCCAGGTCGAGACGCGGTACCACTGCGCGTCCGTCATCTCTGACCCGGCTCGCCCGGAGGGCCGCACGCTGATGCTCGACACCTTGCGGCACAGCTACGTCGACCTCAGCGACCCGACCTTCCTGGAGTTCGCCTACATGAGGGCCTTCGCCGCGGCGGTGGGCACCCGACCGGCCGGACGACTGGATGTCCTCCACGTCGGCGGGGGTGGGATGACCCTGCCGCGCTACCTGCTGGCCGCCCGCCCGGAAAGCACCAACCGGGTCGTCGAGATCGACGCCGGCGTGGTCGACGTGGACCGGACCCGGCTGGCCCTCCCGGAGGATCCGCGGCTCCACGTGCAGGTCGCGGACGGTCGGACCGCAGTGCGGCAGATGCCCACCGACAGTCACGACGTCTACGTCGGCGACGCGTTCGGGGGCGTCGCGGTGCCGTGGCATCTCACCACCCGCGAGACGTTCCTCGATGTCGACCGGGTCCTGCGCCCGGACGCCCTGGTCGTCCTGAACGTCATCGACTACCCGCCGCTCGACTTCGCGCGCGCCGAGCTGGCCACGGTCGCCTCGGTGTTCGAGCACGTCGCTCTCGCGACGGCGAACGGCCGGCTCACCGGCGGCAACCTCGTTCTCGTGGCCTCGCACGAGCCACTGGACCGGCAGGCGCTGACCGAGAACCTCCTGGACATGGGCTCAACCCTGGCCCTGATGTCGGAGCCGGCGATGCGCGCCTTTCTCGGCGTCGACCCGCTCGTCCTCACCGACGACCACGCCCCGGTGGACCAGCTGCTCACCACGGCCCGATGACCAGCCGCGGCCGTCGGTCGGGTGAAGAGTGCGGAGAGCACTAGGGCACTCGGATATCCCTCCGCCGGGAATCCGACTCCGCGCACGGGCATACGAGAGGGGCGCCTGTCACTCTGCGTCGGCGATCGGTCCGCGCAGCAGCACCCCGGCGAACGTTAGGCGCCTTCCGACGATGTCGGCGCGGCAATCGGGTCCCCTCCCGGACCGGACACTAGTGTCCGGCCCGTGAGGACCCGTCCCGGCATAGCCCGGGCGGCCGCACTGGTCACCGGACTGACCGCGATGTCGGCCGCCCTCGGCTTCCTGCGCGACATCGTGATCGCGGCGGTGTTCGGCGCCAGTGCCGACCTCGACGCATACCTCGTGGCTCAAGGGTTGATGAACCTCGTGCTGGCACTTGTCGCGGGCGCGATGGCGAAGGCGACCGTCCCCGTGCTCGCCGCGCAGAACGCTGCCGCCCCGAACGCATCCGCGCTGGACGCATCCGACCAGACATCGAGCCGAGCCGGTCGCACGCTGTCTGTTGTCCTGACCGTCACGCTGCTGGTTCTCGGGCTCGGCTCCATAGTCATGGCGCTCGCGGCCACGTCCGTCGTGGGGGTTCTCGCCCCGGGCTTCGACGGACCTCAGGCAGCCTTGGCGAGCCTCCTTACCCGGATCGTCTTGATCGCGACGGTTCTGATCGCGGGGACGAACCTTCTCGCGGCCGCAGCGGAGGCGCACCGCCGATTCTTCTGGGCGGGCGTGCAGGGCGTGCCGTTCAACCTGATCATGATCGCGGCCGCGGTCCTGTTCGGCCCACGCTACGGGGTTGCTGCCTTGGCGGTTGGATTCGTCGTAGGTTCGGCAGCGCGGTTGATCTGCCAGCTCATCCCGCTACGGGCGCTGGGCTTGAGGCTAGGTCTGTGCCTGGACCTGAACGATCCGGGTTTCCGGGCCATTGCCCGGCTGATTCCCCCGCTGCTGCTGGGAAGCGCCCTGGGAAACGCCAACACACTCGTCGATCGTGCGGTCGGGTCGATGGTGGGTGAGGGCACGATCTCTGCGCTCAGCTACGCGTGGCGGCTGATCGGTCTGGGGGAGACGCTGCTCGTCGCGTCCTTGCTGACCGCGCTCTACCCGGCCTTCGGCGCGGCGGCCGGCGCCCGCGACTATGACGAGATGCGGCGACTGATCGGCCGGGGTCTGGCCACGGTGGCGACTGTGCTGTTCCCGGTCTGTGCCTTCCTCCTGGTCTGCGCCGGCCCGTTGGTGACCTTTGTCTTCGAGCACGGCAGCTTCGGATCCAGCGACGCCGAACACACCGCGACCGCAGTGTTCTGGTACGCGCCGGCTCTGCTGGCACTTGGTTGGCGTGAGCTCGTCGTGCGCGCGTCGTATGCGCTCGGTGATTCGCGCTGGCCCGTGCTGGTCACCCTCCTGGCCATGGGCATCAACGTGGTGGGCGATGTCACCCTCGGCCTTGCCTTCGGCATCGCCGGACTGGCCGCCTCCACCTCACTGTCGCTCGTGCTTGCCGCAGTCGCGAACACGTGGTTCCTGGGTCGTCACCATGGCGTGGTCGGACTCCGGTCGATGTCCGGGATGGTGGCGCGGACGGCCGTGGCCGCTCTGGCTGGCGCGGTCGTGGGAGTCGTGGTGCTGCGGATCGTGACTGCGATCGTCCAACCCGGTCTCGGCGGGGACATTATCGTGCTCTCGTCGGTTGGACTGGCCTTGCTCGGCGGCTTCGTTGGGGCGTTGTACGTCCTCCGCGCCCCGGAGCGCAGACTGCTGGCTGAGGCGGTGGAGGCGGTGACATTTCGGCGGCGGTGACTGGTCAAGCAGGACGGATGACCATCATCGGCGTACTGGTGGAGCGTTGGCCCATAGGGTTGTCAGCGAGAACGGCCGCGAGCGTCCTGGCGGGAAGAGATCGCGGCGAAACCGCCCGGATCGAGCCGCCGAAGTCGTTGAGGTCCACGATGCCGACGCCGACGCCGAGCGCCCGCTCAAGGCCGGTGGAGATATCGTGCGCGACCGCGGGCTCGAGCGGTGGGAAGAGCAGACTCTCGTAGGGCGGACGTCCTCCGTCGATATCCCGCGCGACCGACCCGGCCACCCGGTAGAACGTCCCGTGCATCCCTATCGGTCGGGTCATGGCCCCGCAGACCGCTGCCGCGATGACCCGGGAGAGGCCGACCGTCCGGACGACGTACTCCATCTTCTCGGGGACGGACAGCCCGCGCGAACCGGTTCGCGGACGGACCTTTCCGGCGAGTGCGCGAGCGAGCGGGCCAGGGTGCACGGTGGCGATATCCACGGCACGGCCAGTGAGGAGTACGACCACCTTCTCGCTGACGGCGACGGTGTCCCCGGGTCGCAGTATGTCCAGATGGTCCTTCAGTGGGGTCACGAGCCCATCGGCTTCGGTTAGCCAACGCGTATGCACCGGGTGACGCCGATACTCGACTCCGTCCACGTGGACGCAGGTCCAGGTCTCCGCCTTCTCCTCGACGTGAAGCACCGCATTTGCTGTGGAGGTCATGGTGACTCCTGCGTTCAGAGGGACTGAAGTGACTGCATGTATTGGTGTTAGAATTGTGGCTCAGGTGATTAGTGTGATTATTGTGACTAAGGTCCGCCCGATTCGCTGGGAGGACGGACAGAGAATCCCCGCGTGTCGCGCTGGTCGAAGCGTGCGTTGACGCTGCTCGGGTCGTGCTCCCGCTGATCGGTTAAGTTCGTCGACTTTCGGGGCAAACAGAGGCGAGCTCGGCCCGCGGCCCGTTGCGTCGGAGAAGCCGAGCAGCCCCAACGCCGCGCCGTTGAACGAGCCGCTGTGGGCGTCTCCGCAAGGACGACGGGTACGTCATCGGTGACGCCCTCGATCTCGGCGACGTGGGTGGACGGCCCACGCCGCGGACCCGAGAGCACAACCGCTCCGGAGGCGTGGTGCTGCCGAACACGCCGCGTCAGACGCTCTGAACCCGTCATCCCCAGTCCCGCACCAAGCCCCTACGGCCATCGGGTGGACAGGTGTGCTCGACGCGTTACGCCTGGTCTTCGGATTCGGGAACGGAGGCTGACCCCGCTGTGAGCGCACTGTGAGCAGAGGCTGTCATCGTTGTCGTCGGCGGTGCTGCCGACCGGCGCCCCGATTCCGACAGGGGGTCTTCGCCATGCGATGGATCGTGGGATCGAGCCAGAAGTACCGCCGCCTCGTGCTCGGCGTCGCACTCGCGTTGATGGTCTTCGGCTTCATCCAGCTGCGCAACACCGCCGTGGAGGCGCTTCCGGAGTTCGGACCGGTGCGGGTCGACGTGCAGGTCGAGGCCCTCGGTCTTTCCGCCGAGGAGGTCGAGAACCTCATCACGAACCCCATCGAGAACGAGTTCTTCAACGGGATCCCCTGGCTGGCCAAGCTCGAGTCCCGCACGATCCCTGGACTCAGCTCGATGGAGATGACCTTCGAGCCGGGCACCAACCCGATCCAGGCCCGGCAGGTGGTGCAGGAGCGGCTCACCATGACTCCGCAACTGCCGCAAGCCTCGTCGAAGCCGCCGTTGGTGGTCCAGCCACTGTCCTCGACCGGTCGGTTGATGATGATCAGCCTCACGGGCAAGGGCACCTCCCTGATCGACATGTCCCTGTTGTCGCGGTGGACCATCGTCCCGCGCCTGCTGAGCGTGCCTGGTGTGGCGAACGTCGGGATCTGGGGCTTCCGCGACCGGCAGCTACAGGTGCAGGTGGACCCGTCCCGGCTGATGAAGAATGGCGTCACCCTCGACCAGGTCCTGCGGACGTCGGGCAATGCGCTGTGGGTCTCACCGCTGACCTTCATCGAGGCCTCCACGCCGGGGCTGGGCGGCTTCGTGGACACGGCGAACCAGCGCATCGAGATCCAGCACAACCAGCCCATCAAGAGCGCCCAGGAGCTCGGCAAGGTCACGATTCAGGGTGCAGAGGACCGCCAGCTCCACCTCGCCGACGTCGCGACGATCACTGAGGACCACCAGCTGCTCATCGGCGACGCCGTCGTCGGGGACGACCCGGGCCTGCTGCTCGTTGTCGAACGGTTCCCAGGCACCAAGGTCACCGACGTGACCGATCGGGTAGAGGCCGTGCTGGCCGACCTGCGCCCAGGCCTCGGGGGGATCCAGGTCGACACCACGCTCTACCGGCCGGCCTCGTTCATCGACCAGATGGTCGACAACCTGGTCTGGCGGTTCGTCGTTGCGGCTGTGCTCGTCCTCCTCGTCGTGGCTGGTCTGTTCTTCAGCTGGCGGATGGCGGTCGTCAGCCTGGTCACCATCGGCGTGTCGGTCAGCACGACCGTCCTGGTGCTGTCGTGGTTCGGCGTCCCGCTGAACATGATGTCGATCGCGGGACTGGTCATGGCGCTCGCTGTCGTCGTGGACGATGCCATCGTCGGTGCCGAGACGACCCGGCGGCGACTCCACTCCTTGTCGGAGACTTCCCTCGCCGAGGGGACCCCGCGCTCCGGCCTGCCCTCGGTGGTCGGAACGGCCATCAGCGGGATGTATGCGCCCCTTGCCGTCGCCGCCCTCGTCGCTGGGATCTCCGTGGTACCGCTCCTGGTCCTTGACGGCGTTCAGGGCGCCTTCGTGACGCCGGTGGCGAAGGCGTTCATCGTCGCGGTCGTCGTGTCCCTGGTGGTCGCGTTGACGGTCGGCACGGCGCTGGCCACCGTGTTGCTCGCGCGCCCGGGGCTGACCCATTCCCCGGCGCCGCTGGCCCGACGGCTGGAGAACGGTTACTCCGCCCTCCTGCCGCGACTCGTCGGCCGGGTCGCGGTCGCCCTGCCCGTGGCAATCGTGCTTATCGTCGCAGGGGCTGCAGCCGTGCCCTTCCTCGGGGATCGCCCGCTCTCACCGACTCTGCAGGAGCGTGACCTGCTGATCGCCTGGGAGACCGCGCCAGGCACGTCACGCCAAGAGATGAGCCGGATCACCGGCGCCCTCACCCGCGAGCTGGGCGACGTACCCGGGGTCCGAAACGTCGGCGCCCACGTGGGGCGCGCGCTTGCGTCGGACCAAGTCGTCAACATCAACTCCGGTGAGGTGTGGCTGTCCATCGATCCGGCGGTCGACTACGCCATCACGCGTGCTGCCGTGCTGTCCGTGGTCGACGGGTACCCCGGTGTGCGCAGCGACCTGCTGACCTACTCGGACAAGCGCGCCAAGGAGGTGCAGACCCGCAGCGTGTCCGAGGATCTCGTCGTCCGGATCTACGGCAACGACTACAGCGTCCTCAACGCCAAGGCGCAGGAAGTGCTCGGCCTGGTGCGCGGCGTCAACGGGGTCGTCGAGCCCCATGTGAACACCGCCCAGGTTTCGCCCACCGTAGAGATCGAGGTCTCCGTGGACAAGGCCGCCAAGTACGGCCTGAAGCCAGGTGATGTGCGGCGCCAGTCCGCGACGCTCGTCGCGGCCACCGTCGCCGGAAACCTGTTCGAGGAGCAGAAGGTCTTCGAGGTCGTCGTCTGGGGCATCCCGGAAGTACGGCGTGACCTCACCACCATCTCGAACCTCATGATCGATGCCCCTATCGGCGGCGCCGAAGGCGCCCCGACCCAGGTACGCCTCGCCGACATCGCTGATGTCCGCGTCGTGCCGAAGCCCGAGATGATCTGGCACGACCAGGTTTCTCGCAGCATCGACGTCGTCGCCAACGTCCGGGGCCGCAGCGTCGGTGCCGTGACCCAGGACGTGCAGAACATCACCCAGAACGTCACCTTCCCGCGCGAACATCACCTCGAGGTGCTAGCCGACAGCCAGTCCCAGGCAGACGCAGGAATCCGCGTCTGGACGTATGCCGGTGCGGTCGCTCTCGCCGTCTTCTTCCTCCTGCAGGCCTTGTTCAACAGCTGGCGGCTGGCGCTCCTCTCCTTCCTGATCCTCCCCGTGGCACTCTCCGGTGGAGCGCTCGTCGCGCTCGCCGTCAGAGACGGGCTGTCCGACATCGCCCTGCTCGGCCTCGTCGCCGTCCTGACCGTCGCCGTGCGAGGTACCACAGTCCAGGTGCGGCACTACCAAAGCCTGCAGCGGGACGGGCGTCCACCACAAAGGGATGTCGTGATGACGGGCACTCGCGAGCGCTTCGTGCCGGCCCTGGCGGGCCTGCTCGCGGCGGCCATGGCGCTCGTCCCGTTCGTGGTGCTCGGGGTGGCCACCGGTCTGGAGATCGTCATGCCTCTGGCGGCGATCGTGCTCGGCGGGTTGCTCACGACCGCTTTGGCGAACCTCGTCGTCCTGCCCGGCCTCGTCCTCGTCGGGACCGGCCAACCACGCGACGGCAAGGCGCGCCGGCGCGACGAGACGGGACCGAGGGGCGGGCTGGGCCAGAGGCCCGACGCCGACACGTCCGGTGCGACCACCGCCAGCGGATCCGTGCCCGTCGGGGTCAGCGGGTCGGGACCGGCGGGAACAGGCACCCAGCGGTCTGGCTCGTCGCGGTTCGACATGACGGAGGAGGAGAACCAGTGATGCGCAACGGTGGACGGTGGGCCGCCGTGGCGGCGCTGGTTCTGAGCGTCGGTCTCACCGGCTGCGAGGCGTCGAGGACGGCGACGAGCGCCTCCTCCGAGCAGCCGGCCCAGGTCGAGACGATCTCCGGCAAGGACGTCAAACAGGTGAGGCTGACAGACCAGGCCGTGAAGCGCCTCGGCATCGAGACGACCACGGTCGCCGCAGCCTCTCAGGACGCCGCCGGCGCGGCTCCGGCCGCCCCCATGATGACGGTCCCTTACTCCGCCGTCATCTACAGCGCCGACGGGGCGGCGTGGATCTACACCGTTCCGTCGCCGCGCAGCTACGTCAGGGAGAAGGTCGTGGTCGCCAATGTCGGCGGGGACCGGGGATCGGTCGCCTGGCTCTCCGCCGGGCCGGCCGTCGGGACGGCCGTGGTGACCGTCGGAGTGCCCGAGCTCTACGGCGCCGAGCTCGGCGTCGGGAAGTAGTCCACGGCACCGTCGGTTCGAGGCGAAGGGTCGACACGTCATGATGCGCTGGATCATTTCGACCAGCCTGAAGCTGAAGTACCTCGTGGTCCTCGGGGGGGCCTTGCTCATGTTCTTCGGCACCCTGCAGGTCCGAGACATGCCGATCGATGCGTTTCCCGAGTTCGCGCCGCCGCGAGTCGAGATCCAGACGCTCTGCATCGGGCTTTCAGCACGGGACGTCGAGGAGCTCGTATCGGCGCCGATGGAACAGGGACTGAACGGCATTGAGGGCCTGACGGCGATGCGCTCCAAGTCCGTCTCTCAACTGTCGTCGATTGTCATGATCTTCGAGCAGAGCACCGACCTGATGAAGGCCAGGTTGCTCATCCAGGAACGGCTGAACGCCATCACCCCGCGACTGCCGCGCTGGGCGAACTCGCCCTTCATGATTCAACCTCTCTCCTCCACCAGCCGGACCATGAAGATCGGCATTTCACAGGCCGACAAGTCCGACGCCGCTCACGTCGACATGGCTCTCCTCACCTACTGGACGCTGCGGCCACGACTGATGCGCGTTCCAGGGGTGGCGAACGCCGCGATCTGGGGTGACCGTTGGCACGTCAAGCAAGCCCTGGTCGACCCCGACCTGATGCGTCAGCACAACGTCACGATGTCCCAGGTGCTCGAGGCGACCTCTGATGCCGTCGACGTGGGGCAGCTGAAGTTCAAGGGCAGCTTCGAGATCGGCACCGGCGGATGGGTGGACACCCCCAACCAGCGCTTGCAGGTCCAGCACCAGCTCCCCGCGCTGAGTGGGCAGGAACTCGCCGGCATACCCATCGGCGTCGGCAACGACGAGCAGCCGATCCACCTGTCCGATGTCGCCGAGATCCGCGACGACGTCATGCCGCCGTCCCTGCTCACCGGCGACGCCGTGATCAACGACGGGCTCGGGATCATGATGATCATCGAGAAGCTGCCCTGGGCGAACACGCTCGACGTTACCCGGGGGGTCGAGGAGGCCCTGGCGGAGTTCCGACCGGCGATGCAGGGCTTGCAGGTCGACACCGAGATCTTCCGGCCGGCCACGTTCATCGAGACCTCGGTCAACAACCTGGGCCGGGCGATGCTCATCGGCTTCGTGCTGGTCGTCTTTATCCTGGTCTTCTTCCTGTTCGAATGGCGGGTCGCGCTCATCAGCGCCGTGACCATCCCCCTGTCGCTGGTGGCAGCCGGTCTGGTGCTCTACGTCTCGGGCAGCACGGTCAACACGATGGTCCTGGCCGGCTTGGTGATCGCCCTCGGCGTGCTGGTTGACGACGCCATCATCGACATCGAGAACATCGTCAGGCGGATCCGTGAGGCTAGGAAGGCCGGCAGCAACCGCTCCACAGCGTCGATCATTCTGGACGCCTCGATTGAGGTCCGTGGGCCGATCGTGCACGCGACGGCGATCATCTTGGTGTCCACCGTCCCTGTCTTCTTGCTGGGCGGTCTGACCGGGTCCTTCTTCCGGCCGCTGGCGTTCTCGTATGCCTTGGCCATCCTCGCTTCGTTGCTCGTCGCGCTGACCATCATCCCTGCGCTCGCGCTGATCCTGCTGCGCAACGCACCGATCGAGCGACGGGAGTCGCCGCTGGTGCGATGGCTGCAGCGCGGCTACGCAGGCCTGTTGGCCCGCATCCTGCCGAGGCCTGGCTACGCCTACGGAACCGTCGTCGCGGTCGTGTTAGCCGGCGTCGTGCTTGCCCCGTTGTTGGGGCAGAACCTCTTCCCGGCCTTCAAGGAGCGCGACTTCCTCATGCACTGGGTGGCCCAGCCGGGGACGTCGCGCGCGGAGATGGTGCGAATCACAACCCAAGCAAGCAAGGAGCTGCGCGCGATACCCGGCGTCCGGAACTTCGGGGCGCACATTGGACAGGGCACGCTGGCGGACGAGGTCGTCGGGATGAACTTCGCCGAGAACTGGATCAGCATCGACCCCAACGTCGACTACGACACCACGCTCGCGGCCGTTCAGAAGGTCGTGGACGGCTATCCCGGCCTCCAGCGCGACGTCCAGACTTACCTCAAAGAGCGCACGAAAGAGGTGCTGACGGGCTCCAGCGATGCCATCACGGTTCGCGTCTTCGGTGACGATCTGGATGTGCTGCGCGAGAAGGCCGACCAGATCAAGGAGGCGGTCGGCGGCGTCGACGGCATAGTCGAGGAGCACGTGACCCTGCAGACCCGGGTGCCGCAGATCAACGTGGAGGTCGATCTGGTCAAGGCCTCCGGTTACGGCATTAGTCCGGGCGAGGTGCGAAGGACGGCGGCCGCGTTCATCTCGAGCGAGGAGGCCGGCGACATCTGGCGGAACGGCAAGAACACCGAGGTCCACGTCTGGAGCCAGCCCAAGGTGCGCAACAGCCCGGAGAGTGTCCGCAACCTGCTCATGGACGCCTCGGATGGGCGAAAGATCCCGATCGGCGAGCTTGCGGACGTCAAGATCATCTCGACACCCAACCAGATCCTGCGAGAGGACGGGTCGCGACGCATCGACGTCGGCGCGAACGTGGCCAAGGACAAGGCCCTGGGCGACGTTGCGAGCGAGGTGCAACGGCGGCTCGGAACCGTGGCGCTGCCAGCCGGGTACCACGCCGAGCTGCTCGGCGAGTACAAGGAAGCGCAGGAGGCACAGAACCGGCTCCTCATCTTCGCCGGGCTGGCGCTCGCGGCGATCCTGCTCATCCTGGTGACCGCCTTCAACGCGTGGGCCCTGGCACTCCTGGTGCTATTCACGCTTCCCATGGCGCTGGTGGGCGGCATCCTGGCCGCGCAGGTGGGAGGCGGCATCCTGTCGCTCGGGTCACTCGTCGGGTTCTTGACAGTGCTGGGCATCGCCGCTCGCAACGGCATCCTGATGATCAACCATTTCCAGCACCTCGAACGGCAGGAGGGCGTGACCTTCGGGCAGGACCTGGTGATCCGTGGTGCCAAGGAACGGCTCGCGCCGATCCTGATGACGTCGCTGGCCGCCGCCCTCGCGCTCGTGCCGTTGGCCGTGGCCGGCGACAAGCCCGGTCACGAGATCGAACATCCGATGGCCGTCGTCATCATCGGCGGCCTGGTTACCTCGACGCTGCTGAACCTCTTTGTGACGCCCTCGCTATACCTCCGGTTCGGCCGGACGCGTGGCGCCCGGAACGCCGCGACGCCGACAGATCCCGAACCCGCTCAACCTCCCACGTGAGCCAGCACACGGTTCAGGCGACGAGCTCCAGCGGCCCACGGCGGCTGCGGCGTACCGCATCTCCGAGCAGGGTCGCAGCAGTGAAGGGAAGAAGGTCGACGACCAGGTCGCGGGCCAGCCGCATCGGGCTGGCGAGCCGCAGCTCGTGCACCCGCAACGCGCCGAGATCCACATTCTCGATGTCGAAGGGGCTTGCGGTCAGCGTGACTCCTACGACGGCGAGGACCGTGGCCCGCACCCAAGCCCCGTAACGCACGGGCCGCGCATACACGCCCGCGCTGTAGAACGCAACGAGCACAGGGATGGCGACGAATGCGTGCTCAGAGGCTTCGTCAAGCCGGAAGATGGCGAACGCGAAAGCGACGATAATCAGGACGATAAGGGGATATCGGCGGCGGAACACCAGGGGCAGGCAGCTGAGCACGCCGGCGGCGAGCCAGACCGACCGGACCTGGCCAATGGGTGACCCCAAGGCATTGAGCGCGTTCTTCAGCGGACCACTCGCGAGCCACAGCGCGGCGATGACCGTGGATGTGAGCAGGAACGCGAGCGCCGCGTCCGCTACCACCGGATGCTGGCCGAGCGGGACTTTGGCCGGCGGCTGCCGGTCCGCCGCTGGCGCCGCGAACGGGTCAGCCGCAACGACATCTGGGACGGACATGGGACCCGGCTCTGGAACGCGAGCATCCTCGTTTGGCGCGGAGGGCGTCGACTGTTGTTCCCCGGCGAGGTCGGTCGAACCGTCAGAGGACAACGAGTGCGCAGCCGAGTCCGCCGCCACGTCGGTCCCGGCGCTCGAGGATTCGGCAACGGCGCCGGCGACGAGCACCGGCTGTCCAGGCGGCCCGTCGAGTTGGGGGTCCTCTCGAAGGATCGCCCCCTGGAGGCGTCGTAATGAGCGGTCCGGATCGAGCCCGTACTCATCAGACAACCGCGAGCGGACCTTGTGGTACGCCTGGAGAGCCTCGGGGCCCCGACCGGAGCGGTACAGCGCCAGCATCAACTGGGCCTGGAGGCGGTGCCGCAACGGGAACCGGGCGGCGAGCGCCGTCAGTTCGTCGACGACGGCGGAATGCCGGCCCAGCCGTAGCTCGGCGTCGTAGCACTCCTCGGCGGCCTTCAGCCAGGTCTCCTCGAGGCCACGACACAGCTGATCCGAGACGTTGGGAGTCACCACATCGACGAGCGGCGGGCCACGCCATAGCTCGAGGGCGAGACGGAGGCGGTCAACACGTTCCACGTCGGCGACGCCGCTGGCCGCCGCCACGAGGGACCGGAAGCGATGAACGTCGATCGCGTCGGCATTCGCGCTCAGCATGTAGGCCGAACCGCGGGTGACAATCTCAACCTCCGCAGGAGCCTGGCATGTCGCCGCGGTCAAGATCCCACGGAGCGCGGACATGCGGACATGGATCGCGTGCCGCGCCGTCGCGGGCGGGGAGTCCCCCCATGTGAGGGCTACCAGTCGGCTGACGGTGACCAGCCGGTTGACTTCCAGCGCGAGGATGGCGAAGGCCAAGCGTTGCTTACGCGGGCCGAGGTAGAGCAACCGATCAGCATCCCACGCTTCTATGGAGCCCAAGAGCCTGATGTCCATTGACCCCCCCACGATCGGTAAACGATTGTAAGGAGCAGCGTGGGATCTAGGCGGAGCGACACGAATTGCCGAGGGTGGGCGATGACGCGGGCAACCGGCCACGTCCGCGCACGGGCTGGCGCTTCGGGATGTCGACCGAGCTGTCCTTGGAGGTTGTTCGGCCTCGGCTGGCGGCATGGCGACGACGTCGACCGGCCGCCGGGCCGCTCACCGGCCGAGGCCCCGGTACGCCTTGACCGCCAGCGGCAGCGTGAGCACGGTGACGACGAGCGGCCAGACGACGGCCAGCCCGACGGAGTGCTCCCCGAGCCACCCGGCCGGGTGGCCGCCAGGGTTGCCGAACAGGTCCCGCACCGCCGTCGTGGTCCACGACAGCGGGTTCAACGAGGCGATCGCCCCCAGCCAGGGGGGCATCAGCTCCGGAGCCGCGAAGGCGTTGGAGATCATCGTGACCGGGTAGAGCAGCCCATAGATGCCGTTGGCCATTTCGGGGCTCTTGGCTCGCAGGCCGAGGTAGATCCCCAACCAGAGGAACGCCATCCGGGTCAGGAGGAGCAGTCCGATTGCGCCGAGTGTCTCCCAGGCGGTGCCGTGCCAGCGCCACCCGACGAGCAGGCCGGCACCGATGAGGATGACGAGGCTGACCAGCGAGTAGAGCAGTCCGGCCAGCGATCGCCCGACGACGACGGCTGAGGGCGCGATGGGCATCGAGCGGAACCGGTCCATGACCCCCTTGGCGTTGTCGGCCTGCACCGCGGCGAGAGTCTCGCCAAGCCCGAAGGCCATGGTCTGCACGAACATCCCGGGCAGGACGAACTCCTGGTAGCTGAGCCCGTCCGGCACCTGCATCGCGCTGCCCAGCACGTAGGCGAAGAGGACGACGAAGATGATGGGGAAGATCAGGGTCCACAAGATCAGCTGCGGCTCGCGCACCCAGTGCGCAACGTCGCGACCGGCGACGAGGAACCCGTCGCGGGCCGCCCAGCGCAGCCGCTCGAGCGGCCGGTATGCCACGCCTCGGCCGGCCGCGGTGGTGGCGGTACTCATCGGGTGCCTGTCTCTCCGGGATGCGGGTGGGTCCCGTTCTCGGCGGCGTGCCCGGTCAGCCGGAGGAACACGTCGTCGAGCGTCGGCTTGCGCAGCGCGATGTCTTCGATCGCCACGCGGTATTCCTGCAGGTCGCGCAGCACACCGGCCATCGCCGCGACCCGGTCGTCGACCGGGGCGGAGACCCGTCGTTGGGCGGGGTCGACGTGCGGCGGCCCGGCGCTGTAGCGGGAGACCGCCTCGCGGGTCCGGTCGAGATCGCTGAGATCGTGAGGCGACTCCTCGACGATCACCTCCAGCTGGTCGCCGCCGACCTCGCGTTTGAGCTCGTCCGGCGTGCCCTCCGCGATGACCCTGCCGGCCTCCATGACAGCGACCCGGCCGGCGAGCTGGTCGGCCTCGTCGAGGTACTGCGTAGTCAGCAGGACCGTCGTCCCGTCCGCGGCCAAGGACCGGACCGCGTCCCACACCTCCGTACGGTTGCGAGGGTCGAGGCCCGTGGTCGGCTCGTCGAGGAAGAGCACCTCCGGCCGCAGGAGGAGGGTGACCGCGAGGTCGAGCCGGCGTCGCATACCACCTGAGTAGTGCTTGACCTGCTTCTCGGCCGCGTCTGAGAGCCCGAACTGGCCGAGCAGCTCGTCGGCGCGACGCTGGGCGTCGCGGCGGGTCATTCGGGTGAGGCGGCCGAAGAGCACGAGGTTTTGGCCGGCACTCACCGTCGAGGCCATCGTGGCCGCGGCCACCGACATCGCTGACGCCGAGGGTTTCGAGGCAGTCTCGATGCGCGCGGTCGGGGAGCGGCTGGGGCGGACGGCGATGGGTCTCTACACGTATGTCCCGAGCAAGGCCGAGCTCGTCGACCTCATGCTCGACCGCATCCTCAACGAGCTCGACGTCGCCTACGACCTCAGCCACGGGTGGCGGCCGGCGGCCCGCCGCTGGGCTCTGGACTCGTGGGAGT
>JBKPKI010000113.1:0-30589 GCA_046731055.1 Actinomycetota bacterium | reverse complement strand
ACCTTGCTCACCCACAACGGCGTCTGGGACGCCGTCGGCACCGCGCTCATCGGAATCCTCCTCGTGACCGTGGCGATCACGCTTTCCGTTGAGATGAAGTCGTTGTTGCTCGGCGAGGCCGGCAGCGTCGAGAATGTCCGGCTCATCGAGCAGGCCATCGCCGGCTCGGACGGAGTTGACCGGATCATCCACATGCGGACGCTCCACGTCGGTCCAGAGGAGCTGCTCGTCGCGGCGAAGGTTGCGGTGACCACTACCGACACTGCGGAGGAGATCGCCGACGCGATCAACCGGGCGGAGCTCGGGGCTCGTCAAGCGGTCCCTGCTCTGACGCTGCTCATGTACATCGAGCCCGATCTTGACCGGGGCGGCCTCGGTCGTCCCTCGTGGGAACGGGGCTCAGCGACCGCCTGAGCCGGCGCCATCGAGCCGTTCGTTCAGTCAGTATTTCGGGTCGGCGGCGGCTGGTGGTGCCAGTGCTGGGAGACTTGGTGTCCATGCACGACGGCGGCACCGACGCTGAGCGGCGTGCGCGTCGGACCCGACAGCCGGTCGGCTGGTACGTGGCGTGGGTGGCCGCGACGGCATTCGCGTTCTTCGGTGGCTGGTACGCCCTGGAGGTCGGCCTTGGCTACGACTCCCACGCATACTGGGCGGCCGTCCAGCACATGGATCGGCTCTACGATGCGCCGGCCCTCTCGCGGGACGCCTATCTCTACGCGCCGCTCTTCGCGCAGCTTGTCTGGCCTCTCGGACGCCTGCCGTGGCCGATCTTCTACGTGCTCTGGTCCGCGGTCGTTGCGGCGGTCTTCGTCTGGCTGCTGCGGCCGCTGGGCCGCAGGTGGTTCCTCCCCGCGTTCATCGCCACCATTCCCGAGATCGTTACCGGCAACGTCTACGCCCTCATGGCAGCGGCGCTCGTCCTGGGGGCTTCGAGTGGACCTCCCTGGGTCCTCCTTGGCCTCACGAAGGTGACTGGGGGCGGAGTCGGACTGACATGGCTGGCCTTGACCCGTCAGTGGCGAGCCGCTCTCGTCGGGCTTCTCACGGCCGCCGGCGCCGTCAGCCTCTCGTTCGCCATCGCTCCCGACCAATGGCGCGCCTGGATCCAGTTCTTGATGCACCGGTCGACTCCGACCGCCAACTCGATAAGCTCTCCGGTACTGACCGTGGTACTCCTGGGTGCCGGCGTCACGGCCGTGGTCGTGGGTGCTCTCACGCGTCGAGCGTGGCTGCTCGCCGTGGCCGCTGTTCTCGTGAGCCCGACCATCGGTTTGAACACCCTGACCCTGCTGGCAGCCGCTCCCCGCCTGACCCGCTGGTCCGGGGTGTCGAGCGCCGGCCGGTCCCAGACAGCGCTTCCATTGCCGGCCGAAGCGTCCAGCAGGAGGCGGGGCCCTACCGCGTGATCGGGCGCGCGGCGCTAAGTACCCGCCGGCCGGACCGCAGGCACGGCCTCGTGGGGGCGGCGCGCCCGCTGCCACTGCAGCAGGCGGGGAACTGCGGCCAAGACGGCGAAGGCGTTGAGACCTCCCAAGACGGGGCAGGCAAGTATGAGGGCTGGGGCGAGCAGCCAGGCCTGGGTGCGCCGGGCGGCAAAGACGGTGAGGGCCAACGCGATCACAAGTCGCACCGTCGAACCGATGCCACGATCACCGGCCGACGTGCCGAGGAACTCCATCCAGCTCTTCCACGCCTCCGGCGCCGTGGTCACGGACACCACGAGGACTGCCGCCGTGGTCCCGGTCGCCCACAGGAACTTGCGCCACTCACCCCTCACCAAGAACCACACTCCGACAACCCCAGGCGCGACCTTGGTGAGAATCGGCAGAGCCATGGCTCCGGGGAAGCGTGCGAGACCGAGGACGAGCGACGCCGCGAAGAGCAGGTAGACGTTTCCGAGCAGCAGCTCCGAGACGAAGAACGGCGCAAGCGTGAGCCCACGGCGCCAGCCCAGCGGTGCAAGCAGCCAAGCGAGGACAGCCGCGGAGCCAAGGCACCAGACCGCCTGGAATACCGGCCATGGCAGTAGCCCGAGCGGGCGCAGCGCCTGAGCGAAGGCCGGCGAATAGAGAAACGCGTCGCGGTATGCGGGTGGACGGGTGTACCACGTCTCGGGCTCACGCGCGGCCAGCCAGTATGCGTGTGAGTCCAACCCGATGTTGCCGACCTGCCAGTAGGCGTACACCTGCATCCCGAGGAACAACAGACCGCCGGGAATGAGCGCCAGCCACAGCGCCCGCGACAGCGTGTCGAGACGCCCGGAAGAGCGCGCCACGTCGACGGAGGCCGAGAGCCGGCCGAACAACGCGCGGACCCCTCCGGCGTGATCCGGACGTGAGGCGAGCAGGGTCATTGGGCGTCAGTCTGCGGCGCTCAGCCCCCGAGTGACATCGGCTGTTCAGTCACACTGACCAACGGTTTGGTCTGTGGCGGCCCGGCGTAGCCTGACGATCATGAGCGACGGCAGCATTCGGCACCGCATCTCCGACCTCGTTCAGGAGGAGCACAAGCTGCGAGACCGGTTGTCGTCTCACGGCATCTCGGCCGCGGAGGAGCAGATTCGCTTGCGCGAGCTTGAGGTCGAGCTCGACCAGTGCTGGGACCTGCTGCGCCAGCGGCAGGCCAAGCGGGAGTTCGGGCAGGACCCTGACACCGCCCAGGTACGGGACGCCCGGACGGTCGAGGGCTACCAGGGCTAGGCAGGGCCGGCCGGACGACCACCGGCGCGTACACTGGCATACCGCCGGCGTGGGTGATGCCCACACAGACTGCGCCCAGATGGGCTACGCCGGGTCCGCACACCCTTCGGAAAAGGATTCGATCTGTCATGTCCTCTGACATGTCCTTTGACTTCAAGGTTGCCGACCTGAGCCTCGCCGAGGCCGGCCGCCACCAGCTCCGACTCGCCGAGCACGAGATGCCCGGTCTGATGGCCTTGCGCGAGGAGTTTGGGCCCGCGCAGCCCCTCAAGGGCGCCCGCATCGCCGGGTCGCTCCACATGACGGTCCAGACTGCGGTCCTCATCGAGACGCTGTCGTCCCTCGGTGCCGAGGTTCGCTGGGCCTCCTGCAACATCTACTCAACCCAGGACGAGGCCGCCGCGGCTGTCGTCGTAGGCCCGAAGGGAACCATTGAGAAGCCTCGGGGGGTGCCGGTATTCGCCTGGAAGGGCGAGACCCTTCCCGAGTACTGGTGGTGCACCGACCAGATCCTGACGTGGCCTGGTGGCGAAGGCCCGAACATGATCCTCGACGATGGGGGCGACGCCACGATGCTCGTCCACAGGGGAGTCGAGTGGGAGGCTGCGGGCCAGGTCCCTCCCACGACCGGCGAGGACTCCGAGGAGTTCGGCGTCTTCAAGGCACTGGTCCGAGAGACCCTCGAGGCTGACCCGCAGAAGTGGACAACCATCGCCAAGGGCATTCGCGGCGTTACCGAGGAGACAACAACGGGCGTTCATCGCCTCTACCAGTTGGCCGAGACCGGTGACCTGCTCTTCCCGGCGATCAACGTGAACGACTCGGTCACCAAGAGCAAGTTCGACAACAAGTACGGCTGCCGCCATTCCCTCATCGACGGTCTGAACCGCGCCACTGACGTCCTCATCGGCGGCAAGGTCGCGGTCATTCTCGGGTACGGCGACGTCGGCAAGGGCTGTGCCCAGTCGCTGGCCGGCCAGGGTGCTCGGGTCATCGTCACCGAGGTCGACCCCATCTGCGCGCTGCAGGCGGCGATGGAGGGCTACCAGGTGGCTCGCCTTGACGACGTGGTCGAGACCGCGGACATCTTCATCACCTGCACCGGCTGCTACGACGTCATCACGGCGGAGCAGATGCAGAGGATGAAGAACAAGGCCATCGTCGCCAACATCGGCCACTTCGACAACGAGATCGACATGGCCGGGCTGGCGAAGGTCCCGGGCGTCACGAAGACCGAGATCAAGCCGCAGGTCCACGAGTGGTCCTTCGATAGCGGGCGCTCGATCATCGTGCTCTCCGAGGGCCGGCTGATGAATCTGGGCAACGCCACCGGACACCCGAGCTTCGTCATGAGCAACTCGTTCTCGAACCAGACGATCGCGCAGATCGAGCTGTTCACCAAGACCGGCGAGTACCAGACCTCCGTCTATACGCTGCCGAAGCACCTCGACGAGAAGGTCGCGCGGCTTCACCTCGACGCCCTAGGAGCCCGGCTGACCGAGCTCACGAAGGGCCAGGCCGAGTACCTCGGTGTCGACGTGGCTGGGCCGTACAAGCCCGATCACTACCGCTACTGACGCGAACCCGTGCGGCGCCGTCTGGTCACGGCCGGCGCCGCACAGGCCCCTCGACCGAACGGTCACGTTCGGTCTGACGGCTCGGGTCACGACCGATCCAGCGGTACGTTCGGTCGTATGCGTGCCGTCGCGGGGCTGAGGGCTGCCCTGGAGCCGTCGGTGAACCGACGCTCGACCGGGGCGAACACCTGGTTCCTCGTCTCGCTCGTGCTGGTGTTGGCTGCCCTGCTCCTCCGAGGCACTGCGTGGTGGCACGGTAACCACGGCGACCTGCTCGACTTCGTCGAAGGGGGCCGATCGATCCTTCTCGGCCGGGACGTCTACGCCGACATTCCGGGGGTGATGCCGTTCAACTACCCGCCGTTCGGCGCCGTCGTCATGGTCCCGTTGGCCCTGCTTGGGATGCCTGTCGCCTTTCCGGTACTCACGGCGCTCTCTCTGCTCTCCTACGCGGTGATCGTCGTGGCGGTCGCGAAGGTCGCGCACGTGGACGCCCGCATCGCGACCCTGGTCGGCCTTGGCGGCCTGGCCCTCGAGCCGGTCTTTCGAACCGTGGTCCTGGGTCAGGTGAACCTCTGCCTGGCGGCCCTCGTGGTCATCGACGTCTTCATCCTGCCTCGTCCAGTGAGAGGAGTCCTGGTCGGGGTGGCGGCCGGCATCAAGCTGACGCCAGCCATCTTCGGGATGTACTTCCTGTTCAAGAAGGACTGGGCCGCGGCGACGCGCTGCGCGGGTGCTTTCCTCCTGACCGTCGCCCTCGGCTGGCTGCTGGCGCCGGAGTCGTCACCTCAGTACTGGTTGCGGCTCGAGTGGCTACAGCGGTTCGTTGCGGACGCCATGGTGACCCAGAACCAGTCGTTGCGCGCCTCTCTCGTGCGAACCGCCGGGACAGCCGTCCCCGAGATCGTCGTCGCCGGCGTTACCGCGATCGTCGCCGTCGCCGGCTTGTTCGCGGTGTGGCGTCAGGTCCGCGCTGGCGCCGACCTGGCGGCGGTGGTCGGCCTCGCGGCCCTAAGCCTGGTCGTGTCGCCCATCTCCTGGACACACCATTGGGTATGGGTGGTGCCCGGGCTGCTGCTCCTGGTCGCCGCCCGGAGGTGGATCTCGACCTGGGCGGTCGGCGTGGTGTTCTTCATGGCGCCGATGTGGTTCGTCGCCGGGAACGGACCCGGCGGCCCCGGGCTTTCCGTCCCCGAGCTGATCCTCAGCTGTGCGTATCTGTGGATCGGCCTGGTCGCCATCGTCTACCTTCTCGTGGCCCCACCGTTGGTTCTGCCTGTCTCAGACTCCCGAACACCCAGGCCGAGCGTGGCCTCGCCCGTTGACCGGGCGCGACTCAGCGCGTAGGTCGTGGATTGGGGGTTGGGTCGGTGGAGCGCGCTGACCGTCGTCGCGGCAGTGCTTTTTTGTGCCCGGTTCGTCGCCGTCGGAGCCGACACGTACTGGGCTGTAGCGCTTGGGCGCGACATCGCTCGGAACGGCATCATCCCTGAGGGGGTCCCGTTCGCAGCCGCGGCGAGCACTGGATGGCCGAACGTCCCGGTCCTCGGTGAGGTCGTCCTTGCCGGAGTCGCGCTCCCCGGCCCGATCGGAATCGTCGCCTTCCAGCTAGCGCTCGACGCGGTGGCCCTCGTCGTTCTGGCGGTCGGCGCGCGCCACGCCGGGGCGAGCGACGGGGCCACTGCCATCGCCCTGGCGCTCGGCGCCCTCGGTGCGCTGCCGGCGCTCGCGTCGGTCAAGATGCAGCTCCTGTCTCTGGTTCCCTTCGCGCTGTTGACCGTCCTGCTGCGCGCCGACCACTGTCGCCCGTCGCGCCGGATCTGGTGGGTCGTCCCCCTTGTCGCGATCTGGGGCAACCTCCACGGGGCCGTTTTGCTCGGCGTCGCTGTGACCGGCGCTTACCTGCTGTTCTCGCGGCTGCGGCGCCGCCCGGGCGAGACGATCATGCTCGGACTGGCGACACTCCTGGCCGTCGCCGCGAACCCCATGCTGTTCGGGACGGTCCGCTACTACGTCGGGGTGTTCGGGAACGAGGCCGTGCGGCGGGGAACTGAGCTCTGGGCCCGGCCGGATCCATCCAGTGTCTTCGATCTGCTCCTGATCCTCGCGGGCCTCGTGCTTGTGGTTCTCGCGCTGCGGTCACGGCTGCCGCTGTGGGAGGTGGTCGCCGTTCTCGGGCTTCTCGCCGGCACGGTCTCATCGGCCCGGCACGGCGTCTGGCTGCTGATGTTCTGCGTGGCTCCTGCGGCTCGACGAATGACACGGAACCCCGATCGCACGGTCGAACGGACTTCCCTCGCCATCCCGATCGTCGCCGGGTTGATCGTGCTCTTGGGATCCGCGGTCCTGCTGAGCAGCCGCATGGACGTCCTCAATCCCTCGGGCCGGCCGGACCTGGTCCAGGCGGTCAAGGCAGCCGCGGAAGGGCGGGTCGTCCTGGCCGACGAGCCGATTGCCGAATCGCTGGCAGTAGAGGGGGTTCGGATCTGGTTGAGCAACCCGATCGACGCATTCGACCACGGGAACCAATCCGCATACCTCGACTTCATCGCCGGGAGCCCTAGCGCCGCTATGGACTCCGTCGACATCATCGTCCTTCGTGCCGGGAGTCCGGCTGACACCCTGGTGACCAACGACGGTCGGTTCGCCCTGGCCGGTCAACACGGAGGGTGGCGGATCTTCCGGCGCGGCTGAGACCCATGTGCCGCGACGTCCCGGATTCGGTCAAGGTCCTCGCAGCTCTACCGCGCCCCCTTGAGGCTCGCGATAGACGAGCGTGGCCGAGGGCACGGATGGGGGGCATTGATCGTGGCAAACGGTGACATTGCGTCCGTCGCACTCCTCGGACGTCCGGATCTGGTACATCAAGGCCTGCTCGAAGATCTTGGTCCGGTTGTCGATCGCGAGCCCCTCGATCCCTGCCCGCCCGCACGCCAGACGGACGGCGTCCCTCTGGAGACTGACGGCCGTTCCGTAGTGCACCCCCTGAGTGCCGCCGTTCTCCCCGATGTATCCCCGGAACGCCATCAGGAACACGAGCTGGACCGCCGTGACCGCGACGATGCCCACGGTCGTCGCAGTCAAGGCGCCTCGGGCGGAGGGACCCGCCGCTCGCAACCGTGACAGGACCGCTGCGGCGCCGACATACGGCAGCCACGCCAAAGGGAAGTAGTAGTGCGGGTCGTGCAGCGTGTTCCGCCAATCCAGAAACAGTGGGTGTAGGACGGCGACAACGACCATGACCGTCACGACCCGTCTCTGTGCCGGGTCCGGCGACCTCAGCAGGGGAGCGCCGAAGATGACGAGAACGGCAGCTGCGCTCAGGCAGACGGCGCCCCAGACGTTCGGGTTTCCTGGTAGTGGAAGATCGGTGATGAACTCCGACCAGTCCTCGTCCAGGACGTAGTCGAACCCCCAGAACCCTGCGGTTTGGTACGCCTCCAACATCCGTCCGGGACTGACACTGAAGGTGCTGGGCGAGCCTGCCAACGACTCATCCCGGCTGAGCGACAGGAACCACGGCAGGCAAACGAGACAAGCGGCGGTCGCCGCGGAACCCGCCACCACCATCGCCCGTCCGGGTGTTCGCCGGTTCTCCAACAGCAGCATCCCGATCACGACGACCAGGAAGGGCAGGATCATGGGGTGCGAGGACAACCCCAGGCCGAGCAGGACACCGATCAGCGCAGCGCGGACGGGGGTCACCTTGGGTGTGCAGAGCAGCGCGACCACGAGGAAGGGGAGCAGGTCGGTCAACTGGTCCCACGCAAGGCGCGCCCAGAAGAACTGGTATGCGGACGACGCGGCGAAGAGAAGCAGGACGGCGCAACCCCACGTGCTGATGTGAAAGGCTCGAGAGACCGCGAAGATCATCACGACTTGAGCCATGGTGACGAGCAGGCACATCGAGGCGATGTTCGGCAGCGGTGACGGGCCGAGAAGGCGCTCGGTGATGCCGTAGAACCACACGACGCTTGCCCCGTAGGTGATTCCCTGGTTCCCGGGAATTGGGGATACGGACTCCCACTGTCCGGTCAAGATCTGCTGACGAGCGGCTTCTAGGAACTGGGGCTCGTCCCGGCCGAACGCCGCGCTTCCGAGCGACATGAACCGGAGCGCCATCAGGCCCAGCCCGAGGCCGACGGCAAGGACCGGCACAGCGGACCGTGGGTTGAGGGCGCGAATTGCCTGGGTCGGCCTACGCAGCACGTCGCGCGGGGCGAGGGCCGACATGCGGCACAGTGTGCCATCGGTATTCGGGGGTGTTCGGGGAACTCCGCGCACGGCTCAGACGCTGCAGTGGTGCCGATCAGGCGGTCATGACCATTCGTCGCGGGAGGGCCGTTTATGGGCGTGTGCGATGATCCACGGGTGGCGATCGGGTCGCTGTGGGGAAGGGGACAACGAGCGTGAAGGGTCGCTTGCTCGTCGTCGACGACGACCTGGCGCTCGCGGAGATGCTCGGCATCGTCCTGCGGCAGGAGGGGCTGGACGTCTCCCACGTCGCCGACGGCTCCGCCGCCATGCAGGCCTTTCGTGACTACCGGCCCGACCTTGTCCTCCTCGACGTCATGCTCCCGGGTCTCGACGGCATGGAGGTATG
The DNA here is from genome assembly GCA_046731055.1 of Actinomycetota bacterium. Taxonomy (GTDB): domain Bacteria; phylum Actinomycetota; class Actinomycetes; order Actinomycetales; family Dermatophilaceae; genus Lapillicoccus. Next base: position 21,707 of record JBKPKI010000113.1, on the reverse strand, counting down.
CCGCCGCATCCGCGCCGAGTCCGGAGTGCCGATCGTCATGCTCACGGCTCGGACCGACACGGTCGACATCGTCGTAGGGCTCGAGTCCGGCGCGGACGACTACGTCGTCAAGCCGTTCAAGCCGCAGGAGCTGATCGCCCGGGTCCGAGCCCGGCTGCGCCGCGGGGACGAACCGGAACCGGAGAAGCTCGAGATCGGCGACCTCCAGATCGACGTCGCGGGACACTCGGTCAAACGAGACGGCGCCGCGCTGTCCCTCACCCCGCTGGAGTTCGACCTGCTCGTGGCGCTCGCTCGCAAGCCGTGGCAGGTCTTCACCCGCGAGGTGCTTCTGGAGCAGGTGTGGGGCTACCGGCACGCCGGGGACACCCGCCTGGTCAACGTGCACGTGCAGCGCCTCCGTAGCAAGGTCGAAAAGGACCCGGAGCACCCCGAGATCGTCGTGACCGTCCGGGGCGTCGGCTACAAGGCTGGCCCGTCCTGATCCCCAGATGAGCCCGCCATGAGCGCCTCCTCGCCGGCGGAACGTTCGCCGGAAGCGCCCGTCGGTCCCTGGGCGACCGTCGACGCGGGGATGCGGCGGGCCGTCAATCGGGCTCGGCGGCTTCTGGCACTGGTGGCGGGCTGGCTGCGCCATCGCTGGCGCCGTTCTCTGCAGTTCCGCGTTGTCGCCGTGACGATGGTCCTCGGCACCATCGTGCTGGCCGGCGTGGGCTCCTACCTCTACCAGCGCGTTGCGAATGGCCTCGCGGAAGACCGTCGGGTCACCGCCTCCAACGAGGCCGGCCTGCTCGCCAGCCGCACCCAGCAAGGCTTCGACGGCACCGACAAGGTGCTGACCCCCGAAGACCTGCTCCAGTCCGCACGCAACTTCGTCCAGGACGCGGCCGGCACGGAGCGCAGCCGCTACGTCATCCTCATTCGCGGAGAGAACAACACCACCACGGGCGACGTCCTGCCGCCGATCCGGTCCGGTGAGGTTGACGAGGACGCGGTGCCCGACGAGCTGCGCCGGAAGGTTGCTGACAACCCGTCCGTGCAGCAGATGCAGATCGTTCCCGTAAGGATCACCGGCGAGGCGGACCCCGTCCCCTCGTGGGTCATCGGTCAGCAGGTCGCCGTACCGCGGGCCGGGGACTACGGGCTGTACTTCGTGTACCCGATGACGCGTGAGCGCGACACGCTTGCCCTGGTCGGGCGCTTCCTGCTCCTGGGCGGCGTGGCCCTCATGCTCCTGCTCGGCGGCATCGCCTACGTCGTCACCCGCTTGGTCGTGGCACCTGTGCGACGTGCCGCCGACGTGGCCCAGCGGTTCGCCTCCGGAGCGCTCGGCGAGCGGATGACCGCCAAGGGCGAGGACGACCTAGCAGTGCTCGCCACCTCGTTCAACGAGATGGCCGCAAGCATCCAGCAGCAGATCGCCCAGATGGAGAACCTCTCGCGGTTCCAGCAGCGGTTCGTCTCCGACGTGTCCCACGAGCTGCGCACCCCACTCACCACCATCCGCATGGCTGGCGACCTCATCCACGACTCCCGCTCGGACTTCGACCCCGCCGTTGCCCGCTCCGCAGAGCTGCTCCACAACGAGCTCGACCGGTTTGAGGCGCTGCTATCCGACCTGCTCGAGATCAGCCGGTTCGACGCCGGCGCGGCGGTCCTCGACGTCGAACTCACCGACATCCGGGCGGCGGTCGCCCGCGTCGTCGAGTCGACGGCAGCGCTGGCCGAGCGCAAGGGGGTCCAAATCAGCGTCGAGGAGCCCGACAATCCGTGCGAGGCGGAGATCGACAGCCGCCGAGTCGAACGGATTCTCCGAAACCTCCTCGTCAACGGCATCGAGCACGGCGAGGGCCGGCCGATCGTCGTCCGAGTCGGCAAGGACGACCACGCAGTGGCGGTGTCGGTCCGGGACCACGGCATCGGGCTGCGCCCTGGTGAAGCGGCGATGGTCTTCAACCGGTTCTGGCGAGCCGACCCTGCTCGGGCTCGCACGACGGGCGGGACGGGGCTGGGTCTGGCCATCTCCCTCGAGGACGCCCGGCTGCACAATGGCTGGCTACAGGCCTGGGGAGCACCCGGTGAAGGCTCCTGCTTCCGTTTAACGCTTCCCCGTTACTCGGGCACGACCCTGGAGGCGTCGCCGTTGCCCCTGAATCCCGTCCTCGGTGACGTGCCCCCCATGCGATCGACAGGATCCGGTATGCGCGCGGGGGCCCTCGGCGCCGAAGTCGAAACGGCCATCCTGCGCCGGGTGCGCGCCGGGGCCGATCCGATGGCCCTTTCCCAGGAGCGAGCACCCGGCGACGGCGAACATCCGGCCGCGGCCGGCGTACGAGGTCACTCGTGACCGGAGGCACCGTCGCATACCGAGTGCGAGCCACGCTGATCGCGGTGTTGTGCGGCGCCGTCCTGGCCGGCTGCGGCATCCCGCGCTCCAGCGACGTGCTGGAGGGTCGCCGCGTCGGGGACAACGTGGCGCCGCGGGCGCGGATCGTCGTGAATCCCCCCGCCCCTGGTGAGCCGCCGGAAAGCATGGCGCGGGGCTTCCTCCGAGCCGGTACGGCTTTCCAGGAGACCGGCGACGACCAGCAGGTGGTCGGCCGCTCCTATCTCGCGCCGGGCTCGGTGGATCTCTGGCGCCCGAAGGCTCTGGCGACCACGATCTACGACTCACGAACGCCCTTGAAGATCGAGGCGCTGCCGTCGGACCAGGTTCGGCTGACCATCACGGCAGTGGCGACGATCGACGACATGGGCCGCTACCACGAGCTTCCGCCGGACACAACGGTGTCGACGGTGTTCGGGATGATGAAGATCGACGGTGAGTGGCGGATCAAGCTGCCGGACGACGGCTTCGGACTCTGGCTCAACACCGACGACTTCGACCGGGTTTTCGCGCCATACCAGGTCAACTACGTCCTGAGCGCCAGGAAGGAGCTCGTTCCAGACGTCCGGTGGTTCCCTGTGAGCCCGAGGCTGCCGACGGCGCTCGCGCGGGCGCAGCTGGCGCCGGTTCCGAACTACCTCAAAGGCGTCGTGGACACGGCGATCCCGGAGGGCACCCGTCTGGCCGTTGAGGCGGTCCAGGTCGACCCGACGGGGATCGCCACCGTCATTCTCACCAACAGCCCACAGACAATCGATTCGAGCCGGCGACGACCTATGTGGGCCCAGTTCCTCGCGACGTTGACCCAGGTCCCGGGTGTCTCCGCAGTGTCGATCGAGGTCCAAGGGCTCGGCAAGATTCCGGTCTCATCCCTGCCGCCGGCTGTCTCATCACTCTCCGACCTCGGATTCTCGGTGGCTCCTACAGCACCGGCCACGGTCGGGCTCCTGCGCTCCAAGGATGGTCTGGAACGCACCAACCCCCAGTTGCTAGGGGAGGGGGGAAGCGCACCCGCGGCCAAGGGCTCGAAGACCCAGGCCGACGTGCCCAAGGTCCCCGACACCTACGTCAACCTCGCAACGTCCAGCGACGGCAGCGACGTCGCCGGGGTGTCCCAGAGCCGCACCGAGCTGGCCCGGTGGCGGGGCAGTGCGGGGATCACCGTGCCGCCGTTCGGAACAGCGCTCACGAACCCGATGTATGCGTCGGACGGTCGCCTGTGGATCGCTGGGCTGGCCTCAGGTGCGCCGCGGATCTGGACCTTTGACGCCGGGACGCTATCGGGGCGCCCAAATGAAATCTCGGCAGCATGGCTCGAGGGGCGCCAGATCGTCAATCTGTCGGTCTCCCCGGACGCAACCCGGGTCGCGGTTCTGTCGAAACTGCCGAACGACACCGACTACCGGCTCGACGTCGCCGGGATCGTGCGCAATGACGCCGGTCTGGCGACGGCACTCGCCGAGCCGTATCGACAGGGGGAGCCGCTGGTCCGGTTCGTCGACGTGACGTGGCTAGACCAGGTGACGATCGCGGTGTTGGCGCGCCAAAAAGATGGCGCACCGCTGCGGCCGTTCAAGGTGGACCTCGGGCAAGGTGTGGGACTGCGCCGGGTCGGGCAACTGGAGCTGGATCAGACGCTGATCAAGGAGCTTCCCGACGCGACGTCGCTGACCTCGCGCGGAGGTGTCCGCGGGCTGGTTGTCATGACCCCCCAGGCCGCCTTCCTGCGCGCCGGCAACGCGTGGGCGCAGCAGTCCGACGCATCCGAAATCATCGTCGGCGGGACGTAAACATAGCCAACTAGCCACATCTGTCTAGTCCGAACGGATGACTGGGGCTTGACCGAACGGCTGGTCGAGCCTGACGTCTTGGGCGATGTGCCCGCGGCACTGGGGTCGGCAGAGTGTCTCCGGCAGGCGGTAGTGCCTGTGCACGTTGAATCACCCAAGCCCTGAAGGGACAAAAATGCTCAAGGCACTTACCAAGCTCCAGACTCGCATCGCGACCCGGGACAAGGGCGCGACTGCGGTGGAGTACGGACTGCTGGTCGCACTCATCGCCGCGGTCATCGTCGCGATCGTCCTCTTGCTCGGTCGGCAGGTCAGCAACGCGTTCCAGTCGGTTTCGAACGCCATCTGACGCTTGCCGCTGGGGCGGCCGCCAAGGGTGGACTGGTCCCAGCGGATGGCACGACGAGTAACCGATGGTCCAGTCGGGCTATGGTGTCGCTGGAATCCCTGCCAGAGGATGGGGCTTCGTTCGGGGGCCTTGTGCTGCCTGTCCGCAGGTAGCTTCAGCACATTGAAAGGACCACCTGAAGGAAATGACCCGGCTTCTTGCTTCCGTTCTCACTCGACTCCACACTCGCGAGCGGGGCGCAACGGCCGTGGAGTATGGCCTCCTCGTGGCGCTGATCGCAGCGGTCATCGTCGCGATCGTCCTGCTCCTCGGCCGTCAGGTGAGCAACGCGTTCCAGTCAGTCTCTGACGCGATCTGATCAGGCGTCCGCGCCGAATGGTCCGATGTCGCGTACATCTCGCACGTCAACGATCCAAGGTTTCCATGCGTCCTCGTCTCCACACCGCTCGCTCACAGGGGGCGACGGCTGTCGGGCCTGCGCTGTTCGTGGCGTTGCTCCGGCCCGTCCCACCGGTGATCGTCGTCGTCGGGACGAGGACCTCAGGCCTGCTTCAAGCCGTGCTGTCGTTCTGAGCGACGGTCCGGGATGAACATTCGCCACAAGAGCTGGCGCCGGCGGGACGCCGGCGCCAGCGCTGTAGAGATGGCGATCGTCCTGCCTGTTTTGGCGTTGCTCGTCTTCGGGATCATCGACTTCGGCAGAATGCTCAACGCGCAGACAGAGATAAGTCAGGCGGCGCGGGAAGGTGTTCGGCTCGCTGCTCTGGCTCAGAGCAATCCTTCCTACACAACGATGATCGCAGCACGGGTCTCCGAGGCTGCACCGAATCCTGGCTTCCAGGGCGGTGCCGTCACTCTCGTTGGCACGCCAATAACATGTCCAAACGTTAGTTCGCTCGCGACCGTTACGGCGGGATACCACTTCACTGGAATCCTTTGGCGCAACGGCCCCGGGATCGATCTGACGCAGAAGGCGGTCATGCGATGCGGCGGCTGACGCGACAGAGAAGGGACCGCGGGGCAGCCGCCTTGATCGTGTGTATGCTATTCGTCACAGGTACGTTGTTCGGATGTGCCGCCCTGACAGTCGACCTGGGGCGCCTATCCGCCGAGCGTCGCGAATTGCAGAACGGCGCGGACGCCGTAGCGCTGGCAATGGCCGCCGACTGCGTCAAGGGCGTATCCTGCTCGAGCACCACGTCCACCGGCCTGTCCGCCGCAACGAACCTGGCAAGCCAGAATGCTTTAGATACTCAGACCGCCATTGCCAGGGCCTCTGGCATCGGGAACCCCATTTGTGGCACCTTTCCCGGCCTGGCCTCGTGTGCGGCGCTTGACGCGAATACGATCTATGACTGTCCAACAGAGCCACCGAGCTTAATGAAGTACGTTCGTGTTTACACCAGGACGCTCCTGGCCGACGGTACGAGTTCTGATCTTCCGTTCTCGTTCGGACAACTCTTTTCCGGAAGGTTGGGCCAGACGCAGCAGGCGTGCGCTCAAGCGGCGGCGCTCCCGTTAGGGTCGGCTAAGGACTCCTTCCCAGCCGTTATTGCGGAGTGTGCGTGGGACTACATGACCCAGGGCGGAACTCGCTACGCACCGGAACCGCCTTACAGTCCTGCTCCGACTACGGTGCTGGGTCCCCCGGCGCCCAATATACCGGCCGTGTTGCAACCCTTTGCATTGAAACTCATAGGTCACACGAACGGCGTTGGGAACAATGACCCCTCGAAGTGTGACCGCGGTCCCGCCGGTCAGTTCTATAGCGGAGGTTTTGGCTGGACGGACACTGATGATTCAACTCACTGTGAAACGACGTTCACGTTCAGCGAGGGGATCTGGAACGCAACGGGCAGCAACGGTGCATCTGTTCCGGCCGGATGCAAGACAGGTGGCGAGTCTTTGCTGAAATTTGTGGGCAAAACGGTCTACGTGCCGATTACAACTGGCACCAGCGGTTCGAGTTACGTAATCTCCGGCATGGCCGCATTCTATGTCGCGGGTTTTCGCGCACCCGCGGCCCTGCCACCCAACAGCTTTGACGGTTACACCTCGACTTTCTCAATAAATTCACCGGACGTGGGCTTCTGGGGCTGGTTCACTGCACCGATCGTTCCACCTGGCGACGGCACCAGCGGTTCAACCAATCGAGGACCCGTATCAATCGGGATGTACGGTTAATCAGGAGTTTATAGTTCATGGGTCGTCGAATCATCGCCATTACCGCCGCGGTGCTGCTTGCCCTCGTCGGGGTGGTCGCCGTCGTGCTGTATGCCAACGGGGCCGATCAGCGGGCCATTGCCTCGGCACAGCCGCGGACCGTTTTTATCTCTGCCCAAGCCGTCCCGGCGGGGACCACTCTGAACGACGCGATCGCCGGCGGGCTCATCGTCGAGACGACGTTGCCAGCCAAGTCAGTGCCCGTGGGCAGTCTGACCGCCGTCACCGAGGACAACAAGAACCTGCTGGCCATCACTGAGATTGCGCCCGGTGAATACATCCAGAGCGCCCGCTTCGGCACCACACCACAAGGCAGCCAGGCGATCCGCGTACCTAGCGGCCAGATCGCGATGTCGCTCACGCTGAGCGACCCGGCACGCGTGGGCACGTTCGTCGCTCCGGGGTCGCACATCGTCCTGTACGACACCGTCGCGGGTGCGTCGCCTACGAGCGGTGCTGCCCCTGCGCCGTCCGGGACCTATGTGCTGTTCGAAGACGTCCTCGTCATCGCCGTCGGCAGCACCGCGCTCACGCCGGCGCAACCAAAGGGAGAGGCGACCGCTGGGCCAAACCAGAGCGGCGCCCTCGTCACCCTCGCCCTCACACCGGAGCAGGCGCCCCGCCTGGTGCACGCCCTGCAGAACGGCACCCTGTATGCCGGTCTGCGCGGGTCTGACCTCAAGGTCGACACCGCACTAGTTGTCAACCAAGGCAACGTCTTCAACCGCTGAGCCCTGGACGACGAAGGACTGACATGGCGATTCTCTGGCACAGCGACCCCCGCGCAGTAGAGCGATACTCGATGGCGATCGGGGAGGCCATCCACCCGGTGGAGAGCGCGTCGATGGCCTCCCGGGTCCTCACCGCCGACCATTCTGAGCGCTTGGTGGTGATCGGACCGGACGTCGACATCGAGCATGCCTGTGACCTGTCGGAGATCACCCGGGTGGACCGGCCGGATGTTGGCATAATTCTCTTGCGCCGTCGTTTGGACGTGACGTTGCTGGCTCAGGCTTTGCGGGCCGGCGTGCGTGAAGTCGTGCCGTCCGACGACCTCACGGCTATCGCCGAAGCCTGCCGGCACAGCCGTGACCTGTCACTGAAGCTCAGTGGCGGCGCCTCGCAGCCCGGCGCCCGTGAGGGCCGAATCATCACCATCTTTTCCGCCAAGGGCGGCGTCGGGAAGACGACCTTCGCGACGAACGTCGGAGCCCAGCTCGCGGCCACCGGAAGTCGGACCCTGCTCGTTGACCTGGACCTTGCCTTCGGGGATGTCGCGATCAGCCTCCAGCTGCTGCCGGAGACCACGATGACCGACGTCGTAGCGATGTCGGGTCACCTCGACGACCAGGGTTTGGCTTCCGTCGTCACGAAGCACCCCGCGAGCGGCCTGGATGCGCTTTGTGCTCCCGCTGAACCCGGCGAGGCGGACCGGATCCTGGGCGCGACGGTGGGCGAGGTCCTACGGATCGCGAAGCGTGCATACGACTTCGTGATCGTGGACACCCCGCCGGCATTCACCGAGCACGTCCTCGCGGCCTTCGACCTCAGCGACCAGATCGTCCTGCTGGCCACACTCGATATCCCGGCCTTGAAGAACCTGCGGCTCACGCTGGACACGCTGGACCTTCTGGGCAGCCCGTCCGAGTCGCGCGTCGTGGTTCTCAACCGCTCCGACGCCAAGGTGGGTTTGCGTCCGGATGATGTGGTCACGTCGATCAAGCAGAACATCGCCGTCATGGTGCCGAGCAGTGTCGACGTTCCGGCGTCGGTGAACCGTGGCGTCGCTATCGTTTTGGATGACCCCAAACACCCGGTGAGCTACGCCCTTCGCCAGCTCGTCGACCAGTACATTCGTCCTCCGGCGGAACCGAACGGGCGTCGAGAGACGCGCGCGAGCTTCCGCACCCTAAGTAGAGGAAACCGGCGATGAGCCTTTCCGAACGACTCGACAGCGTCCGACGGGCGCAACAGCCGATCGCCCCGGTGCCCAACGGCCAGCTCCGGGTGCTGCCGACCATGGTCGACCCGTTGGCCGAGGTCAAGGCTCGGGTCCATCAGGCGATGATCGACCAACTGGGGCCCAAGCTGTACGACCCAAACCTCCCGGCCGCCGACCTCGAGGCCCGGGTCCGGCAGACGTTGCAGTCGATTATCGACGCCGAGCAGACGCCGCTCGCACTGGCCGACCGCACCCGAATCGCCCAGGAGGTATCCGACGAGATCCTGGGTCACGGGCCGATCGAGCCGCTGCTCCGCGACCCGGAGATCACGGAAATCATGGTCAACGGCCCGACCAGCATCTACGTCGAGCGGGCGGGAAAGATATTCCCGGTCCAGGCGAGCTTCGCCTCGGACGCCCACCTCCGCCGGACCATCGACAAGATCGTCGGGCGCGTGGGTCGCCGTATCGACGAGGCGAGCCCGCTCGTCGACGCCCGCCTGCCAGACGGTTCCCGGGTCAACGCCGTGATCCCGCCGATCGCCCTCGACGGGTCGATGCTGACGATCCGGAAGTTCTCTCCCGACCCCTTCACCGACCGCGACCTGCTGGCGTTCGGCACATTCTCACCACAGGTGCGCGACCTGCTCGACGCCTGCGTCCGAGGTCGCCGCAACATCGTCATTTCGGGCGGCACCGGCTCCGGAAAGACCACGACGCTCAACGTACTGTCCAGCTACATCCCGATGGACGAGCGGATCATCACGATCGAGGACGCGGCGGAGCTCCAGCTCCACCAGACCCACGTTCTGCGCCTCGAGGCGCGCCCGTCGAACATCGAGGGACGCGGCCAGGTCGCGATCCGCGACCTCGTGAGGAACGCACTCCGTATGCGTCCGGACCGGATCGTCGTGGGTGAGGTTCGCGACGGTGCCGCCCTGGACATGCTCCAGGCGATGAACACCGGCCACGACGGCTCCATCACCACCGTGCACGCCAACAGCCCCCGCGACAGCCTCTCTCGGCTCGAGACCATGGTGTTGATGGCCGGCGTAGAACTGCCGGTCCGAGCAATCCGGGACCAGGTGGCCAGTGCCATCGACTTGGTCGTCCAGCAGGCCCGTATGCGTGACGGCAGCCGCCGCATCGTCGCCATCAGCGAGGTCGAAGGCATGGAGGGAGACGTCATCACCCTGCAAGACCTGTTCACGTTTGACTACGCGGCCGGCCGAGACGACACCGGCCGGTTCCGCGGAGGGTTGGTGAGCACCGGCCTGCGCCCCAAGTTCACCGACGCTCTGCACGACCAAGGCATCGACCTGCCCTCGAATCTGTTCCTCCGAGGGCTTGGATGACGAGGCACCGCATCCGTCTGGTTCTCGCCGCCCTCGTCGCTCTGATCCTCGGCGCGCTCGGCGCAAGCATTGCCCACGCCGACGGCGGGGCTTCACTGAGTTCCCTTACCAAGAACGCCGAGGGCGCGGTCAATGGAGTCCTCACCGTGCAACCGGTCGACAACTCCCCAGCTGTGATCGACCCGAAGTCTCTCGTCCTGACCGTCGCCGGCAAGGACTACCCGGCCACCGCGCAGTCGGCGTCCTCGGTGGAGCGCTCGACGATCCTCCTTATCGACCGCAGTGGGTCCATGCGGGCTTCGGACATGGCCATGGTCCGCTCGTCCGTGCAGCAGTTCCTTCAGAGCGTCCCCAAGGACATCAAGGTCGGCGTCGTCTCCTTCGCCGACCAGCCGAACCTCGACCTACCTCCGACGACCGACCACGGCGCGGTTCAGGCCGCCGTAGACGGTCTGACCGCGAGCGGCGACACCGCGCTCTACGACGGGGTCAGCCAAGCCATCGACACCCTGGGCAAGGAGGGCGACCGCACGATCCTCCTGCTCAGCGACGGCAAGGACACCATCAGCAAGATCAAGGCGCAGACCGCGGAGGAAAAACTCAAGGCGTCGGGTGTCCACCTCCAGGTTATCGCCTTCCGGACCAACCCCACCGACAACATTCCCCTGGAGTTTCTCGCCGCGGCCGGCCATGGAACAGTCACCGGAGTCGGCAACAACGACAAGATCGCGGAGGCGTTTTCGGCGGCGGCGAAGGCGCTCGCCAGCCAGGTCTCGTGGTCGGCCACCCCCAAAGACGTCTTCGGCCGCACGGACGTCACGTTGCGCGGCAAAGCAAACGGCAAGACGTTCACGGCGCTCGCCACGGTTGACTTGGGTCAGGCACCCGTTTCGCCGTCGTCCACGGCGACCGCGACCTCCGCGCCCGGATCAGGGGGGGCCATTCCGCCCGCACAGGCTGGGGCCGCTCCACCCTCCGACACCTCGCTCATGGGGACTCTATCCGCGCGCAGCATGCTCGGCCTACCGCTACCCGTCGCCATCGCCGCCCTGTTCCTCTTCGCGGGACTATTGCTACTGGTCAGCGCCCTGATGTCGCCGGCGTTCAAGTCGAAGCGGCGGGAACGTGTCGAGTCGATCGAGCAGTACGTCGCTCAGACCAGCCGCCGGGCGGTCGAAACCGTTCGAACCACGGATGTCAGCGGCATCGCCGCCCAGCTGGTCCGGATCGGCGACCGCGTCGTGGAAGGACGGGAGTCCACGCCCCGTACGGTTCTGCTCCTGCAACGGGCCGACCTGCCCTGGCGGGCCGGTGAGTGGGCGGTCCTTCGCGTTATCTCCGTTGTCGTCGGGATGCTTCTCGGCATCCTGCTGATCCATGGGGACGGCTTCCTGGCTTTGCTCGGGGCGCTGCTCGGGATCACCGTCGGGATCATCGTTCCGCCGCTCGTCCTCCGGTTCCTCGCGGGTCGCCGCGCCCGGAAGTTCGAACGGCAGCTGCCCGATGTGCTCACCCTAGTCGCGAGCAGCCTGTCGACTGGGTTCTCGCTGCCGCAGGCCCTCGACGCCGTGGCCCACGACGTTGCCCAGCCGGCAGCTAAGGAGTTCTCGCGGGCCATGGCGGAGACCAGGATCGGGTCGAACATCGAGGAGTCCCTCGAGCGGATGGCCGACCGGATGGACAGCAAGAACATGCACTGGGCTGCCATGGCCATCGAGATCCAACGCAAGGTCGGTGGCAACCTGGCCGAGACGCTCCGAACCACGGCCACGACACTGCGAGAACGCGAGTCGCTCTTCCGTCATGTCCGGGCGCTCTCGGCCGAGGGCCGCCTCTCAGGGGTGATTCTCATCGCCCTGCCGATCGTCATCTTCCTGTGGATGCTCTATGTCAACGCTGAGTACGTCTCCCTGTTGTGGAAGAACCTTCTCGGGATCGCAATGTCCTTTGTCGCCGTGGTCCTGATGGTCATCGGCGTCATCTGGATGCGCAAAGTCGTCGAGGTGGAGGTCTGATGACCGCGCAGACCATGTTGATCGCGGGGGTCGTGATGATCTTCCTCGCAGTGCTCGTCGTCATCGGCACGCTGGTCATCGGCGCGAGCGAGCCCCAGGGCGTTGCCCGCAGTCTGGCCATCATCGAGCGGCAGATCACCCACAACGAGGTCGGCAAGGACGAGCTGCCTGCTCGTGACCGCCTGGTGACGCCGGTCTTCGACCGGTTCCGCCGCATCGGCCTGGTGTTCTCGCCGCGTGGAACCTCGGACCGGCTTGCTCGGATGCTGGACGTTGCGGGCAACCCGCCGGACTGGCCGGTCGAGCGAGTCCTCGGCGCCAAGGGCGTCTCCATGATCGTCTTCGCGGTGATCGGTCTTCTTATGGGCGGGTTGTCGCTGACCGGGGTGATCGTCGCCGTTGTCGCCGGTGCCGCCGGCCTCTTCCTGCCGGACCTGCTGCTCTACAACGCCGGTCTTAAGCGCCAGGACCAGCTCCGCACCGGGCTGGCCGATGCGCTCGACATGCTCACCGTCTGTATGGAGGCCGGCCAGAGTTTCGACGGTGCGCTGCTGCAGGTGGCCCGGTCGGTGGAGGGCCCGATCGCCGGCGAGTTCGCGCGTGTTCTCTCGGAGATCCAGATTGGACGTACCCGGGGGCAGGCCTTCCAAGGCATGGGCGAGCGGACCACACCGCCGGAGGTCAAGACCTTCGTCAGCGCCATCGTTCAGGCGGACCGGCTGGGTCTGCCCGTGGCCAACGTCCTCCGTGAGCAGGCCAGGGAGATGCGTCTCGTCCGCCGTCAGCGCGCCGAGGAGAAGGCGCAGAAGATACCGGTGAAGATTCTCTTCCCGATGCTCTTCTGCATCTTCCCGGCTCTACTTGTTGTCGTCATCGGTCCGGGCACCATCCGCATCATGGGTATGTTCGGCGGCTTCTGATCGGCCTCCGACCCGCCGGTCAGGCACAGGAGAGGGCCGGTATGCGTAAGCCCCCAACGCATACCGGCCCTCTTCATGTTCGGTGGCCGGACCCCAGTCAGGACTGGGACTTGACGAACCCCAGCTTGATGGCGGCCATGACCGCGCTCGCCCGGTTGTGGGCGCCGAGCTTCGAGTAGAGCTTGGCGATGTGGGTCTTGACCGTCGACTCGCTCATGTAGAGCCGCTTGGCCATCCCGGCCACGGAGTCCCCAACGGCCAGGCGTTCCAAGACCTCCATCTCGCGGGCGGTGAGATTGGGCTTGACCTGGGTCGAGCGGCGTCGCAGCGCATCGGCGAGGCCCACGGCCGTGAACGAGTCGGGGGCCGCGGCCGCCCGGCGGACCATGGCCAACACCTCCTCCGAAGAGGAGGTCTTCAGCACCAGCGAGGACGCCCCTGCGTCCAGGGCGGCCAACAGCGTTTCGTCGTCGTTGTGCATGGTGAATACGACGATGCCCATGGTGGGGCGCTTGGCGCGTACCGCGGAGACGAGGTCGAGCCCTGACCCGTCGCCGAGGGACACGTCGACAACCAAAACGTCCGCGCGCACGGAGTCGGCGAGTCGCATACCCTCCGCCAGGCTGGACGCCTGGCCGACGACGTTGAGGCCGCCGTCGGTGAGAAGGTGAGCAATGCCGTCGCGCACGAGGGGGTGGTCGTCGACGAGGAGAACCGTCACCGCGGAGGAGCGAGCAGGAGAGCCGGCAGTTGAGGTCATCGGGGATTCCTTGAGGCCGATCATGAGGGTTGGGGGAGCCTTTCATCGAGGACCGCAGACGCCTCCGGGACGGCGGTCAGGTGAACGGAGATCTGGGTACCTGACGACGATCCCGTGATCGTGACCACGGCCCCGAGCGAGGCGGGAAGGTGAGGGGATAGGTCCGATTCGGTGAGCCGCGTGGGACCGGATTGCCGCAGCACCATCTCGGCTTCGGGCGCCTGAGTGCGGAGCCAGACCTCCACTTCGAGGTCCTGTGCCGTGGCGGTACGCCGGGCATCGGCGATGAAGTCGAGGAAGATCCGGTACAGGCCGGTCTCGACGTGCGCGGGCAGCCGGAACGACGACTCCGAGAGTCGGAGGTTGACGACCGCACCGGTGGCCGCCCCGAAAGCCTGGAGTTGCGATGTGATCGCCGCGCCCAGGCCGCCTTCGGGTCTCACCGTGAGGCGCAGGTCTCCGATGTGGGACCGGACGTCACCGAGGATGCGGGTCACCTCGGCGCGGAGCGAGACGACCTCCTGGCGCAGCTCGTCGTCAGGGAGCCGCCGAAGCCGGTCCATGCGGAAGCCGACGGCGACCAGCTCCTGCGCGATGCCGTCGTGGATCTGGCGGGCCAGCCGCTCACGTTCCTCGATGCCGGCGCGTTCCCGCAGGCCCCCGAACGCGAGCGCCACGGCGACGAGTCCTTGGTGCTGGCGAGCCACCGCGGACGTGGCGGTGAGCAGGTCGTCGGGCGGGACCACCTCTCCGATGCCGTCGCTGACGAGGACGCCGTACTGACGGTCGCGGGCATCGCGCAGGGGAACCGCCAGCTGCACCCGGCCGTCGTCGACGATGGCCACCCCCGGGCGGCCCTGGTGCCACGCCTCGCCGATCACCCCGCGATCCTCGCGGGGGTCCGGCCACGGCACCCGGAGGGAGCCGCGCAGTGCCAGTGGCACCGGCCGGTCGGTCGGCGAACCAATGAGGACCCCCGAACGGGACCGGGCACCGGCGCTCGGCAGCGCGTCGAGCACATGTTCGGCGGAGGTGGCCGGGTCGAACCCCGCACGCATCTCGGTCGCCAAGCCTTCCAGGCGGGTCAGCAGCCAGGTGGCTTCGGCCGCGAGTGCGTCGTCCTTGCTGGGGTGCGGGGCCAGATGGGCGGACCACGCCACCAACGCTCCTAAACAGACGGTAAGAGCGCCCCAGAGCACCAAGGAGGCGGGTTGGAGGTCCGTCGTGGTCGGCGTCGTGATGATCCAGGCGACGACGGCGGGAACGAGAAAGATCGGGATGCAGGCCGCCAGGGCCCGACCACCCCACTCCTCGCCGGCCCGGAACACCGGGATGATGACGAGCAGTAGCGCGCCCGCTCCGGCGGTCAGCGACAGACCGGCGATGGCCGCCCCCGCCAGGGTCAAGGTGAGCCCGAGGACTCGGCGGTCGTCGGGCCGGAGCGGCGCGAACGTCAGTGCGGCACCGGTCATGATGTCTGCGGCCAGGACCAGGAGCGCCCACGGAAGCACGCTGGGCGAGCTCCCGTGGACGGCGTTGACGAGCAGGACGATCACGATGACGCCGACCCTCAGGCGCGTCCCAGTAGACAGCACCCGGCCAGAGCCCATTGACCGATGTCCCTTCGTCAGATCAGGTCCGCGTCCGGACCCCGCGCACATGCTTGGGCATCGGCGTCGCCTTTGGGGCGGATTGCCGCATACCCGCCGGAAAATGGTCCGAACGGGCCATCGTCCCCATGCTGCGAACGGTTTGCCCCGTTCTCCACAGGCCGAAACCCATCGAAGACAGCGGGTGGGGTGAGCGGTCAGAGTAAGCCGCATGACCAGGGCCAAGACATTGACGGAGAGCATCGCGAGGACCCTCGCCGTGGGCGGCCGGGTCATGGCCGATGCGCTGCTCGATCTGGCTCTCCCGAGCACGTGTGCCGCCTGCGAGGAGCCGGCCGGTCCGCTCTGCGCCGGGTGCCAGCGCGATCTGTGCGAGGGGCTCTTCGACCGTCCCCGGCGCTCCATGCCCGAACCTGTGCCGATCCACCTCCCGCCGGTCACGAGCAGGGGACCGTATGCGGGTGTGCTGCGGCAGCTGGTGTCCGCCTACAAGGACGACGACCGGCGCGACCTGCGCCCGGTGCTGGCCGAGCTCCTGGCGCAGTCGTTGACGGTGGCCGCATCGGGCCGTCCCGTGGTCGTCGTTCCCATGCCCTCTTCGCGGTCAGCGGTCCGGCGGCGGGGTGACGACCCGGTAGGTGATCTCGTGGCCGCCGCGGCGGCCCTGGCACCCGGCTCGCCACGGCTCCTGTCCGTGCTGCGACCGCTTCGCCGCCTCGCCGACCAGTCGACCCTCGGCCACCGGGAGCGGGCGGCCAACCTTGCCGGTGCCTACGCGGTCTGCAGCGGTGCAGCGGCCGAGGTCCGTGGCCGGCCAGTCGTCCTCGTCGACGACGTCGTCACGACCGGAGCGACGCTGGCGGAGGCGGCTCGCGTGGTCCGGCGGAAGGGTGGCCTGGTGGTCGGCGCAGCCACGCTGGCGGCGACCCAGCGTCGAGCCGCGGGACGGCGACCGTGAGCGGCGGGAGTCACCTGGAGGAGGTCCGCGGGCGCGACCCGCCCCGGTTCCGCCAGGCGGCGGAAAGGGTTACGGTCGTGACAGAAATCCGGCGCTGGCGCGGATGGGAGGTGGGCGTTCGGGTATCGAGGGCCTGCCAAGCCCGAGGCGGACCATCCCCAACAGCGAGGAGAGCGACGTGGACATCGTCGTCACGGGGCGACACACCCAGATCACCGACCGGTTCCGTCTGCACCTGGAGGAGAAGCTCTCCAAAGTGCCCCAGCTGCTGCCGCGGGTGTCGCGCATCGACGTCGTCGTGACGCACGAGAAGGCGGTTCGCAACTGCGAAGTCGTCGAGATCACCTGTCACGCCAAGGGACCGGTCATCCGGGCAGAAGCCTGCACCGACGACCTCTACGCCGCGTTGGACATCGCCTTGGACAAACTGTTCGAGCGGCTGCGCCGGGTGTCGGACCGACGACGGGTGTCTCGCGCCGGGCGTCGGGTCCCCGAGTCGGTTGCGCGCGCAACGGGTCGACTGAGCGAAGGGACCGTTGCGGGCGGCTCCGTGGGCACGGACGGCGGAGCCGGCGCCGAGCTCGGTCAGCAGACGGCGAGTGAGCTGGCCGGAGGAGCGGAAGCGGGAACCTCAGGTGACGCCGCGGGTCGTGCGGCGAGGGTCCGTGGAGCAGCGGGGCTGAGATCGAATGTGGCCACCCGAGGGCCGGGTTCCCATGCAGCCACGCCGGGGGTCGACGGAGCCTTCGGCGCCGTCGGCGACTCGCCCATCGAGGTCCGCGAGAAGGTGCACGCGAGCGCGCCGATGACGCTCGAAGACGCGCTGAACCAGATGGAGCTGGTGGGTCACGACTTCTTCCTCTTCCACGACTCCGACACCGGCCAGCCGAGCGTGGTCTACCGGCGCCGCGGCTGGTCCTACGGCGTGATCCACCTCAAGGTCGACGCGCCCGAGGAGCCGAAGCGGCAGGCCAGTGATGTGACCTCCGCCGACGGCCAGGTCGACGCGCCGGTTCGTACAGCCCGGGGTTGACCCGGGCCCAGTCGAGAGGGGGGCGACTCCGCCGCCTCGTGCGATGATGCCGGGCATGGGCAACTGGGATAACGGGGACGAGTCGCCAGGGGCCACGGGCCAGCGCGGTCCGGTGACCAGCGTCGACCGGAGCGACGAGCCTGAGCCGATCCGGGTCGTGGTCGCCGATGACCACGTGCTGTTCCGACGCGGGCTCGAGATGGTGTTGCAGGTGGAGCCCGACATCGCAGTGGTTGGGGAGGCGGGCGACGGGCTGGAGGCGCTCCGGCGGGCCGAGGAACTGCTTCCGGACGTGATCTTGATGGACGTGCGGATGCCCAAGCAGTCCGGTATCGACGCGTGCCTGGCCATCAAGGAGGCCGTGCCCTCCAGCCGTATCGTCATGCTGACCATCAGCGACGAGGAGAGCGACCTGTTCGAGGCGATCCGCGCTGGCGCCAACGGCTATCTGCTGAAGGACATCCCCGGTGACGACATCATCGCCGGTATCCGGGCGGTGCATACCGGGCACTCGCTGATCTCGCCGTCGATGGCGTCCAAGCTGCTCGCGGAGTTCGCCCAGATCAGCCGGCGCGAGGAGGAGGTGCCCAATCCGCACGTCCCCAAGCTGACGGCTCGTGAGGTGGAGGTCCTCCGGCTGGTGGCCCGCGGGATGGGCAACCGGGACATCGGCCAGAAGCTGTACATCTCGGAGAACACCGTGAAGAACCACGTCCGCAACATCCTCGAGAAGCTCCAGCTGCACACTCGCATGGAGGCGGCCATGTATGCGGTTCGGCAGAACATCATTGATCCCCGGCAGAGTTGAGCGTCAGTCCTGCCTTCTAGGCTCCGAGCATGCGCGCGCGAACACTGTCCCTCGCGCAGGCCCGGCGGATCGCGCTAGCCGCCCAGGGCTTCGCCGACCCCAAGCCCGAGCCGTGGGCCGCCACGATGCGGCACGTCCAGCGCGTCATCGACCGGGTGCAGGTCGTCCAGATCGACAGCGTGAACGTCGTTTCGCGCAGTCACTACTTGCCGTTCTTCGCCCGGCTCGGCGCCTATGACCGTGCTCTCGTCGACCAGGCTCGCGACCGGTCGCCGCGACGGCTCGTCGAGTACTGGGCGCACATGGCCTCCCTCATCCCGCCGACCACGTGGCCATTGCTCGACTTCCGGATGCGGAACGCCGAGCACGAGGCGTGGGGCAACGTTCGCCAGATCCGGCACGACTACCCCGGTCTGGTCGAGGCGGTCCTCGACGAGGTGGAGGCTCGCGGTCCGCTGACCGCCCGCGAGCTCGAGGTGGCCATCGCCCACGACGCCCCACGCGACCGGGACCGCTG
Source organism: Actinomycetota bacterium (assembly GCA_046731055.1). GTDB lineage: Bacteria > Actinomycetota > Actinomycetes > Actinomycetales > Dermatophilaceae > Lapillicoccus. The sequence goes on along the minus strand of JBKPKI010000113.1, from coordinate 3,041 downwards.
GGGCTGGAACTGGAGTGCGGTCAAGCGTTCCGTGGAGTACCTCTTCTGGGCGGGTCAGATCAGCGCCGCCGGGCGCACCAGCCAGTTCGAACGCCGATACGCCTCGCTCGCCGCCGTGGCCCCGCCGGCCGTTCGCGACCGGTGGGTCAACCCGGCCCGCCGGCCGCTTGAGGACGACGCCATCCTCGAGCTGGTCCGGATCGCCGCGAGGGCGCACGGCGTCGGCACCGAGCTGTGCCTGCGCGACTACTTCCGGCTCAAGTCGGTACAGGTCCGCCCGGCCATCACCCGCCTCGTCGAGACCGGCGAGCTGGAGCCTGTCGAGATCGTCGGGTGGCCCAAGCCGGCTTGGATCCACGCCGAGGCGAAAGTGCCGCGTCGGGTACACGCCGAGGCTCTGCTCAGCCCGTTCGACTCGCTGGTCTGGCAGCGGGAACGCACCGAGGCGCTCTATGACCTGCGGTACCGAATTGAGATCTACACCCCTCAGCACCAGCGGGTCCACGGTTACTACGTCCTGCCCTTCCTCTATGGAGACGAGCTGGTCGCTCGCGTTGACCTGAAAGCCGACCGCGCCGCCGGCGTACTGCGCCTGAACCAGGCCACTTGGCAACCCGACGCACCCGCCGAGGCGCGTCTGGCTCTGTTGCGCAACCTGGCCTCCATGGCCGACTGGCTCGGTCTGGACGACGGTGTCGTCGAATCGGTCCCCGCATGACCGAACCCCTGGCAGACGGGACGCACGTCGTCGCGGTCATCCCCGCATACAAGCCTGGGCCCAACCTCCGCGAGCTCGTCGAGGCCCTCGCCGCCCAGGTCGCCTGGACGGTCGTCGTCGACGACGGCAGCCCGACTCGACCAGACATCCCCCCGAAAGCCGCCGTCGTGGTCCGCCATGACACCAACCGGGGTATCGCCGCCGCCCTCAACACCGGCATCCGTGAGGCGCTGGCGGACGGCGACGCCGTAGCCCTTCTCACCGTGGATCAGGACTCCGAGGTGCCCGCTGGCTTCGTCCAACGCCTGCTCGACGCCTGGCGGGACGCAGAGTCTGCCGGCGTCCAGGTCGGTCTCGTCGCCCCCCAGCACGTCACTGGCCTGCCCGAACAGCGGGCCGGCCGGGCGCCGGTCCAGTCCGGCCTGCTCATCCCCACGACCACGCTGGGCCAGGTCGGCGACTTCGACGAGATGCTGTTCATCGACGGTGTCGATGACGACTTCGCGCTGCGCTGCCTCGATGCGGGGTTGACCGTGGTGGTGGCCGAGGGCGTCAAGCTGGGGCACCGCCTCGGCGACACCCACGACCTCACCCTCGCCGGCCACACCGTCACCATCACGAGGTCGGCCCCGTTCCGCTATTACTACCTGACTCGTAATCGCCTCTGGTTGATCCGGCGTCACGGTCGGCGTCATCCCGCCTGGGCGTTCGGGCAGGCGGTCCGTATTGTGCGCCATCTGGCGATCGTCCAGGTCATGGTTCCGGGCCGGACCGCCCGCCTGGCCGCGGTGGTCCGAGGGACGAAGGACGGCATCCTCCACTGAGGGCGTCGAGCTTGAGCAGGGTGAGAAGGCTCGAGGCGGGCCGAGGTACAGTCCTACTGCTCCTGATGTCCGAGGGCTTTCCAGGCACGAGAGCTCGTGGTCGATTGGCCGCCCAGCGGCGACGATGGGCCGTTCGGCCGGTGCCGGACGCGGCTTGCGCCATGCCACCCTGACCGCGTGACAGGGCAGTACCGCTTGGGTTACCGCCCTGCCCTCGACGGTCTCCGAGGCGTGGCTGTCCTGCTCGTCGTCATCGCCCACAGCATCGACCGGTCGCCCTCGGCGGGCACCATCGGAGTCACCCTGTTCTTCCTGCTGTCGGGGTTTCTCATCACGAGGCTGCTCGTGGAAGAGCACGCCCGATCCGGACAGATCGACATCGTCGACTTCCTTGGCCGTCGCGCCCGACGACTCGTTCCGGCCCTGGCCCTCTACGTGTTGTTCATCGCTGCTGCCGGTGAGACGTGGCCGACGTTGCTGGCCGCCGCCTTGTACTTCTCGAATGTCCTGGGCATTTCCAACGGAACCCTCGGTGTCTTTGACGGCCATCTGTGGTCGTTGTCGATGGAAGAGCAGTTCTATCTCCTCTGGCCTGCCGTCCTCATCTTGGGGCTCCGTCGAAGACGCTTGTTGATAGCCGCTGGTGCGATCGGCATCGTCATGGTGGAGCTCTGGCGGTGGTGGCTCGTGTCCCAGGGCGCTCCCCCGGCTCGACTGCAGTACGGGCCGGACGTCCGCATCGACGCCATTCTCATCGGCTGCCTGCTCGCCCTCGCCGCCGACCAGCTGCGTCGGTGGCCGACACAGCTCGCGCTCGTCGGTGCGGTGGTGATCGCCGCCGGGTCGGCAATGCACGGTGTGGAGGCGTCACCGTGGATGCTGCCGCTGGCCACGGTCGCATGCGTGCCGGTCGTCATGGTGGCCGCGACCCGATCCGTACCCGTGCTCGAGGGTCGCGCAATCGTCGGGCTCGGGAAGGTCTCGTACGGCGTGTACCTCTGGCACTATGCCGTCGCACGCCTGCTGTCCCGAGAGTTGCCGTTCTGGGCCGTACTTGCGATCACCCTGGTGTTCAGCGTCACGGTGGCGGTGATCTCCTACCGCCTGATCGAGATGCCGGTCAGGCGATGGCGCCGGGGTCGATCGGCCAGCCGCCCATCCGATGGCCCTTCGATGGCCGGTGCGACCACAGGGGCCGGCTCGACCCCAGGTCAAGTGTCCTTTGTGCCCGCGAACTTCGACGGACGTGCAGACTCGAACTCATCGCTGCAGGCCCTCAAGCGGACGGCATCGACGCAGACGGCGTCTGAGGACATCAGACCGTAACGACTTTGTTCGGCAAGCCGTTTCGCGCAGCACTGCGCCGCTCTAGGCTGGCGGTTTCCTGACCCGGAGGTGTCACATGACCGTAGTGCGCGCGGCGCTGGTCCAGACCACATGGACCGGCGACAAGGACTCGATGATCGACAAGCACGAGGAGTATGCGCGCGAGGCGGCCG
>JBKPKI010000112.1:0-3958 GCA_046731055.1 Actinomycetota bacterium | reverse complement strand
CAGTGGCAGACCCGGCAGCTCGGTCGGTTCGGTGAGCCTCCGCTCCCTCAGCCTTGACGACCCGCTCGACGCGCTCGGCACGGTCCACAGCCACGTCGGTGCCCGCGAGGTCGGCGACGACGTCCCGTTCCGTGAAGAGCACAGCCGGGTCCTGTGGGCCGCCGACTCCCTCGGTGAGGTTGTCCGAGTGGTGCGCGACGAGGAGAAAGGTTCCGCCAGGTGCCAGCGCGGCCGCCGCCAATGTGTGGACGTGGGCGCGCTCCCTGGCGCCGAGCTGCAGGTAGGCGAGAACGACCAGGTCGGCGGCTTCTGGCTCCGGGGCCCAGCTCATAAGGTCCGCGGTCACGGCGGTCACCCGGCTCGCGTCTTCGCCGAGCCGCTTTTCGGCCAGCCGCCGACTGCGCTCGGTCGCGATGGCGGAGAAGTCCACGGCGGTCACCCTCCACCCGCGGGCGGCGAGCCAGATCGCGTTCCGCCCTTCGCCCGACCCGAGGTCGAGCGCTCGGCCGGGAGGCAGATCGGCCGTTTCCCGGGCGACCACGGCGTTGGGACCGACCGACCAGACGAGGTCGGCGGCGGCGTACCGGCGGTCCCACTCGGAGGCGTCCACGGCACCGATTGTGGCAAGAACCGAGACGGAGGACTGTCGCCGATTTGCGGCGCTACCGGCGAGTAACCGTATGCTGGGGGCGCTTCGGGGGTTTCGCCCCCTGTCATCCCCGGAGCTCTCGGTCGTGCCGTCCCCTGATGGGCACGACCGCGGGCGCGGCGGCATCCGCCCCCCATGTGCCGCCGCGCCCGACCCTTACCTCGTGCGGCCCGGTGTGGGCGATCGTTCTTGCCTATCGGGAAATCCCAGGCAGCGCTGACTCGCCGTCGCGCAGCGCCCGCAACGCCTCCGGATGATGCGCATCGAGATGGCCGATGGCCTTGCGGCGGTACCGCCAGATCTGGATCGCCCCGAGCAGCCAGAACGGGAACTGGACCGCCATGGCCAGCCGAAACCCGTCCACGGTGTAGGCGCTCGACCCGCCTGGCGTGACGCGGTCGAGAACCAACCCGATCAGCGCCATCGCCGACAGCGACGCAACGAACCCGCCGACGTTGACCACCCCGAGTGCACTGCCGATCCGTTCCTGCGGATTGAACGACCGGGCCAGGTCGAACCCGACCATCGACGCGGGCCCACCGAGCGCCGTCACGACGACGAGCAGGACGAGTAGCGGCAACGGGGCCGGACCGGGCCAGAGCAGGACGACCGCCCACACCAGGGCGATGGCTCCCACGACGCCAAGCACCATGCGCGAGCGCTGGTACGGATGCCGTGCGACGAGACCACCGAGGACCGGGCCGGTGAGGATCTGCGTCGCGGTCATGACGACCAGGAGCGCACCGGCGACGGGCTCGCTGAGGCCTTGTCCGCGGACGAGGAACGGGAAGCCCCACAACAGCGTGAACACTGTCATCCCGAACTGGCTGGTGAAGTGCGACCAGAGGCCGAGCCGGGTCCCCGGCGTGGCCCAGGTGTGGCGGAGGGTCCGTCCGAGGGCCCGGATCCGAAGCGGCGGATGCTGTTCGCCGGGAGCGTCGCGCATGACGAGGAGCACGATTCCCGCGAGGACGACACCCATCAACGCGGCACCGAGGAAGGTGGCAGTCCAGCCCACGCCGTGCAGCGCGGCCGCGAGGGGGAAGGAGGCCGCGATGGCGCCGACCTGACCCAGCTGCCCGGTCAGCTGCGTGATGAGCGGGCTCTGCGTCGGCCGGAACCACAGCGCCACCACCCGGATCACGCTGATGAAGATCATCGCGTCCCCTGCGCCGACGAGAACTCGGGCCAGGACACCCAGCTCGAACGTCCCGACGACGGCGAACAGGAGCTGTCCACCGGTCATCAGAGCGAGACCGGTGAGAATCACCCGTTGGGAGCCGAATCGGTCGAGGAGGGCGCCGACGGGAACCTGCAGAGCCGCATACACGAGCAGCTGGAGGACCGTGAAGGTCGCCAGCTGGATGGCCGTGATGTGGAACCGCTCCGCCGCCAGCAGCCCGGCGACGCCGAGCGAGGTGCGGTGGAAGACGGCGAGGACGTAGACCGCGAAAGCGGCCAGCCACACCGCGTAGGCCCGCCGCCCGCCGAGGACGCTGTCCCGGCTGGTGGTCGTGCTCATCGGGACCACTGCAGCGCCGCCAGTGCGGTATGGACGTGAGCATGCGTCTCTGCGACGAGCTCCTCGACGGTCCCGGTCCGCAGGATGTCCAGCAGCCGGGTATGCCCTGCGACGGCCAGGTCGATGCGCTCGCGGTCACGCCGGAACTGGGCGGCCGCGATCGTCAGCTGTCGGTCCCGAAGGCCCTGGTACGTGCGCGTCAGGATGGCGTTCCCGGCGGCGGTGACGACGATCTCGTGGAACCGGCGATCGTGCTCGACGAGACGCTCGACGTCCCCCGAGCTGCGGGTCGATCGCATACCCTTCAGCTCCGCCGCGAGCGCCGGGACGAGCTCGGCCCGCCGGGGCCACACCGCGCGGGCCGCCCACTCCTCGATGACCACGCGGGCCTCGAGCACCTCGCGGGCGTCGTCCAGCGAGGGAGGCACGACGAGAGCGCCCTTCTTGGGGTAGAGCCGGACCAGCCCCTCCCCCTCCAGCCGGAGCAGGGCCTCGCGGACCGGCGTGCGGGAGACGCCGCAGACGTCCGCGAGGGCGCCTTCGGTGACGAACGAGCCGCCCGGGAGGCCACCGCCGAGGATGTCGCGCTTGACGTGGACGTAGACCCGGTCGGCGGCTGAGAGTGTGGCGGACGACATGTTGCATCCAAGATAGATGCAACATGCCTGTGGATCAACGTCCGTCTCACAGGGTGTGCACAGCGCCGCGCCAAGGACAGCCCAGCGCCCGTTCCTAACGTCCCCGACGTCCTGGACAGGGCCCGCCGCGGACGGGTCCGTGTGAAAGCAGGTGGGTGCGTGGCCGTGGCCGAGCAATCTCGTCCGTCAGTGGAAGAGGAGGAGGCTCAGGAGCCGCCAGCCCGCGCCTCCCGACCGCGCCGCCGCCGGCGGCGGCGGGCCCGGATTGCGGTCGTCGCCGCAGTCGTTGCCGTGGCCGCCGTCGTCGCAGCGGGCACCTGGTTCCTCCTTCACCGCTCCTCGGCCGCGCAGGGTGAGGCCGCGACGACCCAGCTCGTCGCCGCGACGACCGAGACGGTCAAGCAGACGGTGTCGGCCACCGGCACCATCCAGCCGGCCAGCCAGGCGAACCTCAAGTTCGCCCAGAGCGGGAAGGTGACCGGCGTCGGCGTCAAGGTCGGCGACACGGTGACCGCGGGGCAGACCCTCGCGACCATCGACCCGACCTCACTGCAGGCCGCCGTCACTCTGGCCGAGCAGCAGCTCACCGCCGCGCAGGCGCAACTGACCGCCGCGACGGATGCGGCGAGCTCTACTCAGATCGCCTCGGCCAACGCCCAGGTCACCTCGGCGCAGAGCAAGGTCACCGCCGCGCAGGAGGCCCTCGGCCAGGCCTCGCTGACATCGTCCATCGCCGGGACCGTCGCCGCGGTCAACGTCAACGTCGGCGACACGGTGACCGCCGGATCAAGCAGCTCCGGCTCCTCGACGGGGACGACGAGCGGCTCCGGGTCGACGGCCGGGGGCGGGTCAGGCGGCTCCGGTGGCACCGGGGGCTCCGGGTCGACCGGCGTCGTCAGCACCTCGGCGCCGTCGGCTTCCTCGGCGCAGGTCGTCGTCATCGCGACGAACTCGTGGATCGTCAACGCCGCCGTCGGTGCGTCCGACCTAGCCCAGCTGAAGACCGGATTGCAGGCGACGATCACGCCGAGTGGCGCGACCCAGGCGATCTTCGGGACCGTCTCCACCGTCGGCGTCATCGGCACGACCAGCGGCGGCACCTCTACCTTCCCGGTGACCGTCGCGGTCACCGGCTCCCCGGCGGGGATG
>JBKPKI010000111.1:0-8635 GCA_046731055.1 Actinomycetota bacterium | reverse complement strand
CGTCCGCGGAACAGCCGGTCGTCGCGGATCGTGACGCAGCCGGGGTTCTCCATGGCGCCGGCGTTGAACTCGGGGACGAAGACCTGGTGGTACTCGCCGAAGGCGTACCGGATGCCGAACAGCGCGTGGTACCGGTCCAGGCCCTGGCGGGTCAGCGTGAAGACCTGATCGGCCCAGCGGTCCAGTAACTCCCCCATGGACCGGCGGGCATGGAGGGCCAGAGGGATCCCGTCGTGCTCGGCCCGGCGCGTCACGTAGGGGCCGGCGCAGACGGTGACGAAGTAGGTTGCGAGGGGCGGCGTGGTTGCGAGGGTCCAACGACCCGGCTCGGTATGCGCCGCCGCGCCGTTGCCGACGACCGTCCAGTGCCGGGGCGCGGTGACCGTGACGGTGTACGGCGCCTTGAGGTCGGGCTGGTCGAAACAGCCGAACATCCGCGGCGCGGCGGCGAGGAAGGCGTGACCGTAGAGGTACGCCTCGCCGTCCGCCGGGTCGACGGCACGGTGCAGCCCCTGGCCGTCCCGGCTGTATGCCATGGTCGCCCTCACGACGACGACGTTGTCCTCCGCGAGATCCGACAGCCCGATACGCCCGTCGACCAGGCTCGCTACGTCGACCGGCCGGTCGTTCAGACGCACCTCGTGGAGGACGACGGGGTCGACATCGAGCCACGTCGCCCCGCCGCGGGCCCGGCATCGGAACCGGATGGTGCTGGTGCTCTCGAACGTCGACGGTCCGGCGTCGAGGTCGAGGTGGACTGCGTAGCCGTCGACGGCGACGAGAGCGGCCCGCGCTCGTGCCTCGTCGCGGGTGAGGCTCGGCACGCGACCAAGGGTGACACGCAGACCAGCGAAATGGAGCCGCAGGTTGTCCCACGGCTCCATTCGCCCATGCCGACCGCTCGGGCTACCCGGGTTTCACCGCCAGCACTGGGCAGTCCGCGTCGAGCAGCACATGCTGTGCGGTGCTGCCAGCGAAGAGCTTTCCGACCGGCGACCGGCGGCGGACTCCGATGACGATGAGCTCCGCGGATGTGTCGCTCGCGGCCTCGAGGATGGCCTCGGCCGCCGACGCGCTCTCCAGCCCCCGCCGGATCTCGTGTTCGATCCCGGCATCGCTCAGCTGGGAGCCGAGCGCATCGATGTCCTCGGCGGTCGCGTAGTGCGGATGCGAGAAGTCTCCGTAGTGCCCGGTGTTGACGACCACCACGCGGGAGGAGGTGAGGTTTGCCTCCTCCATCGCGTGGTCGACCGCCGCCGACCCCTCCGGGGTGGGGAGGTAGCCGACAACGATCGTCACAAGGGCTCCTCCTCGGCGAGGCTCTTCTTGGCATCCATTCCGTCGATCGTCATCGCCCCGGTCATGATCGCCACACCTTCCTGCATGGTGTGCGACTGCGGGGTGATGACGCCGGCCCTACGGGCCAGCCGCTGGATGTGGATGCGGTCAGCGACCTCCCACACGTGCGGCATGTTGTGGCTGATGAGGATGATCGGGATGCCGTTGTCGCGCAGCTGCTTGATCATCTCGAGGACCGCGGTGCCCTCTTTGACGCCCAGGGCGGCGGTCGGCTCGTCGAGGATCACGACCTTGCTGCCGAACGCCGCCGCCCGGGCCACCGCCACGGCTTGGCGCTGTCCGCCGGACAGGGTCTCGACCGCCTGACCCATGTTCTGGATCGTCTGGATGCCGAGCTTCTGGACGGAGTCGCTGGCGCGGTCGCGCATTCCGCCCTTGTCGAGCATCCGGAGCACCGAGCCGAGGGGTCCGGCCCGGCGCTCCTCGCGGGCGAGATAGAGGTTGCTCGCGATGTCGAGCGCCGGGATGACAGCGAGGGTCTGGTAGACGGTCTCGATCCCAGCGTCTCGGGCGTCCTGCGGCCGCTTGAAGTTGACCGGTCTGCCGTCGAGCTGCAGCTCGCCGCCGTCGAGGGTGTAGGCGCCCGAGAGGCACTTGATGAGTGTCGACTTGCCGGCACCGTTATCTCCGATGACCGCGAGCACCTCGCCCGCATAGAGCTCGATGTCGACGCCGTCCAGGCCGATGACCCGGCCGAACGTCTTGATCAAGCCCGTGCCCTGGAGTATCGGGGTGCGCCCGCCCCCCGGCTGTGACTGGGTCTGTACAGCGGTCTGGCCCTGGGTCGGGTCGTCGCTGGGATTTTGGGCGACGCTCATGACCGGACCTTCCTGATCCACTGGTCGATCGCCACGGCGACGATGACGAGTACGCCGACGGCGAGGATGCGGTACTGCTGGTCGACGCCGGCGAGCGACAGACCGAACGTGAACGCGTAGACAATGAGGGCGCCGATCGCGGTCCCCACCACACCACCACGGCCACCGAAGAGGCTCGTGCCGCCGATGACGACGGCGGTGATGCTGTCGAGGTTCCCAGTCGGGATCGCGTTGGGGGTGGCACCACCGGACCGGCCGATGAGCACCCACCCCGCGACGCCGAAGATGAGACCGGCCGCGGAGTAGACCGAGAGCAGAACCCGCTTGCTAGCGATACCGCTGAGGCGGGCCGACTCCGGGTCGTCACCGACCGCATACACATGTCGTCCCCAGGCCGTCTGGCTCAGCGCGAACCCGACGATGATGTACATGACGATGACGAGCAGAACGCCGGTGGTGATCCGGAACCCGCCGATGGAGAAGCTCTTCCCGGCCCAGTTGAGGACGTCGGGCAGCCGGTTGTCCTGGATGCTCTCCGCGCCCGAGTAGAGCAGCGCGATCGCCGTGAAGATGCTCAGCGTGCCGAGCGTGACAATGAAGGGTGGCAGGTTGAGCCGGGTTACGAGCAGACCGTTGAGGCAGCCCGCGAGCAGTCCGAACACGATGCCGATGATCAGCGCCAGTGTCCCCGGCACCCCGTTCTTGGCGGCCAAGGACGCCATAATCATCATCGACAGAACGCCGATGGCGCCGGCCGACAGGTCGATGCCGGCGGTGAGGATGACCAGGGTCTGCCCGAGCGCAAGCGCCGCGACCACCGCCGTCTGCTGGACCAGCAAGGACAGCGAGTTGGCCTGGAGGAAGCGCGGGTTGACGATCGAGAAGATGATGATCGTCAGGACGAGCAGGACCAACGGGCTCAGCCACGGGTTCCTGTGCAGGGCGTGCTGGATCCGCTGCGCCGGAGTGTGCGACCGGCGCGCCAGCTCCGCCTGGGCGGCGCTTTGTCGAGCGCCGCCCGTCGTCGTGGTACTCATGACGCGCTGCCCCAGCAGATCTTCGAGCCCTCGTCGCTGCTGATGACGGTAATGCCGGCAGCCGTCTTGTCGGTCACCAGAGCCACGCCAGTGTCGTAGAAGTCGAGGCCCTGTGAATTGGCCGGCTTCGCGCCACCGGTGGCGATCTGGGCGATGGCCTGGACGCCGAGCTCGGCCATCTTCAGCGGGTACTGCTGCGCGGTGGCACCGATGACCCCGGACTTCACGGCCGCGACGCCGGCGCAGCCGCCGTCGATCGAGACGATGGTCGCCGTCTTGCCCTGGGCCTTGAGCGCGGCGTTCGCGCCGACCGCGGTGGGCTCGTTGATCGTGTATACGAGGTTGATGTCGGGGTTCTTGGTCAGACACCGCTCCATGGCCGCGCGGCCAGCGTTGGCCTCGCCGTTGCCAGCCTCGTTGCAGGCGATGGTGTACGTGCCACCGTTGTAGCTGCCGGTCTTGGCCTCGTCACCGTTCTTCTTCGGGTCGTTGACGGGGATGCCCATTCCGGTGAGGAAGCCCTGGTCGCGGTTGTAGTCGACCGACACGACCTTGTCGTTGAACAGGTCGATCATGGCGATCGTGGCCGGCTTGCCGGCCATTTGAACCTGGGCCCACTGGCCAATGAGCTTGCCCGCCTTGAAGTTGTCGGTAGCGAAGGTGATGTCCACCGTGTCCGGCGGGTCGGGCGGGGTGTCGAGCGCGATGACGTAGAGTCCGGCGTCCCGAGCCTTCTTGATCGCCGAGTTGACGCCGGTCGACATCGGGGTGATGAGGATGCCCTTGTCGCCCTTGGCGATCGAGGCCTCGATGGCGTCGATCTGGCCCTGGTCGTCACCTTCCTGCTTGCCCGAGGCGATGGTGAGGTTGATGTTGCCCTGCTTGGTGGCGTATGCCTTTGCGCCGGTCTGCATGGTGACGAAGAAGGGGTTGTTCGAGTCCTTGGTGATGAGCGTGACGCCGATCTTCTCGCCGCCACCACCGCCGGTGGAGTCTGAACCGCTTCCACCACCGCTGCTGCTGCTGCACGCGCCAAGAGCCAAGGCGACCCCGGCGGCCGATGCCAACGCGACGGCGCGAGTGCGCCGAGAGGGGGCGATGGCTAGCTTCATGTCTGACCTCCATTGGTGTGACAACGTTGTCAGGTGCATGTATAGCGGGGTCTTGCGCTCACGTCAACGTTTGTGACCTAATTGTCGCCGTGAGCGTGACAACGATGTCATCGTCGGAGGCTCCGGCGCCTAGACTGGGCCGGGCGACGATGCGCGATGTCGCCGCCCTGGCGGGGGTGAGTCTCAAGACCGTCTCCCGGGTCGTGAACCGCGAGCCTGGCGTGTCCAACGACCTGCGCGAGCGGGTCGAGCGAGCCGTCGAACGACTTGAATACACCCATAACCTCACCGCGAGCAACCTCCGGCGCAGCCACGGCCGCACCGGCGTCGTCGGCGCCCTCGTCCAGGACGTGAGCAACAGCTTCTCCGTTGGGCTGCTGCGCAGCCTCGAGGACGCGGCGCGCGAGCACCAGTGCGTCGTCCTCGCCGCGAGCATCGACGAGGAGACCGACCGCGAACGGGCCTTGGTCGCCGACCTCGTCGCCCGCCGGGTGGACGGGCTCATTCTTATGCCGTCGACCCAGGACCAGTCCTACCTGGCCTCGGAGGTCCGGGCCGGGCTGCGCACCGTCTTCGTCGACCGTCCGCCGCGTGGCATCGAGTCCGACAGCGTCCTGGTCGACAACCGGCGCGGTGCCAAGGAGGCCGTGGCGCACCTCCTGCGATTCGGGCATACCCGGGTCGCCGTCCTCGTCGACCTGACGACGATCCCGACCGCCGCGGCGCGGCTGCGCGGCTACGAGGCCGCGCTCAAGGCCGAGGGCGTAAAGCCTGATCCCGCGCTGGTGGTGACGGGGCTGCGCACCACGGAGGAGGCCCAGGACGCCCTCACGGCGATGATGGCCCTGGACGACCCGCCGACGGCGGTCTTCGCCTGCCGCAACATCCTCAGCATCGGCGCGATCAGGGCCCTGCGCGCGCTCGGCCTTTCCCAGCAGGTCGCCCTCGTGGGCTTCGACGACTTCCCGCTGGCCGACCTCATGACGCCCTCGCTGACCGTGATCCGGCAGAACGTGCGGGAGATCGGGCGGCGGGCGGCGGAGCTGCTGTTCAGTCGGATCGAGGGCGACACCTCACCACCGCGCCGGATCCTGTCGGTGCCGACGCTGGTCATCCGTGGCTCGGGGGAGATCCCGCCGCCGGCTCACCGCTGACGTCGATCGGACTCAGATCCTTCCTGGTCCCACCGACCGAACTCAGAAGCTTCGGCACATTTTCCCCATGACCGCCAGAAAGCCGGAAGCATCTGAGTCTGGTCGGGTAGGGCCAGCGGGAGTGCGCAGTCAGCGCTCCAGGTAGCCGGAGGCCATCGACTCGAGCCGGGCGATGCGCTCGGCCATGGGCGGGTGCGTCGAGAACAGCTTCGAGACGTCCTGCGCCCGGAAGGGGTTGGCAATCATCATGTGGCTGGCGTTGACGATCTGCTGCTGCGGCGCCAGCGGAGCCCGGGCCACCCCACGCTCCAGCTTGCGCAACGCCGACGCAAGCGCCAGCGGGTCGCCGGTCAGCGAGGCGCCGTCCTCGTCGGCGTCGTACTCGCGAGTCCGGTTGATGGCCAGCTGGATCACCGTCGCCGCGAACGGGGCCAGCAGCGAGAGGAGGAGCAGGGCGATGGGGTTGCCGCGCTCGTCGTCGTCACCGCCGCCGAACATGCTGGCGAACATCGCCATCTGGGCGATCGCGGTGATGACGCCGGCAATGGCAGCGGCCACCGAGGCCGTCAGAATGTCGCGGTTGTAGACGTGCTGCAGCTCGTGGCCGAGGACGCCGCGCAGCTCGCGCTCGTCGAGAAGCTGGAGGATGCCCTCGGTGCAGCACACCGCGGCGTTCTGCGGGTTCCGGCCGGTGGCGAAGGCGTTCGGCGCCTCCGTGGGCGAGATGTAGAGCCGGGGCATCGGCTTGCCCGCCTTGGTCGACAGCTCCCGCACGATGCGGTACATCACCGGCGCCTGGGCCTCGCTGACGGGGTATGCGTGCATGGCCCGGATCGCGAGCTTGTCGCTGTTCCAGTAGCCGTAGAAGGTCATGGCGACACCGAGAAGCGCGAAGATCCAGATAAACCGGCCGCCGGCGACCAGGGCGCCGATCCCGAGCAGGAGAGCCCAGATCGCGCCGAAGAGCGCCGCGGTCTTCAGGCCGTTGTAGTGGCGGTGCGAGGGGGGCATGTCAGGAAAACGTCAGGTTCTCCAAGGGCGTTCCCGCGCAGACGTGAGGTCGCCGACCTCACCCCAGCAGGCCGAGCAGCAGCTCCGGCTGCACCGACCCGAGGACGAGGACCGCGCTCCCGACGCCGAGGGCGACGAGGTGGCTGGGGTGGGTCCGCACCCGGGCCAGCGTGGTATTTCGCGTTGTCGTTGCCGTCTGTCCGGTCCCCTGGGCCGGACCCGTTGCGGACGTCGCCGGATCCGCCGGAAGCAGGAGGACGCGCACCCAGCGCAGGTAGACGGCCACGCCGAGCACCGCGTTGGCCGCAGCGAGGACAGCGACCACCCACCAGCCCTCGGCAAGCACCGGCCGCAGGGCGACGACCTTCCCGATGAGGCCCAGGATGCCCGGCGGCAGACCGGCGAGCGAGGTCAACGCCAGCAGCAGCGCACCGCCCACCCAGGGGTTGCTACGGACCAGGCTCCGGTATGCGTCGAGGTCGCGACCACGCCGCGCCCCGACCGCGGTCACGGTCATCACCACGGCGGTAAAGGCGACGAGGGTGGCGACGAGGTAGGTGAGAAGGTAGCCCGCCGCCGCCCGCGATCCGAACGAGGAAACCGAGAGCAGCGGGACGACCACCCATCCGGCCTGGGCCACGGTCGACCACGCCAGCAGCCGGACGACGTCGTCCTGGCGCAACGCCATGAGATTGCCGAGGGTCATGCTGGCGATGGCGAGAACCGCCACGCCGACCAGTGCGGACCGGCCGAGCTGGGTGACCGCCGAGATGACGACGAGCAGCGCCGCCAGCGCCGCAACCTTGGACACCCCGGCCAGGAACACCGTGATCGGGAGCGGCGAACCTGCATACGTCGTCGGCGTCCATGCGTGGAAGGGCACCAGCGACAGCTTGAACGCGATCCCGCCGAGGACAAGGACCACTGCGAGAGCGAGCAAAGCCCGCTGCGGCGTGGAGCTGGCAGCAAGCGCCGGGGCGGCCGCGAGAACGGGCGAGCCGGTTGCGGCGTACCAGCAGGCGGCACCGAGGGCGAGCATCGCGAAGGAGACCAGGGACGTGGTGACCAGTTGCACCGCCCCGGCGAGAGCGCGCCGGGTGCCCGGGAGGGCAGCGAGGGCGACCACCGGCAGGGTGGCGAGCTCGAGGGTGATCAGCCAGGAGGCCAGGTCGCGCGCGCCGGCGACGCCGACGGCGCCCCCGGTCGCCGCGAGCAGCAATGAGACGGTGACCGCCGTCCGGCCGGTCTCGTCGGCGCGCTCGGACGGCCAGGCGAGCAACAGGGTGATCGCTGCCGCCAGCAGGGCGGCGAGCTGGAGGGTCGTCGTGAGGGCAGAGGCGCCGTAGAAGCAGGCGCCGCCTTCGGGCAGGCAGAGCGTTCGGAGCTCGTCACCGGTCGGGGCACCGAGAGCCCCGAACGTCCCGAACATGCCGAGCACCAGTGAGATGAACGCGATGGCGTAGTGGACCCGCTGCCCCCGCGGGTCGAGGACGTCGAGGACGAGGACGACGACGGAGCCGAGGAGCGGAGCCAGGGCGGGGAGAAGGGTGCCGACGTCGACGGTGATCATCGTCCGCCCGCTCCCGCCGCGACGAGGGCGGCCGACTCAGGTTCGGTCACGCCAAGGAGCGGCTTGGGCACGACCCCGAGACCGAGAATGAGTGCGATCAGAGCAACGACGACGATGAGCTCGGCACCCCGCGCATCGTCCCGGCGGCCCCGGCGCTTGACGGAGCCCGGTGCGTTTCCCGTCCAGTTCTCGTGGCCGGCCCAGACCAGTCTCAGTACGCGCAGCGAGTAGGCGGCGGCGAGGGACATCCCGACCACGCCGGCCACCGCACAGAACCGGAACAACGTGACGGGCAGCTCCCCTGCCGGGTTCCACGCCGCGTACACCGCGAGGAACTCGCCCCAGAACCCGACGAGCCCCGGCAGCCCGAGGGCCGAGGCGAACCCGACGACGAGGGCGAACCCCATGCGGGGCGAGACGTCGCGCAGCGCGTCGCGGGCCACTGCCAGGTCGGCGCTGCCCCAGCGCTCCTTGAGCCCCCCGACGACGAAGAAGAGCAGGGCGGAGACCAGGCCGTGGGCGACGTTGGCGAAGAGCGCCGCCTGCATCCCCGTCGCTGTGCCAGAGGCGAGCC
>JBKPKI010000110.1:0-12210 GCA_046731055.1 Actinomycetota bacterium | reverse complement strand
GCACGCAGACGTCTCCGGTCCAGATCCGGACGATGCTCGAGCGAACGCCGCCGATCTACGTGGTCTCACCGGGCAAGGTCTTCCGGACCGACGACCTGGACGCCACGCATACCCCGGTCTTCCACCAGATCGAGGCGCTGGCCGTCGACAAGGGACTCACGATGGCCCACCTGCGCGGCGCGATCGACCACTTCGTCCACGTGATGTTCGGCGCGGACACCCGCACCCGCGTGCGGGCGTCGTACTTCCCGTTCACCGAGCCGAGCATGGAGACCGACTTCGTCTGCTTCGCGTGCCACGGCAGGAACCCGATGTGCCGGACCTGCGGCGGGTCGGGCTGGATCGAACTCGGCGGCTCAGGGATGGTCAACCGGAAGGTGCTCACGGCGTGCGGGATCGACCCGGACGTCTACACCGGGTTCGCGTTCGGCCTCGGCATCGAGCGGGCGCTGCAGCTGCGGCACGGGGTGACCGACATGCACGACATCGTCGAAGGGGACGCGCGGTTCTCCGAGCAGTTCGGCATGGAGGTCTGACGTGCGCGTTCCGCTGAGCTGGCTGGGGGAGTACACCGACCTTGCTCCGGGGGCGACCGGTGCGGACGTCGCGGCGTCGTTCGTGTCGATCGGCCTGGAGGAGGAGGGGATCCACGGCGGCGACATCACCGGTCCGCTGGTGGTCGGCCGGGTCCTGTCCTTCGACGAGCAGGTCCAGAAGAACGGCAAGCCGATCCGCTTCTGCGTCGTCGACGTCGGGCGGCACGGGCAGATGGAAACCGAGGGGAAGCACCAGGAGATCGTCTGCGGGGCGGTCAACTTCGAGGTGGGCGACCTCGTCGTCGTGGTGTTGCCGGGCGGGATGCTGCCCGGCGGGTTCGAGGTCTCCGCGCGCCGGACCTACGGCCGCGTCTCGAACGGGATGATCTGCGCCGAGGACGAGCTGGGGATCGGCCATGACCACACCGGGATCGTCGTCCTGACGCGGCTGCTGTCCCCCGAGCAGCTCGAGGGCGTCCAGGTCGGCGACGACGCGATCGCGCTGCTGGGCCTCGGCGAGGAGGTCGTCGAGCTCAATGTGACCCCCGACCGCGGGTACTGCTTCTCGCTGCGCGGCCTCGCCCGGGAGTACTGGCACTCGCAGGGTTCACCGGAGGGTGGGTACCGCGACCCGGCCCAGCTGTCGGTGCCGGTCGCGACGAGCGACGGGTATGCGGTCCGACTCGCCGACGGGGCCCCGATCGACGGCCGGACCGGGTGCGACCGGTTCGTCGCGCGGATCGTCCGGGGGATCGACCCCAACCGCCCGTCGCCGGCCTGGATGCAGCGCCGCCTGACCCAGTCGGGCATGCGACCGATCTCCCTCGCCGTCGATGTGACCAACTACGTCATGCTCGCGCTCGGGCAGCCGCTACACGCCTATGACGTCGCTTCGCTCAGCGGTTCGATCGAGGTGCGCCGCGCCCGTCCGGGCGAGACCCTGACGACGCTCGACGACGTCGAGCGTCGGCTCGATCCCGAGGACCTCCTCATCACCGACGGCGGCACAGTCCCGTTGGGTATCGCGGGCGTGATGGGAGGTGCGACGAGCGAGGTGATTTCCTCGACGACAGACGTGCTCATCGAGGCGGCCCACTTCGACCCGGTGACCGTGGCGCGTTCGTCGCGGCGCCACAAGCTCGTCACCGAGGCGTCGAAGCGGTTCGAGCGCGGTGTCGACCCGGCGCTGCCTCCGGCCGCCGCCCAGCTGGCCGTCGAGCTGCTGGTCGAGCACGGTGGAGGGACCGCCGACCCGGCGGTCACCGACGTCGACGACACCGAGCCGCGAGAGGCATACGAACTCGATGTCACGGTGCCCGCCCGGCTGGTCGGCGTCGACTACTCGCGACAGCGGGTCGTCGACATCCTCCGGGCTGAGGGATGTGCCGTCGAGGACGGCGCAGGCGACACCGTCGACGTCACACCGCCGACGTGGCGGCCGGACCTGGTCGACGGGCCTGACTATGCCGAGGAGGTCGCCCGCATCGACGGGTACGACAAGATCCCGTCGATCGTGCGGACACCGCCGTCCGGTCGCGGGTTGACCCACGCCCAACGGGTCCGCCGGATCGTGGCCAATGTCCTTGCGGCGCGAGGTTTCGTCGAGGTGCTGACCTACCCGTTCGTCGCGGAGGGCGTCGCCGACGCCTTCGACCTGCCGCCCGACGACGAGCGCCGGTATGCGGTTCGGGTCGCCAACCCGCTCTCCGACGAGGCGCCACTGATGCGGACCTCGGTACTCGCGACCCTGGTGGACGCGGTGCGCCGCAACGTCTCGCGCGGCCGCAGGGACATCGCGCTGTTCGAGCTGGGCATGGTCACCCTGCCCGGTGCGGGGGCGACGCATACTGCTCCGGTTCCAGGCGTCGACCGTCGCCCCGACGACGCGACCATCGACGCGATCTACACCGCCGTGCCGCGGCAGCCCCGGCACGTGGCGGCGGTGATGGCCGGAGAGGCGGAGCGCTCGGGCTGGTGGGGGCCCGGACGAGCGGCGTCCTGGGAGGACGCGGTCGAGTCCGCGCTCGCCGTCGCCCGGGCGGTCGCCGTGCCGGTCGACGTCGAGCCCGAGACCGACCACGCACCATGGCATCCCGGACGGTGCGCGCGGATCGTGCTGCGCGACGAACCGTCCACGGTCGTGGGGTACGTCGGCGAGCTCCACCCGAAGACGGTCGCGACCCTCGGCCTCCCCGCCCGCACGGTTGCCTTGGAGCTCGACGTGGATGTCCTGACGCGGGCCAGTGAGGAGGCCACGCGGTACCACGAGATCTCGACCTTCCCGGCCGCCCTCACCGACGTAGCGCTCGTCGTCGCCGACACGGTGACCGCTGCCGAGGTCGAGCGGTCGCTCAGGTCCGGCGCCGGAGACTTCCTCGAGGAGATCGCGTTGTTCGACGTGTATGCGGGTGAGCAGGTCGGCGACGGGAAGTCCTCGCTCGCCTACCGGCTCACGTTCCGAGCACCAGACCGGACACTGACCACGCAGGAGGTCAACGGCTTCCGCGACGCGGCCGTGGCGGCGGCGGCAGAGGCGGTGGGAGCGGTCCAGCGCACCTGACGCCGGTCGGGGATCCGGTATACGACTGCCCCTGTGCCGGAGTTGACTCAGCGGCCGGGTTGGTTGACTCGGCGCACCCAGTGAGTCAACTGGCTCGACGCTGAGTCATGTCGTCCAAGCCGCGCGGGTATGCATGATGTGTATAGTCATGCAGCATGGTCACCGCAGCAGTCGCCGGCGCGAGCGGATACGCCGGCGGTGAGATCGTCCGGCTGCTCATGGGCCATCCCGACATCGAGCTGGGCATCGTCACCGCCGACTCACAAGTGGGGAAGCTGCTGGGCGAGGTCCACCCACACCTCGCCGCCATAGGCGACCGCGTCCTCCAACCCACCACGCCTGCGACCCTCCGCGGCCACGATGTCGTCTTCCTCGCCCTGCCGCACGGCGCGTCGGCCGACCTGGCGGCCTCGCTGCCCGAGGACGTTGTCGTCGTCGACTGCGGTGCGGACTACCGGCTCTCGGACGAGTCCGCGTGGCAGGCCTTCTACGGCAGCGAGCACGCCGGCACGTGGCCGTACGGCCTGCCCGAGCTTCCGGTCCGCGGCCGGTCGGTCCGCGACGAGCTGAAGGGGGCCACCCGGATCGCCGTTCCGGGCTGCTACCCGACGGCGTGCTCCTTGGCCCTCGCCCCCGGCTTCGTGGCCGGACTGCTCGAGCCGAACGACGTCGTCATCGTGGCCGCCAGCGGGACGTCCGGAGCGGGTAAGGGCCTGAAGCCCCACCTGCTCGGCTCTGAGGTCATGGGTGCGATGTCCCCGTACGGGGTGGGCGGCGGCCACCGGCATACACCCGAGATCGCACAGAACCTCGCGTTGGCCGCCGGTGAGCCCGTGACGCTCTCGTTCACCCCGACGCTCGCCCCGATGGCCCGAGGGATCCTCGCGACGTGCACCGCTCGGGTCACGGCCGGCACCACCGCCGAAGGGTTGCGCACGGCCTGGGAGGACGCCTACGACGGCGAGCCCTTCGTCCACCTGCTTCCCCCAGGGCAGTGGCCTCGCACGGCGGATGTCCTCGGCGCCAACGTCGCCCACCTCCAGCTCACGCTTGACAAAGCGGTCGCCCGGGCGGTCGTCGTCGCGGCCATCGACAATCTCACCAAGGGGACCGCGGGAGGCGCCATCCAGTGCGCAAACCTCGCTCTCGGCCTCCCCGAGACCGCCGGCCTCCCCGTCGCAGGAGTGGCCCCGTGACCGCACTGCCCACGGGCTTCCGCGCCGCCGGCGTCACCGCGGGGCTCAAGCCGAGCGGCAACCCCGACCTGGCCCTCGTCCTCAACGACGGACCAGACCATCACGCGGCCGCGGTCTTCACCAGCAACCGGGTGGTCGCGGCGCCCGTCGTGTGGTCGCGTCAGGCGGTCTCCGACGGGCGGGTCGACGCGGTCGTCCTCAACTCCGGCGGCGCCAACGCGTGCACCGGCCACCAAGGCTTCCAGGACACCCACCGGACTGCTGAGCACGTGGCGAACACCCTCGGCGTCTCCGCCGCCGACGTCGTCGTGTGCTCGACCGGCCTCATCGGCGAGCTGCTGCCGATGGACAAGGTCCTCGCCGGCGTGGACAGTGCCGCGGCAGCGCTCGAGGCCACCGGTCACGACGCGGCGGCCGAGGCGATCCTGACGACCGACACCCATCCGAAGACCGCCGCGCAGATCGGCGACGGCTGGTCGGTCTGGGGGATGGCCAAGGGCGCCGGGATGCTCGCGCCCTCCCTTGCGACGATGCTCGTCGTCCTCGTGACCGACGCCGTGACGGACG
The DNA here is from genome assembly GCA_046731055.1 of Actinomycetota bacterium. Classification (GTDB taxonomy): domain Bacteria; phylum Actinomycetota; class Actinomycetes; order Actinomycetales; family Dermatophilaceae; genus Lapillicoccus. The sequence continues at coordinate 7,351 of JBKPKI010000110.1, read as the reverse complement.
CCGCCACGCTCGACAAGACCCTGCGCGACGCCACGTTCGCGACCTTCGACCGGGTCGACTCCGACGGCTGCCAGTCGACCAACGACACGGTGCTGCTGATGGCCTCGGGTGCCTCGGGAATCGCTGTGGTCGGCCCTATCCTCACGGACGCCGTCACCGCAGTGTGCGCCGACCTAGCCCGTCAACTCGTCGCCGACGCCGAGGGCGCGGCGCACGACATCGCCATCGAGGTCCGCGGGGCCGCGTCGGTCGACGACGCCCTCGAGGTCGGTCGGTCCGTCGCGCGCAACAGCCTCTTCAAGTGCGCGATCTTCGGCGCCGACCCCAACTGGGGCCGCGTCCTCGCCGCCGTCGGCACCACGCACGCTGCTTTCGACCCGGACGCGCTCGACGTCGCCATGAACGGCGTCCAGGTCTGCCGGGCCGGGGGTGTCGGCGAGGACCGCTCCTTGGTCGACCTGTCCGGCCGGGAGGTCCACGTCCTCGTCGACCTCCACGCCGGCGCGGAGACCGCGACGGTCTGGACCAACGACCTCACCCACGACTACGTCCACGAGAACTCGGCCTACAGCACATGACCGCCTCCAGCACCGCGTCGACCACCATCAGGGGCGTCATCGACGCCGCCGCCCTCCGGGTGGCCGCCGCCAAGGCGCAGACCCTCGTTGAGGCTCTTCCGTGGCTGGAGCGCTTCCGCGGCGCTCTTGTCGTCGTCAAGTACGGCGGCAACGCCATGGTCGACGAGACCCTGAAGCTCGCCTTCGCGCAGGACATCGCGTTCCTCCGGTATGCGGGTCTGCGCCCGGTTGTCGTCCACGGCGGCGGCCCCCAGATCGCGTCGATGCTCGGTCGGCTCGGGCTTGACAGCGAGTTCCACGGCGGCCTTCGGGTCACGACACCGGAGGTCATGGAGGTCGTGCGGATGGTCCTCACCGGCCAGGTCGGCCGCGAGCTCGTCGGCCTGCTCAACCAGCACGGTCCGCTGGCCGTCGGCCTCTCCGGAGAGGACGCCGGGCTGTTTGGTGCCCGACGGCGCGCCGGCGTGGCCGACGACGGCAGCGACCTCGACCTCGGTCTCGTCGGAGATGTCGAGAGCGTGAACCCGTCGGCAGTCATGGACATCCTCGACGCCGGCCGCATCCCCGTGGTCTCCACCGTGGCGCCCGACCTCGACGTCGACGGCCAGGTCCTCAACGTCAACGCGGACACCGCCGCCGCGGCGCTGGCCGTGGCCCTCGACGCCTCCAAGCTCGTGGTCCTCACCGACGTCGAGGGGATCTACGGGCGCTGGCCCGACCCCGACTCGCTCCTCTCGTACCTCACCCTCATGGACGCCAAGGAGCTGCTCGGCAAGGTCGACGCCGGCATGGTCCCGAAGCTCGAGGCCTGCATCCGCGCCGTCCAGCAGGGCGTACCCCAGGCCCACGTCATCGACGGCCGCAAGCCGCACTCACTGCTTCTCGAGGTCTTCACCGACGAGGGCATCGGCACCATGGTCGTCCCGGACCCGGAGGGAGTCGTGCGAGCATGACGCACAGCCAGCAGATCCTCGACCGCTACCAGGCCGCACTCATCCCCGTCTTCGGCGTGCCTCAGACGGTCCTGTCGCACGGCGACGGCTGCTACGTCGTCGACGTCGACGGCAAGCGCTACCTCGACCTCCTCGGCGGGATCGCGGTCAACACCCTCGGCCACGGCCACCCGGCCCTGCTCGAGGCGATCACCAAGCAGGCCGGCCAGGTCGTCCACATCTCCAACTTCTTCACCTCCGAGCCCCAGGTCGAGCTGGCCGAGAAGCTCCTCGAGGTATGTCGGGCTCCCGCCGGTTCAGGCGTCTTCTTCGCCAACTCGGGCGCCGAGGCCCTGGAGGCGGCGGTGAAGCTGACCCGGCGTATCGGCCGGACCCGGATCATTGCCGCCCAGAACGCCTTCCACGGCCGCACCACCGGCGCCCTCGCGCTCACGTGGAAGGAGGCATACCGCACTCCCTTCGAGCCGCTGATCCCCGGTGTGTCCCACGTGCCGTACAACGACGACGACGTGCTCCGAGACGCTGTCGACGAGGCGGGCACCGATCTGGCCGCCGTTGTCCTCGAGCCCATGCAGGGCGAGGCGGGCGTCGTCCCGGCCACGGACGCATACCTGCGGCTGGCCCGCGACCTCACCCGCGACGTCGGCGCGCTGCTCGTCCTGGACGAGGTCCAGTCGGGGATGGGTCGCACCGGCCACTGGCTGGCTCATCACGCGACCGACGTCGTGCCCGACGCGGTCACCCTGGCCAAGGGGCTGGCCGGGGGAGTGCCGATCGGTGCACTGATCACCTACGGTCCCGTGGTCACCGGCCTGCTCACGGGTGGTCAGCACGGGTCGACCTTCGGGGGCAACCCGCTGGCCTGTGCCGCCGGGCTGGCGGTCGTCCACACGATCGAGTCCGACGGTCTCCTCGACCACGCGCGCCAGCTGGGCGCATACCTCGTGGACGCGGTGACCGGGCTCGGGCACCCACGGATCGCGGGGGTAAGGGGTCGCGGCTTGCTGCTGGCCATCCTCTTGACTGAGCCGGTCGCCCCGTCGGCGATGGGCCTCGCCCGGGAGGCCGGGTTCCTCGTCAACGCCGTGACACCGGATGCGATCCGGCTCGCTCCGCCGCTCATCCTCACCCAGACCCAGGCCGCCACCTTCGTCGACGCGCTGCCAGGGATCCTCGACGCGGCGGTCCCCGCGTGACCAGCCGCACCGCCCGGCAGACTCGCGTCGTGGACCTGCTGCGCTCGCACGAGGTCCGGTCGCAGGGCGAGCTGCTCACCCTGCTGTCCCAGGACGGCGTCGACGTCACGCAGGCCACCCTGTCCCGCGACCTCGTCGAGGTGGGGGCGGTCAAGGTCCGCAAGGGACGGCAGCTCGTGTATGCGTTGCCCAACGGCGAGCCTGCGGTCGCCTCGGAGGACCTCCCGGTGCGGCTCCGACGGGCAGCGGACGAGCTTCTCGTCAGCGCCCGGTGCGCCGGCAACCAGATCGTCCTGCGCACCCCGCCCGGAGCCGCTAACTACCTGGCCTCGTGCATCGACCAGTCGCACCTGTCCGACGTGCTCGGCACCATCGCCGGCGACGACACCATCCTCGTCGTCGCGACGACGCCGGCGTCGGCTCGCTCGTTCGCCCGGACGCTCTCGCAGGAGGCCAGGTGACCGTCAGCCTGTGGGGCGGCCGGTTCGCCGGCGGACCCGCCGACGCCCTCGCCGAGCTGTCGCGCAGCACCCACGTCGACTGGCGGTTGGCGCGTCACGACATCGCCGGCTCGCGGGCGCATGCGCGGGTGCTGCACGCCGCCGGGCTGCTCGACGACGAGACGCTTGAGGCCATGCTCGACGCGCTGAACCGGCTCGACGCCGACGTGGCGAGCGGAGCGTTCCGTCCCGAGCCGTCCGACGAGGACGTCCACACGGCGTTGGAGCGCGGCCTTCTGGAGCGAGCCGGGGCGGACGTCGGGGGCCGGCTGCGCGCGGGGCGGTCCCGCAACGACCAGGTCGTCACGCTGTTCCGCCGGTATCTGCGCCACGAGGCCAGAACCGTCGCCGGCCTCGTCCTGGACGTCGTCCAGGCCCTCGTTGACCAAGCGGCCAGGCACGTCGGCGTGGCCATGCCGGGACGTACGCACCTCCAGCACGCCCAGCCGGTCCTCCTGTCCCACCACCTGCTGGCCCACGCCTGGGCGCTGCTGCGCGACGTCGACCGGCTGCGCGACTGGGACCGGCGGGCCGACGTGTCGCCCTACGGCTCCGGCGCCCTGGCCGGCACCTCGCTGGGCCTGGACCCCGACGCGGTGGCCCGCGACCTCGGTTTCTCCGCGTCGGCCGAGAACTCCATCGACGGCACAGCGAGCCGTGACTTCGCGGCGGAGTTCGCGTTCGTCGCGGCGATGACCGCAGTCGACCTGTCACGGATCGCGGAGGAGGTGGTCCTCTGGGCCACCAAGGAGTTCTCCTACGTCACCCTGGACGACGCCTTCTCCACAGGGTCGAGCATCATGCCGCAGAAGAAGAACCCCGACGTCGCCGAGCTGGCGCGCGGCAAGGCGGGCCGATTGGTCGGCGACCTGGCCGGGCTGCTGGCGACGCTCAAGGGGCTGCCGCTGGCGTACAACCGGGACCTGCAGGAGGACAAGGAGCCCGTCTTCGACGCCGTCGACACCCTCGAGGTGCTGCTGCCGGCGTTCGCCGGGATGGTGGCGACGCTGCGGTTTGACCGGGAGCGGCTCGAATCACTGGCGCCGCAGGGCTTCGCGCTGGCCACCGACATCGCCGAGTGGCTGGTGCGCCAAGGCGTCGCGTTCCGGGTGGCGCACGACGTCGCGGGCGCGTGCGTGCGGACCTGCGAGGCGCAGGGCATCGAGCTCTGGGACCTCACCGACGAGGCCCTCGCCGCGATCGACCCGGTGCTCACGCCGGGCGTCCGTGCGGTGCTGTCGGTCGAGGGGTCGTTGGCGTCACGGGACGCCCGCGGCGGAACCGCACCGGTGCGCGTCAGGGAGCAGCTGGAGCGGGCGCGTGAGTCGGTCGCGGCGGCGCGGGCGTTCGCGACCCCGCTCGGCTGACGCCGTGACCCGGCGGCTGCCGCGCTCGTTCTTCGCCCGTGACGTCCTCGAGGTCGCCCCGGCGCTGCTCGGCAGCACCCTCTCGCGGGGACCGGTTACCGTCCGGCTCACCGAGGTCGAGGCGTATGCGGGATATCTCCACGACCCGGGCTCCCACGCCTACCGAGGCAGGACGCCACGGACCGAGCCGATGTTCGGGCCGGCCGGCTTTACATACGTGTACTTCACCTACGGGATGCACTGGTGCCTCAACCTGGTGACCGGGCCGGTGGGCGCGGCATCGGCGGTCCTGATCCGAGCCGGCGAGGTCGTGGCCGGTCACGACATCGCGGCGGCGCGGCGCCCCGGAGTGGCAGCGCGCGACTGGTGCCGGGGGCCCGCCCGGCTGGCCGCCACGCTCGGCCTCAGCGGAGTCGACTCCGGCCGCGACTTCTGTACGCCATCGGTCGCCCCTGAGGGGCTGCGGTCCGACCTCGTCGTGCGCGCGGCGGCTGCCCCGCCGGCCCCGGACGGCATCCGAACCGGACCCCGCGTCGGAGTAGCCGGAGCGGGAGGCGACGTCGCCGCATACCCTTGGCGGTTCTGGCTCGACGGCGAACCGACCGTCTCCGCGTACCGGCCGGGGAAACCCCGTGTCCGACGAGCGCCGCGGTAGGGCAGGCTGTCCCGCTGTGGACGACCTCGGACGCGATGTGTGGGACGAGCTGACCTGGCGTGGGTCGGTGGAGCAGTCCACCGACGAGACCGCGCTGCGCAAGGCCCTCGCCGACGGGCCGGTCACGCTCTACTGCGGCTTCGACCCGACTGCGCCGTCCCTCCACTTCGGCAACCTCGTGCAGCTGGTCGTCCTCCGACGGTTCCAGCGGGCCGGGCACCGGGTCATCTGCCTGGTCGGCGGGTCGACGGGGCTCATCGGAGATCCCCGGCCCACGTCGGAACGGGTTCTCAAGACCAAGGAGCAGACCGCAGCGAACGTCGCCCGGTTGAAGGAGCTCGTCCGTCCCTTCCTCGAGTTCGACGGGCCGAACGCCGCCCTGCTCGTCGACAACCTCGACTGGACCGCCCCCATGTCGGCCATCGACTTCCTGCGGGACATCGGCAAGCACTTCCGGGTCAACCAGCTGATCCGCAAGGAGGCCATCGCGCAGCGGCTGGCCAGCCAGGAAGGGATCTCCTACACGGAGTTCAGCTACCAGCTGCTGCAGGCCCTCGACTACCTCGAGCTGTACCGCGTCCACGGGTGCACCCTGCAGACCGGCGGGTCCGACCAGTGGGGCAACATCACCGCCGGCGTGGACCTGGTCCACAAGGCGGAGGGCGCGACCGTCCACGCTCTGGTGACGCCCCTCATCACCGACGCTGCGGGAGTGAAGTACGGGAAGTCCGAGGGCAACGCCATCTGGATGTCGCCGGACATGACCACCCCGTATGCCTTCTATCAGTACTTCGTCAATGTCGAGGACGCCTCGGTCGTCAAGCTGCTCAAATTCTTCACCGACCGCACCGCGGACCAGATCGCCGACCTCGAGCGGCAGGTTCGAGAGGAACCGTTCCGGCGGGCGGCGCAGCGGACGCTGGCGGCGGACGTCACGACGTTGGTGCACGGGGCCGAGGCATCAGCCGCGGTGCAGGCCGCATCCGAGGCGCTGTTCGGGAACGGCGATCTCAAGGCGCTGGACGAGCGCACCCTCGTCGACGCGACGGAAGAGCTGCCCGGCGCGGCGGTCACGGTCGGTGTGAGCGTGGTCGACGCTCTGGTGGCGGTGGGGCTCGTCGAATCCCGCAACGCCGCTCGCCGGGCGATCGGTGAGGGCGGAGCGTCGGTCAACAACACCAAGGTGGCCGACCCGGAGCGCGTGCTCGGCGCGGACGACTTCCTGCACGGGCGCGTCGCCCTGCTGCGTCGGGGACGCAAGTCGTTGGCGGCCGCTTGGCTGGCGGGCTAGCCAGCGGGGAATAGCGCCGCGACCCTCGCGGTTATCACCTTCGGAGTCAGTGACACGCCCGGATGTCGGCAATTTGTGCACGCCGGCGGCTCGCGTCTACTGTCTCCCAGTCAGCCCGTCAGGGAGGAACGGACACCACCGGAGTCGACGCTCTTGCGTCGCCCGAAGCAGGCCGGTCCCGCGTGCTGATGACCACCGCGAGCCTTGCTGTCGTGGCCGTCCGAGCCCCACCTGGAGCCGTTCCAGGGCGGTCGGAGCCGGTCCGGAAGGCTGGTAGAGTGGCCCTCCCGCCGAGAGCCGTGTGCGCTCGGATCCGACCGCCGAGAGACCATCTGGTCAAGCGGGTCACGGATTTGACGCCCACGAAGCAGGCGGGTAAATTTGAAGGGTTGCCCCGACGCCTGGTCCGCTGGACCGGAAGTCGGTGCGCGTCCGAACCTTGAGAACTCAACAGCGTGCCAAAAATCGATGCCAATAACCTCGTCTCGAGGGGCGTCACGGACCGAGCCGTTCGGCTCGGCCTGGAGCGTCCTCGAACGAAAATCCTTTGGTTGACAAGAAATAACGCAAGTTGTTCTTGCTCAGCCAGGCAATCAACCCTCTAAGGGTCTTGGTTTCCTCACCGCCTCGGCGGTGCGGAGCTGAACATCAACGGAGAGTTTGATCCTGGCTCAGGACGAACGCTGGCGGCGTGCTTAACACATGCAAGTCGAACGGTGACCTCGGAGCTTGCTCCGGGCGATCAGTGGCGAACGGGTGAGTAACACGTGAGTAACCTGCCCCAGACTCTGGGATAACCCCGGGAAACCGG
>JBKPKI010000109.1:0-1653 GCA_046731055.1 Actinomycetota bacterium | reverse complement strand
GCGTGTGGGCTGTTGAGCCTGGACCGTCGAATCAGGCCGAAGGCAACTGGCCGGTAGTAACCAGTTCCTCGGCGATCAACGCGAGCTTCCGGTTGCTATGACTGCTGATTCGTCGGAGTACACCGAAAGCCGAGTCCGCATTGAGATCGTGCCGCTCCATGAGGATGCCGAGGGCGACGCCGACCGTCCGGTTGGTCTGCAGCGCTGCCTCCAGGGTTTCCGCACGCCGCGCCTGTATTTCCGCTTCGATCGCAATCGCCCCGTGATCGGCCATCAAACTCGCTCGCTCCACTGCGTCCTCGGCAAACGAGTTCGCGGACTTGCCGTAGAGCGAGAGAACTCCCAGCCGCTCTTCACGCAGCTGTAGACCGAACGACAACACCGAACGGATCGGTGTGCGCTCGATCATCGCCTGAACGTACGCGGGGAAGCGGCGCTCGATCGCCAAGTCGGGGACGTAAACCGTCGACGCCTCCAAAAAGGCGGCCCAACCGGGGCTCGTTCCCGCACTACCCGCAATGTCCGCGACCGTCGCCATCAAGCCTTGATCGGTCGAGGCCGCCAGCCTCGCTGGACGCGGACCGATCTCTTCGGTCGCCGCGACCGCTGCCCAGTCACAAGGCACGACCACAATCGAATAGTCGACGATCTCTTGAAGGGTCGGCCCCATTCCCGTCGCTTCAGCAAGGGATCGCGCCAGTTCCGCGAAGACGCCCGCCGGGGCCAGGTTTGATGCGGGTTCGGGCTCCTCATGGGCCGCCGTGTCTTCCATGGCGGCATCTTCGCACCGCCATGTCCTGTTTCGGCTTGGGGTCGGTCGCCGAATCCGAGCAGGTCAATGCGATGGCTCTGGGTCCGGCACGTGGGAGTGCCGAGCGTGAGATCAGCTGAGTGGCGCGGAGCTTGTCACGGTGATGTTGACCTTCAGCGGAGGTCGCGCCGCCACGATGCGTGTCGAAGCGATCGATTCCGGCGCACCCACGCCTACCCTTCAAGCAGCCTCTCTGTGACCGGGTAGGAGCCGAGATGGACTTCGACAAAGTCATCGGGTATATCGGACAGGTTGTCGATGCCGTAGGCGTCATCGCCATTGTCCTGGGTGGTCTTCTCGCCATCGTTATCGCCGCCTCGCGCCTGCGGCGCGGAGAACCCGATGTCTACTCACAGTTTCGACGCCTTCTTGGCCGATCGATCCTTCTCGGGCTGGAGCTCCTGGTCGCGGGAGACATCATCCGCACGGTCGCCACCCAGCCCACGCTCGGCAACATCGCCGTGCTGGCCGGCATCGTCCTGATCAGGACCTTCTTGAGCTTCTCCCTGGAGCTGGAGATCTCCGGCCGGTGGCCCTGGCAGAGCGCGAACCGTGACCAGGCCCGGGAGCCGTCCCGGCCCTGAGCGCGCATGTGCCGGCTGGCGACACCATGCCTGCTCCGGCGGCGAAGACCGCACCTGCGCACTCAAGCGGGCCCTCGTCGGCCGCTGCGGTGCTCGCGCAGCGCGTCCACAGCAACAGAATGATCCGCTTCGGACGAGAGCCCGGACACGGTAAGGGCGGCAACGACTCCCGCGCCGGTGACCCGGACCGGGACCGACCCCCCGGCGAGGGTGTAACGGGCCGGGTCCAACCAGCCGCTGGTGAACGGGTCGTTGTCC
>JBKPKI010000108.1:0-6021 GCA_046731055.1 Actinomycetota bacterium | reverse complement strand
AGGAGGTCGTTGAACGGCGAGTCCGCGGCGTCGAGGACGACGCCGAGGATCTGGTCCAGGTATGCGGCGTCGACGGCGATGGTGGGTACCTCGCCCTTCACATAGACGTCGCCGGAGGTGTCGATCGCGTAGGCCAGACCGGGCATCCGGAGGTTGTGGCGCAGCAGGTAGCGGTAGAACGCCTCGTGGTTCTCGTCGGGGTTGCGCACGACGAACGCCGACACCGACGTAGCCCTGTCGCCGACGAGCAGAGACGCAACGGTACGCAGCTTCTTCTCGCCGGGCAGGGTCACGACGAACTCGCCGGGCCGGCCGCCGAGCTCCCACTCGATGCCGGCGTCCTCGAGGTATGCGCGCACGGTCGCCTCGACGTCCCCAGATGCGCGCACGGTGACCTCGTCGTGCGCCGCCGAAGGCCCGGCGGTCTCGCCCGTCACGGGATGAGCGCCGGCGGCGCCTGGACGACCGCGGCGAGCGGGTCCAGCGGTGTGGGGCTACGGACTCGGCGGGCTTCCGCATACACCTCGAGCAGGTGGTCGGTGGTGGCTCCCCACCCGAAGGCCTGCGCGTGGACCGAGGCCCGGCGGCCTAGCTCGCCGCGCCGATCCTGGTCGGCCAGGAGCGACTCGACGGCATCGGTCCAGGTGCCGAGGTCGTGTCCCTCGATCAGCAGTCCGGTGTCTCCGACCGCCATGGGCAGCCCGCCGACATCGGCCGCCACGACCGGCGTCCCGCAGGCCTCAGCCTCGAGCGCGACCAGGCCGAAGGACTCGCTGTGCGACGGCATCAGGACGAGGTCGGCGGCGCGGTACCACTGGGCCAGGACCGGACGCGAGACCGGTGGGACGAACCGGGTCTGGTCGGCGACGCCGAGATCGGCCGCGAGCGCCTCGAGCTCTCCAGGACGGGCCAGACCGGAGCCGCTGGGACCGCCGAGCACGGCGAGCACCAGCCCGTCGAGGTCGGCCCTCCAGTCGGGGTGGCGGCGGAGCAGCTCGGCGCCGACCCGCAGCAGCATGTCTGGGCGCTTCAGCGGCTGGATGCGGCCGACGAAGAGAAGGATGCGGGCGCGACCGGGCAGGCCCAGAGCGCTCCGAGCCGCGGCGCCGTCACCGGGGGTGAAGGTCGCGAGGTCCACGCCGGGTGTCACGACGCATACCTTGGTCGGGTCGGCGTCGTAGAGCTCGACGAGGTCAGCGGCCTCGCCCTCGGTGTTGGCCACGAGCCGGTCCGCCGCCTCGACGACCTGCGCCTCGCCGATCTCACGGCCGGGCGGTTCTGGACTGTCGTCCGTGGGGAGGTGGAGGTTCTTAACCCGGGCCATGGTGTGCATCGTGTGGACGAGGGGGACGCCCCAGCGATCTGCCGCCAGCCAGCCGACCTGGCCGGACAGCCAGTAGTGCGAGTGCAGGACGTCGTACCAACCCTCGGGCCGGGCGGCCGCCGCCCGCATCACGCCGGCGGCGAAGGCGCACAGCTGCCCGGGCAGGTCCGCCTTGCTCAACCCCTCGTACGGCCCGGCGGTGATGTGGCGCACCGAGACTCCGGGGACCAGCTCGACGATCGGCGGAATCGCTCCGGTCGTGGCCCGCGTGAAGATGTCGACCTCGATGCCGCGGGCGGCCAGCTGCTTGGAGACCTCGGCGACGTAGACGTTCATGCCGCCGGCGTCTCCCGTGCCGGGCTGCTCTAGCGGCGAGGTGTGGACGCTGACCATGGCGACCCGACGGATCTCCTCAGGGGTGCCCACCCCCGCAGCGTATGCCGACGGTCAGGACTCCGCCCTGCCAGCCCGTTTCCGTCTTCCAGGCCGATGTTGTTGTGACTTTCGCGCCCCCGCGGGGCACCTGATCGACAGCAACGTGAGCCTGGAAGCGGGAAAGTGGCCCCAGGCTGGCCTCAGCGGGCGTAGTCGTCCTCGAGGCGCTCGATGTCGGCCTCGTCGAAGTGGCCGAACGCGACCTCCAGCAGTCGCGCGGGACGGGTGCCGCTGTTGCCCATCCGGTGCGTGGCGCCCCAGGGGACCCAGATCATCTCGCCGGGCAGGGCCTGCCACTGCCGGTCGTTGACGGTGATGTCGATCGGAACGTCGAGGACCTGCCACATCTCGCCGCGGTGCTCGTGCCGCTGAAGGGACAGGCGGTGGCCCGGGTCGACGGTGATGATCTTGACGGTGACCTGCTCGTTGGAGACGAACTGCTGAAACTTCCCCCACGGGCGCTCCACGACGAAGATGTCGACCGTCGGGTCGCGGTCGCCCGGGTCGTACTCGCTCTGCGTGTGAGTGGCCTCGTCGGTGAGGTGCAGCTGGTCGCTCATGGCCGACAGTCTGCCCTACTCAGCAGGTCGCTCCGTTCACCACGGGCCGTAGGGGCCGTCGTGAGAACGGCCCCGTCCGCTCACCTGGCGCAGGGCCGGGCGGACATCGGCGAGGTAGACCGCGGCAGCGATGAAACCGATCAGCCCGAAGATGCTGAGCGCTTCGAACAGGGTGACCACGCCGAGGACGACGGCCACAAGCAGAAGGATCACCCAGAAGTTCTTCGTGCGCTTGCCGGCAGCCAGGTAAGCGTCGGGCCGGTGCCGGAGCGCGTCGACAAGAGCGAAGATCTCGCACGCGAGGGCGGCCAAGCCGAGGATCAGCACGAGGGTGCTCTGGAAATTGGTGAAGGTCATGGGCAGGCCACCTCTTCAGGGTCACGGGCTCTCGAGGACCAGTGTGACCGGCCCGTCGTTCACCAAGGAAACCGCCATGTCGGCCCCAAAGGTTCCCGTTTCGACGTGGACACCCTTGGCGCGGAGGGAGGCGATGACCGAGTCGACGACCGGTTCGGCCACTGAACTGGGTGCGGCGGCGTTCCAGGTGGGCCGGCGACCCTTGCGCGCGTCGCCGTAGAGAGTGAACTGACTGACCACCAGCACAGGGGCTTCGGCATCCAGCACCGACTGCTCGTCACGCAGCAGTCGGAGATCGGCGATCTTTCGGGCCAGCCACTCGACCTCGGCCGGCCCGTCGTCGTGGGTGACTCCAACCAGCGCGACCAGACCTGGTCTCTCGATCGAACCGACCACCCGCCCGTCGACACGCACCGAGGCGGCCGTCACTCGCTGCAGGACGGCACGCATACGCGCTCAGAAGCCGACCGCGACGATGCCGCCCACCGGATCGCCATGGCCCAGAACCGGTGCGCTGGCCAGGTCGTCCAGCGCGCCGGGAGCGTCGACGCCGAGGCGCCGGAGCACCGCGGCGAGAACGACGCCCTTGGCCCTTGGGTAACCGTCGGCGATCTTGACCGCGACCCCACGCCCGTCCGCCAGCCCGACCGCATACACCGACTCCGCCCCGTCCTTGGCGAGAAGCCCGGGCGCCTCGCGGACGAGATGCGTGACGTCGCGGCGGGTGCCCCCGAGGTACAGCGGCTCGGCGCGGATCGCGCTCGTGACCCGGGCCTCTGCGGTCCCGTCCGGCGCGGCGGCGATGCGTCCGAACGCCCGGGCCAGACCGGCGATCGCGTAGGCGTGAAGCGGGGCACCGCACCCGTCGACGGTGACCGCGACGACCGGTTCGCCGGAGAACTCGACGATCGTGTCGGTGATGGCGCGCTGGAGCGGGTGCTCGGGATGCCGGTATGCGGTGGTGTCCCAGCCGTTGACGACGCACGTCGCGAGCATGGCGGCGTGCTTGCCGGAGCAGTTCTGGGCGACCGCGGCTTTGGGCCGGCCGGCCCGGATCCAGTCGTCCTGCTCGGCCTCGTCGATCGGATAGTCGGGCGTGTTCTGGAGGTCCGCCTCGGCGAGGCCCGCTCGCTCCAGGATGCGGACCGCCGCGGCGCGATGGAACGGCTCGCCGGAGTGGCTGGCGCAGGCCAGCGCCAGTTCGGCGTCGGGCAGGTCGAGGCCGAGGCGGACCATGGCCGCGGCCTGCATCGGCTTGTTGGCCGACCGCGCGAAGACCGCCCCGGTCGGGTCGCCGAGCGCCCACTCGACGGTGCCGTCCGGCGCGGTGACGACGACGACGCCCCGGTGGACGCTCTCGACGAACCCGCCCCGAATGACGTGGGCCACGATCGGCGCGTCGGTGAGCGCGGTGGACACCTCGCAGAGAGCAGCGTCCGGCACGGCGGTCAGTGTGCCAGAGCCGGTGTGTCCGCCGGTGGCACCGTTCGACGCATACCGGAGTGGGTAGGCGAACGGGCCGATCCGCTCGAAGCGTGCGGATCGGCCCGTCGGTGGATCCAGTCGCGCCGGGCGTGGTCGGTTGCAGTCGACCCGGCGCGACCGGGGTCAGGCGCCCGCGAGGGGCGGGACCAGGGTCAGGCGCCGACCTTGGTGGCGGCGGCCGCGGTGGCCCGGCGAGCGCGCGGAGCACTCTTGCGGGCCGAGGTGGCCGCGGCCTTGGTGCGGGCGGTGGTCGCCTTGGCGCCCTTGCGAGCGGTCGTGCGGGTGCGCTTGGCCGCGGTCGCGGTCTTGGCGACGGCGTCGAGCGTGGCGTCCGCGATGATGTCCGAGGCGGCGTCGGCCTCCTTGACCTCACGGCTCACAACGTCGGTGACCACACCGGCGACGCGGACCGCCTGGTGGCGGCCAGTGGTGATGGTCGCCTTGGCCGAGGCCTGGGTGTCGGAGACTGCCTTGCGCACGGTGGTCACCGCGCCCTTGCTGAACGCGACGGTCTGCTCCGCCTGGGCGACGAGGTCCTGGGTGGACGCCTGGGTGCGGATCCTCTTCACGAGCTTCTCACCGCGAGCCGCGAAGGCGCCGTACTGCTGTTGCGCCTTGCCGGCCAGCTCGAGACTCCGCTCGAGGACGACCGCGGGCGCGTCCTGGACCTGCTTGAGGGCCTTCTCGGCGCTCTTGGTGACGTCCTTCTGGACGGCCTTGGGGTCGACGGTCGAGATGCCCTTGCTGGCGGCGGCAGCCTGGATACGGGCGGCGCGCAGCTTCTCGGCGGCCAGGTCGGTCACGCCGACCACGGCGTAGACCGGGGTGGCGTCGGAGACCGTCTTCTTCAGGTCAGTGGTGAATGCCATGTCACTTCTCCTTGCTATTAGTGGACTTGGGGGCCGGATGGGCGGTGCCGTCCGGCCGGACGAAGGACTCGTAGATGTCGACGAGCACGGCGCGCTGTCGGTCGGTCAGCGCGGGGTCCTTCGCGATGGCGTCGAGGACCGACGGGCCCTCGTATGCGGGGACAGGCCTCTCGTCGAGGATCCCGGCGCGCACGTAGAGGGTCTCCGCGGAGACCTCGAGGCCGCGGGCGAGCTGCTGGAGGATCTCCGCGCTCGGCTTCTTCAGACCCCGCTCGATCTGGCTGAGGTAGGGGTTCGAGACACCGGCGAGCTCGGACAGCTGGCGCAGCGACAGCTTGGCGTTCTGCCGCTGCTCCTTGAGGAACGCGCCTAGGTCGTGCAGATGGTCCTGCAGATCGGGCAGCTCCGGACCGGGCAGCTTGCTCACCCGTCCATTGTGCTTGCTACAGCAAGCAAAATGCAAACTGCGGACAGCGTGAGCCCGCTCACACGGCCACTCCCACGCGGATGGAGGTATAGCCGAGCGCCCTACCGCTCGCAGCACCCTCCATTCGAGGTCACCGGCGTTTGACGCCGAGCAGCTCGCGGGCCTCGGCCGTGGTCAGCGGCGGGCGTTGCATCAACGTGGCTAGCTGGGCCGCCCGCGACACCAGCTCCTCGTTATGCTGCACGGCCTGGCCCCGCGCATACACGAGGTTGTCCTCCATCCCGACCCGGAGGTGCCCGCCGGCGGACAGCGCGGCCGCCGCGATCGGCAGGTGGCTGCGCCCGATTCCGGTGGCCGACCAGCTGGTGACGGCAGGGGGCAGCAGGGCGACCCCCGCCATCAGCGCCGCGGTCGTCCCGGGCATGCCCCCCGGCACCCCCGTCACGAAGTCCGCGTGCACCTTGCCCCCAAACGGCGGCCCCTCCTGGTCGAGCAACCGGTGCAGCGCCGCCACGTGGCCGAGGTCGAACAGCTCGAACTCCGGGACGACCTCCCGCTCGATGG
>JBKPKI010000107.1:0-11015 GCA_046731055.1 Actinomycetota bacterium | reverse complement strand
CTGACCAGAGCGGACCTGCCCGACTGGGTGCGGCCGACCGACGTCCTCACCGACGGCTGGCAGGCCGACGAGGCCCGAGCCGAGGGGCGACGGCTCGGGCTGCCACGCGTCCGCGACGGGATCGCCGCCTGGGCGGCGCTCGGGGCGCTGGTCGCGGTGGTCCGGGTCGCAGACTGGGCTCCGGCGGACGGTGGGCGCCGGTCCGCCCTCGTCGTCGACGAGTCGGGCTCGGCCTCCCCGTTCGGTCGATGGGCGCGCGCCTGCGGATTCGCCCCGGTGCACCTCGGCTTGACCGTGCTGGGCGGCGGCTACGACGTGCTGGACGTCGATCTGGCGTCGATCGACGTCGTCGTACGCATCCACCCCGGAGGGTGCGACGACTCCGACGTCGACGAGGCGCTCAGCCAGGCGGCCTGGGCGTTGCGCCCGGGTGGCCTCTTCATCGTCACGCTCCCGCTCGGACGGCCCGGAGTCGAAGGCGCGCTCGGCCCCGCGGAGGTGCGGGCCGTGGTGGCCCGGGCGCACGACCAGGGGTTCGTCCTCGTGGGCGATCTCGACGGCGAGGTTGGACACCGGATGCGGGCCGCCGGGACCGTGGCCGCCGACACGCCCGAGCGGATCCCCGGTTCCGCATACGGGCTGGTCCGGCTGACCCTGCGCCGCCGGTGACGCGGGGGCGCGAAACGAGATGACGACGGGGTGATTCGTTCACGCACGCTCGCGGTCGTCCGCCTCCTCGTCGCGGTGGCCGTCGTCGTGGCGCTGGTGTGGGGCGTCGCGCGGAACTGGACCGAGATCAGCCAGGACCTTCAGCGCGTCAGCTTCCGCGCGGTACTGCTGTCCTTCGTCCCCGCGGCGCTGGGGACGTGGTTGACGATGCTCGGCTGGCGTGTCGTGCTTGCGGATCTGGGGTCGCCGTTGCACATGGCACCCGCGGGCGGAGTGTTCTTCGTCGGTCAGCTGGGCAAGTACCTGCCCGGGTCGGTCTGGACGGTGCTCGTGCAGGCGGACATGGCGTCGCACCTCCACGTTCCGCGGCGCCGGACGGGAGTGGCCGGCCTGGTCGCCATCGGCCTGTCCGTGCTGACCGGGATCCTCGTCGGTCTCCCGGCAGTGCCTCTGCTACTGCGGCAGTCCAGTGGCTTCACCGGCTGGGTCCTGTTGGCGGTTCCGCTGCTCGCGGTGCTGGTCTGGCCTGCGCTGCTGAACCGGATGATCGCGCTCGGACTCCGACTGCTGCACCGTCCGCCGCTCGAGCACTCGCTGTCGGCGCGTGCCATCCTCACCACGGTGGTCCTGTATGCGGTGGCCTGGCTCCTCTTCGGCCTCCACATTGCCGTCCTCGCCCTCGCTGTGGGTGCCGGTGGGAGCGCCACCGTGGCCTCCCTGACCGGTTACGCCTTGGCCGGGTCGCTCGGCATGCTGACGGTCGTCCTGCCCGCCGGCCTCGGGGCGCGGGACGGGATCCTCACGCTCGTCCTCGCTTCGGCGATGCCGGTGTCGGCGGCCACCGCTGTCGCAATCGTGTCGCGGTTCGTCGTCACGGTCGCGGACGTGCTTGCCGCCGCAGGCGGTTGGGCGTATGCCCGGCGTCATCATCTGGTGACGTCCCGCGCGGAACGGGAGCACGAGGCGGCCGAGACCGTGGTGGACGACCCCTGAGCCGGCGCTCGGAATCAGGCGCCGTTCGGCTCGGGGGCGTCGGTCTTGGGGAACTGGGTCACGAAGGCCATCACGGCCTCGCCGGACAGATCGCCGCACAGCTGGCGGTGCCCGGACTGCGCCGTGACCTGGCCCGAGGGGCTCGTTGTCGCCGACCAGTGGCTGAGCGCATACTTCTTGCCACTCGGGAACTGGCCGTACGACTCGTTCCACGGCGCCACGATGAACTTGCCCTGCGACGGCGCGACCTTGTTGCCCAGGCCGGCCAGTTCCTTCAGCTCACCGCTGCGCGCCGACTCCTCGCTGGGCAGGTACCACAGGACCGTGTACCCGTGCTCGAGGTTGTGAACCAGGGTCTCGACGGCCGGAGTGTCGGCGCTCGAGTAGAACTGGCGGCCGTCCAGAACCGGCTGCACGAAGTGAGACCCGCTCGTCGGCGGCACGGTGGAGTACTGGACCCTCGTCACGTCGGTCCGGTTCGTGCCGGCGCCGACGTGGTCGGAGTTGCCGCTTGCGGCGTCGGTGGTCACGGCGTCGCAGGAGGCCGAGGCGGCGGGGGTGCCGAGGGCGAGGATGAGGTTGTCGGGCTGGTTCCGGCGCGCGTCGATAATGCCGTACGTGATCACGCCGGCGAGGAGGAGGACGAGCACCGAGCAGGCGGCGATGATCATGAGCACCGTGCGGCGCTCACGGCTGCGCTGCACCTTCTTGACCTCCGCGACCCGCGCCTTGCGTGAGCCCGAGTCGTTGCGTGCCGGGCGAGCTGATGAAGGGCGGGCCGAACCGGAGGACGGGCGGCTGGCGCCTGCGCCAGGGCGCGCCGACTTCGGCGTGGTACCAGACGAGGTCGAGCTGGTCGGGGGTTTCCTGGCCACGGTGTCCTTCGGGCGGTGCGCTGGCGGGAGACGCCAGGGAGTGCGGAGCGATTCGGGAGGGGCTGGGTCGGTGCGCAGGGGTGGACGCCCTCGCGACGTGCCGACAACGAGCCCGGGCCAGTGTACGTTCCGACCCCGCTCCCCCACGGTCCAGCCGTCCAGCCGTCGGCGCCGTGGGCGACACTGGCGCGGTGACGACCGATCCGGTGGGAGCACCCGCCGCGGGACGCGACCACGAGCGGGTCTGGCGGTCCGCGCGACCGGTAGCGGTATCGGTGATTCTCTCGAGCTTCCGTCACGGCGGGGGAGACCCGACCTTCCTGCGCGCCCCCGGCGGAGCTGTGGTCCGCGGCCTGCGCACTCCGGAAGGCCTCGCGACGCTCGAGCTGCGGGCTCGTCCGGCCGCCGCCGAGGTCGTGGCGAGGGCCTGGGGGCCGGGGGCGGAGTGGGCGCTGACCGGCATACCGGAGCTGTTGGGGGAGGACGACGACCCGTCCGGGTTCGTCGCCCACCACGACCTCGTGGCCCAGGCGGCGCGACGGTTCCGCGGATGGCGGGTGCCGCGGTCTCGGCTCGTCCTCGAGTCGCTCGTGCCCGCGGTCATCGAGCAGAAGGTCACCGGCCAGGAGGCCTTCGCCGGATTCCGGCGGCTGGTGCGCCGGTTCGGAGAACCTGCCCCCGGGCCGTATGCGTCGGTCGGGCTGCTCGTCCAGCCCTCACCGGCCGCGTGGGCGGCGATCCCTTCGTGGACGTTCCTTCGGGCGTCGGTCGACCCCGGTCGGTCGCGGACTCTCCTCGGAGCAGTGCGGGCCGCCGGACGACTGGAGCAGGCGGTCGAGCTGCCCTCCGCCGCCGCGCGGACCCGGATGCAGGCGCTGCCGGGAATCGGCGCGTGGACCTCCGCAGAAGTCGCACAGCGGGCGCTCGGCGACGCTGACGCAGTGAGCTTCGGCGACTACCACGTGGCCAAGGACATCACCTGGGCGCTGCTTGGTGAGGCTCGCGGCGACGACGTCCTCGCCGAGCTGCTCGAGCCGTATGCGGGTCACCGCTACCGGGTGCAGCGGCTCCTCGAGCTCAGCGGGGTGCAGCAACCGCGCCGCGGTCCACGGATGGCGCCTCGTACCCACCTGCCACGCTGACCGCCGGACCACTGGCAACGTCTCGGGCCCTTTCTCATCCTGCGCAGGCGTGCCGGAAGGGAGACGACAGCGATAGGCATCGTGTCGAGGAGGCAGCCATGGGAATGCGGCCGAGGGCGACGGCGGAGAGCTTGCTTGCCTGGATGGACGAGGTGCAGCAGCGCCATGGCGTGCTCGGCTTTCCGTATGCCGTGCTGAAGAAGTACCTGGATGACGGCGGCGGGCGGTACGCCGCCCTCATCACGTACTACGGGTTCCTCAGTGTCTTTCCGATCCTCCTGGTTGCGGCGTCAGTCGTCTCCACGGCGCTGGTGAACCGACCGGACCTGCGCGAGGACATGGTCGCGGCCCTCGTCCCACCAGCGCTGCAAGAAACCGTGAACACGGCGCTGGCTGCGATGCCGGTGTCCGGCCTGCCCTTGATCATCGGCGTGGTGGGTCTGCTGCTCTCCGGGACGGGCGTGGCCTTCTCCGCGTACGAGACCCTCAACCACCTCGCGGCCGTGCCGCG
This sequence comes from Actinomycetota bacterium, assembly GCA_046731055.1. Taxonomy (GTDB): domain Bacteria; phylum Actinomycetota; class Actinomycetes; order Actinomycetales; family Dermatophilaceae; genus Lapillicoccus. Next base: position 6,825 of record JBKPKI010000107.1, on the reverse strand, counting down.
GCGTTCCCGGTTCGGCCTGTTGTCCCGATACGCCCGAGTGTTGCTGATGGTGGTCGCCGTGCTGGTCGGTGGTCTCAGTGTTGCGGCGCTGACGGTTGCCTCCGGTGCCCTACCCGACATTGGGGAGCTCCAACGCGTCGTGGCCAGCCTGGCTACCGCTCTGGTCGTGTTTCTCGTGCTGCTCGCCGCAGCGACGGTGCTGGTGGCGAGACCGGTCCCGCTGCGGACCAGCTGGCTGCCGGCGGCGATGGGCGCGCTCGTCGTGACGCTCGTTCTCTCGCTGGGCACCCGGTTGCTGGCTCCCCTCGTCGCGAGGTCCGGCCCCGTCTACGGCAGCTTCGCCGGCGTCGCGGCGATCTTCGCGCTGCTGTACCTCGTCAGCCAGGCGCTGCTGTACGCCGCGGAGGTTGCGGTCGTCCGGCAGCGGCGGCTGTGGCCTCGCGCTCTGGTCACATCGAGGCCCACCCAGGCCGATATGGTGGCGCTCACCCGCCTGGCGAGTGTTCAGGAGCGGATACCCGTCCAGCGGATCGAGGTTCGCTTCGACCGTGAGCTCCATAACGCCTCGGAGACGGAGGAATAGGTCAGCGCGGCAGGATCCGAACGGTCACGGCCTCCGCGCCACGACTCGCCGCCGGCTCGATCGACGAGGCGAAGCCCTCGCCCCAGAGCGCCACCCTGATGCGGGCGGCGAGGATCCCCCGGTCGACAGGGTCGCCGCCGCTCACCAGAAGCACGTCTTCGCCCACGTCGACGCCGACGCCCTCGTCCAGCGCCTGGCCAGCCAGGGCAACGGCCACCGCGCGGCGCACCCGGACGACGACAGGCTCCTCGGAGACGCTCGGGATCCCCACCTGCTCCGCCAGATCCGAACCCGGCGCCACGCCGAGTGCCGCCCGCACCGCCTCGGCGGCGCCGGTGGCGAACCAGTCCTCAGGGCCGGTCCGCACCAGCGACCGTCCGCCCTGTTCCCCGACGGAACCGGTCACGAACTCCCCGACGCCCCGGACCAGCGCCACCGGGACGCCGGCGGCCTTGCCCTTGACCAGATCCGCCGCCGCGGCCACCTCGTCGCCGATCGCGCGCGTGGTCACTGACAGCGTCCGCCCGTCAGCGTCGGACGACCCGCGCAGGTCATCGACCACGCACAGTCCAGCGGCGCCGAGGGCGAAGTCCACTTGACCCATCCGCCAAGGGCGCCCGCTCGTGTCGCTGAGGATCACCCCAAGCCGGTTGACCTCGAACGCCACGCGGAGCCGTTCGAGCAGCGACACGCATACCGCGTCCGGGTCCTCCGGAAGGAGCAGCACGCCGTCGAGATCGCCCGTGTTCGAGGCGTCTACTCCCGCGGCGGCCATCACCGGACCGGCGGCCGACTCGACCACCCGAGTGACCCTTCCGTCGTCGAGGGCGCGCTCGGCGACCACCCGACGCGTCGCCACCGCCACCGCCGCGGTCCGGTCCGCCGCAACGAGGCCGAGGGCCTTGGACGCGACCTTGCTCGACACGACGATGACGTCGCCGTCGACGATCTCGAGGCCGGCAGCGGTCACGCCGGAGACGATCAGGGCGGCGAGATCGTCGCCGGGCGCCACCTCCGGCAGGCCCGACACCGGCAGGACGGTCAGGCCTTCAGGCACGGACCCCTGCCAGTCGCATCCCCAGGTCCACGGCGGCCCCCGCGATGTCGGCCGCGGCAGCGACGCTCGACATCAGCAACGGGCGTGCTTCCACCGTGAGCCGGCCGGTCGACAGGAACCCGGCGTCCTCGTCGGAGACCAGCCAGCCGTCGAGGAAGTCCTCGTACAGGCCGGCCACCGCTGCGGTCGTCGACTCCACACCGATGGCCTCGAGGCATGCATCGGCGTGCCCGCGGACGGGACGACCAGAGATCAACGGTGACACCCCGACCACCGGAGCCCGCGAGCCGCGCAGTGCGTCCCGGATGCCCGGAACCCCGAGGATGATGCCGATCGACACCACCGGGTTGCTCGGCGGCAGGACGACGAGATCGGCGGTCCGGATGGCGTCGAGCACACCCGGCGCCGGAGCCGCTCGGTCCATGCCCGCGACGACGAACCGGCGCGCCGGCACCGCGGCGCGCATCCGCACCCACCACTCCTGGAAGTGCACCGCCCGTTCCCCACCGCCGTCGTCCAGCACGACGTGGGTCTCGACCGGCGTGTCGGTCATCGGCAGCAGCACGACGCCCCGCGCCGGCAGTCCCCATCGGTCCGCCAACCGCGCGGTGACCTCGGAGAGACTCAGGCCCTGCCCGAGCCACAATGACCTCGCCACGTGCGTCCCGACGTCACGGTCCCCGAGGCCGAACCACTGTGGATTCACTCCGTAGGCGGCGAGCTCACCTTGGACGTGATGCGTCTCGTCCGCGCGTCCCCAGCCCTGGGTCTCGTTGACCCCGCCGCCGAGCGTGTAGAGGACGGTGTCGAGGTCCGGACAGATCCGCAGCCCGAAAAGGGTGATGTCGTCACCGGTGTTGCCGATGACGGTGACCTGGGAGCCCTGCAGCTCCGGAGTGCGGTCGATATGGGCGAGCAGGCCACGCAGGAAGCGGCCGCCCCCGACCCCGCCGGCGAGGGCGGTGATGTGCATGCCGGGAAGTCTGTCACGGAGCGGTCAGGCCCTTGGCGGCTGCCGTCGACAGCGCTTCGAGGCGAGAACGGTCGCTCCGGTTTCCCCGACACGCCGGATAAAAGAAAGATGACCCGGGAATTTCGGCTAAATATCAGATCTCGGCTTGACTTCTGACCAATGACACGCGTGTAATTTCATCACTGTCCTTCTCAAGGTCGACCCGCACACCGCTTCCACCAGGGGACCCGCGGCTCACGCCCGAGGGGTGGACATGAGCGACATCGTGTACGGGCAAGGGTCGAGGAGGGTGCCATGCACGAGGTGCAGCTGGTCATGCTGAACATCGTTGGTCACGACGCCGAGAACGAGCTGTCCTGGCAGGAGCGCTCGCTCTGCGCGCAGACCGACCCTGAGGCGTTCTTCCCGGAGAAGGGAGGGTCGACCCGGGAAGCGAAGAAGGTCTGCATCGGGTGTGAAGTCCGGGCCGAGTGCCTGGAGTATGCGCTCGCCCACGACGAGCGGTTCGGCATTTGGGGCGGCCTGTCCGAACGGGAGCGCCGGAAGCTCAAGAAACGCGCCGTCTAGCGCGTTCTATCGACGTACCCTGCCTCGTGACGACGACGCTCGCGCCGCCCCACGCTGTGCTGCCGGCCGACCCTGACGTGGTCAGGCTCTCGAACCGCCGGGCCGCAGCGCCGAGGGTGACCGCGGTGCTCCTCGTCCGTGCTGACGCCCTCGGGCCGTCGAGCACCGGAGGCCAAGACACTGGTATGCCCGCGATCTCGGCGACTCCGGTCGGCCGGCTCTCGGACGTCCTCGACGCCGTAGCAGCGCAAACCCGGCCGCCGGAGCGCCTCGTTGTCGTCGCGGTCGAGGAGCCCGAAACGACCCCGTCGATCGGCCGGCAGACCGACAGTCTGGTGCGCGAGCACAACGGTCTGGCGGCGACGATCCCGGAGGTCCTCGTCGTGGGGGTCGAGGGGCCGGCGGCGGTCGGCAAGGCCGTCGACGCCGCACTCGCGGAGCTGGATCGCCGGAACGCGCCCGGCGAGGCGGTCCCGCTGCCTGGGTCCGAGCCCTTCGAGACGCCGACTGATCTCGGCCCGACCGAGACGGCCGCACCCCTTGACCCGGAGGCCACGGACGTGCCGGATTCGCCCGAATCAGAGGCCGACTCGGCCCTCGCCGTGGGCGACGTGGAGCATCAACCGGCCCAGGCGCATACCCCCGACCGTGGTCAGAACCCGCCAACCGCCCCGTCCACCTCGACTCTGACCGGACCCGAGTGGATCTGGGTCCTCGACGACACCGTCGCGCCGATGCCGACCACGCTGATGCGGCTGGTCGAGGCGGTCCGGCGGTCGCGCAGCGTCGGCATCGCCGGCCCCAAGGTCGTGCGCTGGGAGAACCCGCGATTGTTCGTCGAGCTCGGGCGGCAGGTGACCCGGACCGGCCGGCGACTCGACGCGCCGGCCTTCGGCGAGGCCGACCAGGGGCAGTACGACATGCGCACGGACGTCCTGGCCGTCGGCACGGCCGGGATGTTGGTGCGGCGGGAGGTTTACGAGCAGCTGGGCGGGTTCGAGCCCGCGTTCGCGACCGCCGGCGCCGACCTCGACCTGGGTTGGCGCGCGCAGCTGGCCGGGCAGCGCGTCGTCGTGGTCCCGGGGGCGGTTGTCCGTCGCACGCGCACCACGGCCGAACGCCAGGCCGGTCCGCTCGCCACTCGGCTGGCCGAACGGCGGGCGGCCCGTCGGGTCGCGCTGACGCGATGCTCGCCGCTGGCCGTGCCGTTCCTCGCCGTGTGGATCGTCGTCGGCGGCATTCTCTCGGCGCTGGGCCTGCTGGTCGTGAAGCGTCCCCAGCACGCTTGGGCCGAGCTGTCGGACATCGGCGCGCTCGGCCGGCCATTCGCCAGCTTGGCCGCCCGGTCGCGGTTCCGGCGCCTGAAGAGGGTCAGGCGCCGCCATCTGACCGGCCTGTTCGTCGGGTCGGGCGCGGCTCTCGGTGCCAGCTGGGACCACGTCCAGGACGCCGTCACCCCCGATCGCACGACCCGTGCCGAACCGCTGCCGGCCGGCGACGCGGCGACGGCCGAACCCGGGCCGGTCGCCGAGGAGGCGGAGGCCCTCACCGGGTTACCGCCGTCGCTGCCGCAGCGGATCGCCACGCATCCAGGGTTCCTCGCCGTGCTGGTGTGCGCGGCGCTGTCGGCCGTGACGTTCCGGTCCGCGCTGACCGAAGGCGTCCTGGATGCACGCGGGCCCGGGTTCGGGGGCGGCGAGCTGTACGCCGTGGCGACCGACTCGGACGGGCTGTGGCACCTGTTCCGCGACTCGTGGCACGGCGCCGGCTTCGGCAACGCGCTCGACGTGTCGCCGTCGATGGGAGTTCTCGCGGCGCTCACCTGGCTGGTGCAGTGGGTGCCCTACGTCTCCGGCGGCCGCACCCCGGCCGGTGTAACCGTCTCCTGGCTTCTCCTCGCGGCGATGCCACTCTCGGCCTTCACCGCATACGTCGCCGCCCGCGTCGCGACCCGCGCCCGGTGGGCCCGCGGCCTGATCGCCCTCGCCTGGGGTACCAGCGGTGTCCTCACCGCCGCCGCGACCCAGGGCCGGGTATCGGTGGTGATCGCGCACATCCTCCTGCCGCTCGTCGTGGCCGGATTCGGAGCCGCCCTGAAGCCCGACGGAACCTGGACGGCCACGTTCGCCGGAGCGCTGGCCGCCGGTCTCCTGGGCGCCTTCGTACCCCTACTTCTCGCCGTATGCGTCGTCGCCGCGCTCGTCGCGGTGGTCCTCGCGCCCGGCATCAACCGCCGGCTGCGGGCGCTGGTGCTCGCGGTCGTGCCGGTGGCGCTGCTCGGACCGTGGGTGCTGCAGTTCGTCGACGAACCGCGGCTGCTGTTCACCGGTCCCGGCCTGCTCGACGTCGGTGCCGACACCGCGCCGCCCTGGCAGCTCGCTCTGGCTCAGCCGGACGGCGGCCCGGAGTGGGTCGGGTTGCTCTTCGTCCCGATTCTCGTCGTCGCGGTCGTCGCCCTGGCCCGACAAAGCGGTGGCCGCCCGCGGATCGTCGCCCTCGTCGCGCTCACCGCGAGCGCTCTCGTTGGGCTGGCCGTCGCGTTCGCGTCCCAACGGGTCGAGGTCGGACAGGCCATCGGCGACGACGGCCAGCCGACGCTGGCGACGCTCTGGTCCGGCGTGGGTCTCGACCTCTACGTCGTCGCCGTCCTCGGCATCCTCCTCGTCGGCTGGCACGGTCTGGCTCATGCGGTGGGGGAGCGCCGTTTCGGATGGCGGCGCTTCCTCGCGGCAGCGGTCGCCGCTGCCCTCACCGTCGCTCTCGTCGGCGGCGCCGTCATCACCGCGTGGGCCGGCGCCGGCGCACTGCGGTTGGCCACCGACACGCTTCCGGCGGTCGCGGTCGAGCAGGCGGGCGGTCCGGACGCCAACCGGCTCGTCATTCTCTCTCCCAGCGCCGACCGGCTCGACTTCGCGGTCATCGGCAGCGAGCCGGGCGAGCTGATGCGCGACGTCGAACGTTCCGACTCGGTGACCGATCCCGGGTTGGCACCGCTCCTCGGCACCATTGCGTCCGGCGGCCTGGTCCCCGGCGGAGCCGGTGACGCGCTTGCCGACTTGGGAGTCGGGTTCGTGTCGGTCAAGGCGACTGCGGACGACCCGCTGACCCGCACCCTGGACGCCTCGCAGGGGTTGACTCGGCTCGGCTCGACCGCGGACCAGACGCTGTGGCGGGTCGTCGCCCGGCCCTCGGCGGTCGCGCCCGACGTGCCCGTGCCACCATCACGCGCGCGGCTCGACAACGCCGAGGGCCAGCCGCTCCAGGTCGTCCCGATTGACGGCCCGCATGGCGCTGTCTCCCAGGACGTCTCGGTGATCGAGTCCAGCCGACACGTGGTCTTCGCGGAGGCTCCGGAGTGGGCGGCGCACGCGGTGGTGACTTACGCCGGGCAGGTGTTGACTCCGGTGTCGGGCAGCGGCACTCCGACGTATGCGCTGCCGTCGTCCGGCGGCCGCCTCGAGGCCGACCTTCCGCCGTCGCACCAACGGTGGTTCCTCGCCCAGCTGGCCCTCCTCGCCGCCGTGGTCTTCCTCGCGATCCCGTTCGGCACCCGCCGCTCGCGGAGGCTGGCGTGACGCCGGCAAAGTGGGGGCTCGTCCGGGCCGGCTCGGCTGTGCTGGCCGGCGTCGGTCTCACGTATGCGGC
>JBKPKI010000106.1:0-3953 GCA_046731055.1 Actinomycetota bacterium | reverse complement strand
TGGCCTTCATCGAGGAGGTCGACCGGCCCAACGTGATGGCGCACCTGGACGTCTACCACATGAACATCGAGGAGGTGTCGTTCTCCGGCGCCGTCCACGCCGCCGCGGCCGCCGGCAAGCTCGGCTACGTCCATCTGGGCGAGTCGCACCGCGGCGCCCTGGGAACCGGGTCCGTTCCGTTCGCTGAGTTCTTCGCCGCGCTGCACGAGGTCGACTACCAAGGGGTCTTGACGTTCGAGTCATTCTCGTCCGAGGTCGTCCACCCGACGCTGTCCTCCAATCTCGCGATCTGGCGGAACACTTGGACGGACTCGATGCAGTTGGCCACGGAGGCACGCGCCTTCATTCGTGCCAACTACGGCTGCTGATCTGCGGCCCTGGCGTGCGCTGCCGGGTGAGCGTCTTCCGCTACCAGCTGGCTGCCAACCGGCCGGCCCGAACCACCGGAGCTCCCGCGACGACGGCTGCGACGTTCCACTGGCTGGTGGTTCCGGAGGTGAGGTAGCGGCTGTGGCCGCTGGCGGCGGAGCCGGCGAAGCCGTCAGGAAGCTGCGCCGCTTGGGTGGCGAGCCGGTCGACCTCCGGCATCGCGCTGGGATCACGGCCGAACCAGCCCAGATCGGCCACGGGGTCGTCGTCGGCCTCGAGGACGTGAATGCGCTTGGCCGGGATCTCAAGGTCGGTGACTCGCTCGACGCCCAGACCGGGCGAGCCGAGGACCACCAGGTCATCGACGCCGGTACCGCCGCTCGCGACGGCAAGGCCGGCGGTCGTGGAGCCGTACGAGTGCCCGACAACCGTGAGGTGCCGCTCCGGCGGGACACCCTGCAGGAAGTCCGCCAGCGACCGGGCGCCAGCCTCGGCGCTCTGCCGGAGGGCGACCGAGTGGCCGGAGTTCAGGGTGTCGCTGGTCTGCGGGATGTCGTATGCGAGCCAGCTCACCACCGCGACCTCACGCCGGTCGCCGATCAGCGTTGCGGCGTGGCGCGTTTGGTCGGCGAGCTGCGCCGACAGGCGGTCGGAGCCGGCGAGATCGCGCTGCACGGTCGTCGTGAAGCCGGGAACGACCACGGCGACATGGTCGGCTCGATCGACGTCGCCCACCGACACCGCGACGCGGGCGCTGCGGCCGGACACGTCGAAGACCAGCAGCTGGCGCTGGCGGCCGTCGTGTTGGTCGAGAAGCCCGCGGGTCTGCCGAACGGCGGCAAGCTTCCCGACCGCCTGCTGGTATGCGACGCGCTTGCTTCCGCCGCCGAAGGTCCCGATGGTCATCTGCCCAGCCAGTGCACCAGGACTGCCGAAGAGGTCACGCCAGGTTCGAGGCGTGGGCTCGAGCGCCGCGACCTCGGCGGTGAGGTCATTATCGGCCCGATCGAGGAGGAGCCGGTTCGCCCGGTCGCGAGCCCATCCCGGCAACGCTGCGGCGGAGCCGATGGTCTCCGGCCACTGGGTGATGGCCGACTCCTGGTCCGCGGCGGTGAGGCGGTTCCACCACATCGGGACGTCGTTCGCTGGCGTGGGCAAGTTGGCCGAACCGGAAGGGGCCCCCGAACCGGGAGGAACCGCCGATGCGGGCGCGCTGACCGGGGCAGGAAGCGCGGCCGGTGCGACGCCGAAAGCGTTCCGCGCCTCGGGCGGTCGTGGCATCGTCGCCAGGTCCGTGGCGATCGCTGCGAGGGCGCCGGCCAACTGGAGGTCGAGATCCTCGGCCAGCCGGGTCACGGCCGGAGAGGCCGATGGCCTGTGCACAGGAAGCACATCGCTGCCGCTGGCCGCACTGGCGAGCTGCTCAACCTGGATTGTCGCCGTCAGGACGCTCAGCTGGTCGGCGCCTCGAGCCAGAGCCGATTCGAGACGGTGCAGTGCACCGGTCAAGCGGTCGAGGCGGCCGGCGAGGTCAACCGAACGTGAGCGGGCTTCCTCAGCCGCAGGGCCAGTCCAGGTCCCCGGGCCTGCGGAGGTCGTCCCGGCGGAAGTGGCCTCGGCAACCCGTGCCCGCGATGCGGCGAGGAGAGCAGCTGCGGAGAGCAGTGGTTCGGGTCGCCAGATGGTGGGATCCATCGTCGGGACGGGTCAGAGGCCCTGCGCCGTTATGCCGCACCGGCCGCGCACCGGCTCTCCGCACGCACGTGGTCCTCGGTGCTGGCGTAGCACGCGGCGGCCGTCCGCAGGGCTTCTGCGTGTTCGGCAAGGCACGCGGCGAGGACCTGTGCCGCGTCGGCGAGCGCGACGGCGGTGCGCGCGGCCTCACTGGCGGTGCGGCTCTCCGGCATCGCGAGCGCCACGGTCGCGGCGACGGTGTGCAGCTCGATCGTGGCAACCGCGCTCGCCGCCTCTTCGGCTGCTCCGGCGGACTGCGCAATGTCCGATTCCTCGACCTCGATGTGCATCGCCACCTCCGTTCCTGAGCCTAGAAAGCAGAGGGCAGCCGGAGATCGGTCTGTCCACAGCTGCCTCTGCGGCCAAGCCAGGGCCGACCGATGAAGGGTCGAGGCCGTCCGATGCAGGGCCAAGCCGGGCCCACTGATGAAAGGCCAAGCCAAGGCTGACTGAGGAAGGGCCGACGTCGAACGCCGCCCACCGATCGTCGGTGGGCGGCGTGCGCCTCTTCTCGAGGTCGGCGACCAGGGGGTCGAGGCCTGGCGCCGTCTAGGGCCGCCGGACGGCTGTATGCGACGGATGCTCGCCGCTTCAGCCCTCGGCGGGAATCTGGAGGACCTGGCCGACGTGCACGTCGCTGGAGCTGAGCCCGTTGGCGAGTTGGATCCGGGCGACGCCTTCCCGGACCGGGGTGCCGGGCATCTCGAGAGACGCGATGGCCGACAGTGTCTGACCGGACTCCACGGTCACGGTGTGGTGCAGTGCCGTCGCTCCGGCCGAGACGGTGGTGATGAGCGTCCATACCAAAGCCGTTGCTACGACGAGCAATCCGGCGGTGCGGGCGAGTCGACCGCGTCGACTGAGCCGGATGGGGCGCACCCACGGCTCGACGTCGGGTCCGGTAGGAACGAGCCGCAGAGAGGGCCGCGACGGGCCTGTCGGTCCCTTCGGATCGACCAGCGGATTGAGCTCGATGTCGAGGGCGAGCGCTGCGCTCATGGGAGCCTCCACGGGGATAACGATCGAGTCGAGCCGGCCGACACTCGAACCTGTGTACGAACTGCTGTATGACCCATTCTTAGCACGGATGTTCGAAAACAGGAAGACACGCCTCGAACAGATGTTTGGTACTGACGTTCGAGAGCCGTAGTCTGAGGCCATGCGAGAAGTGCAGCATTCGGCGCCGACAGGCCGCCTGACCTGGGCGGATGTGACCGAAGCCGTGCTTCCTTCGACCAGACCAGGCATACGACGCCGGTGTCGAAGCAGTGGGGACCTGCCGCCGGCCGCGGCGGAACCGGCTCCACCAGACAGGCAATTCCGACGCATACCGGCCTTTGCCGGCGCACGACGCGTAACCGCAGAGCAACCGCACGGGCAGGTCCGACGAAGGAGTGGTGACGATGGCCGAGGTCCGGGAGATGCCCGAACGGGATCCCGACGGCGGACTGGGGGCCGCCCTGACGGTCCGACAGCGGCGGGTCCTCGAGGTGATCCGCAACTCGGTGGACCGCCGGGGCTACCCACCCAGCCTCCGCGAGATCGGCGAGTGGGTGGGCCTGACCAGCCCTAGCAGCGTGGCGCATCAGCTCGCGGCGCTGGAGCGCAAGGGCTACATCCGACGCGACCCCAACCGGCCAAGGGCGATGGAGATCGTCTCGCCGGACAGCGACCCCCAAGCCCGCGGGTACCGCTCCGGCGACTTGCGCGCCAGCGAGATCCTCGAGGGGGTCTATGACGAGACGGGTTCCGGCGATGCCCGGCCCGAGCCGTCCTACGTCCCGATGGTCGGCCGGATCGCGGCGGGCGGCCCCATCCTCGCGGAGGAGGTCGTGGAAGACGTCTTCCCG